>CAZTFG010000149.1:0-5175 GCA_964612725.1 uncultured Lishizhenia sp. | reverse complement strand
GGTCAAGGTAATTTTGTTACTTCAATTTCCGGAGTGCCAACGGGGATAGTATCGATTTTTACAAACCCACAAGTAGGGTATACACCTGTACACGGAAATGGTTCTGGTCCCTGGGGAGGTGGAATGATTGGGTCATCCGGTCAATGTGATACTATTGCAAATGCTGGTGGAGTTAATACACCTGATGAAATTGTATACTATTTTCAGCAAGCAACTGGAGGTCAATTATTATTTCATAAAACCCAATATCCATGTTGGTTAAATGAAACGGTGAGCATCTCGGAGAGAGGAAATTGTTGTATTACTCCTCCAACGCCCCCCACTGGTTGTAATCTAAATGCAACAGTTGCTGTTCAACCTAATTCCGTTTGCCAACCTTGCAATTATTCTGGTCCTTCAATTTTGATTAATGAAATAAGTATATATCCGATAAATGGCGATGGATCAATTTTTGGCCCCTCTCCAACGGGTGCAGGAATGGGTGAGTGGATTGAATTATTTAATCCCAATTGGTGTGATTCTGTAGATATTTCTGGATACATTTTAGGCAGTTATAATTCTACCTTTTCGACCACCCCCGCCACCTCTAGTGGAATGGCTTTTGTTCTGCCTCCAGGAACCATTGTGCCACCATTAGGTTTTGTAATGGTTAGAGGTCAAAACGCACCAGCGCCTCCCAGTGGAACGATTGATGTGGTGGTAAATAATGGATCCAATCAAGCTTGTATTCAAGGAGGAATCAACACAAGTAGAATTTGGTTTCAAAATTCAGGTTCCTGGTTTGCTTTTTATGATTCTCAAGGTGTACCTCAAGATGCAATCCGCTGGTCGAATGTTACGGCTGGTGATTTAAATCAAAGCCCATGTATTCCGACGACAAATAATTTACCAGTCGGAACTACCACTCTTCCTTCATTTAATCAAATTGCAGCATTGGGTCTAACCGCCACCTTAGGAGCATCCGCACAGGGAATGACTTATCAACGATTACCAGATGGAGGAAATTGGTCAACTACTTTAGCCGCAGAAACTACCTCATATGGATCATGCAATGACCCTGCAAATTGTGCTGTTTTTAGTGGTGTGGCTCAATGTAATGGAACAGGTACAGTTAATGTAACAAGTGGACAAGCACCATTCGTTTATCAATGGAATGACCCGTTATTGCAAACATCACAAACCGCCACAAATTTATGTGAAGGAGTCTATGAGGTGGTGGTAACGGATGCCAATAATTGCCAAGAAACATATACCGTAAATGTTGTTACCAATCCGTTTAATCTTACCACCAGCATTCAAAATCCGGGATGTCAACAATCCAATGGTTCTATAACTATAACTCCTTTTGATCCTAGTTATACTTACACTTGGTCACCGAATGTTTCTACTTCTAATTCCGCAACTAATTTATCACAAGGCACTTATACTATTTCCATTTCCCAAGGATTTTGTTCATTAGATACAACAATTGTACTTCAAAATCCGGTTCCATTTTCAGTTTCAGCCCAGACGATTCAACCGACTTGCGGAGAAAATAATGGCTCCATAATTATTAATAATTCGCCAGTTGGAAATTATTCCTATACATGGGTTCCAAACGTTTCTGTAATAGACAGCGCAACGAGTTTAGCACCGGGATCCTATCAAATATCAATTACGGATAACATCTGTATTTATGACACAACGATTATTCTTAATCCAAGTGTTGGTCTTACATCTATGTCCACCGTATATAATTCTACTTGTCAACTCGCTAATGGGGCAATTGCTATTGAAGTCTTCCCTACAGGAAATTATACGTTTACCTGGCCTTCCTCCATCCTTGCAACTTCAGACAGTGCTAGTAATCTTGCTGCTGGTTCCTATTTAGTTTCATTCACGGATGGCATTTGCACGAATGATACATTGATCACTGTATCAACAACAAATGCACCAACGGATATTATTGCTAATATTACGGCTACTCAATGTGATGAAAATACAGGAGAAATTGCAATAGCAGTTACTTCAGGTGGTGAAGCTCCATACACCTATGCCATGAATAATGGGTTATTTTCTCCAAACTTAATTTTTGACAGCTTGGCACAAGGAACTTACACTATCAATGTCTTGGATGTGAATAATTGCTCCTATCAAGAAGTATTTTCTGTACCTGTATTTGCTGGGCCTTCCTTCATTCAAACCAGTCAAAATAATCCAACTTGCGGATTGGCTAATGGAAGCTTAGTAATAAACGGTACCATTGGAGGTATTGCGCCCTATATCTATGAAATAAATGGAAATCCAATTTTGCAAAGCGATACATTAGCTGGCTTGTCTTTGGGTCAATATTCTATAAGTGTTGAGGATGCGAATGGGTGTACATTTTTGCAGCAAGAAAATTTAGTTATGGCTGCTGGAATTTCAACCATTTATATTCCGAATGTATTAACCGCCAATGAGGATGCTACCAACGATATATGGAATATCACTACAACATGCGTAGAAAGTATTGATTGTATCATTTTAAACCGTTGGGGGAATGAAATTTATCAATTCAGTGAATTATTAGGAGGTTGGGATGGCAAGACGAATAGAGGAATAGAAGCAGTTGCAGGAGTCTATTTTTACAAATTAACTGCTAATTATTTTGGGGGAGAATCTGAGATTTTTCATGGACATATAACGTTGATTCGATAGGGCACCAATAAATAGCTTATTAAGCATAACAAAACTATTGGTATTTCTTGGTTTTTAGAATAAAAGCCGTACCTTTGCACCCTTAAATTATTTTTATTATGAATTTATACGAAACTGTTTTCATTTTAACTCCCGTTTTGTCTGATGATCAGGCGAAGGAAGCAGTGCAAAAAGTAGAGAACGAGATTAAGTCTCTCGGCGGAAAAGTCCAGCACACAGAGAATTGGGGCCTCCGCAAATTAGCCTATCCAATCCAAAAGAAATCAACAGGATTTTATTTCCTAATTGAATTCAGCGCACCTGGAACATTGGTAGCAGATTTTGAACTAATGATGAAACGAGATGAGCGTGTATTGCGTTTCTTGACCGTTCGCATGGATGAACATCATGCTGCTTATGCCGAAAAACGTAAAGTACGTTTGGGTTACAAAAAAGCTGAAGCTTAATTTTATTGTTAATTTCTTAAAATTGTAGATATGTCAAACGATATTAGATACCTAACCCCGATTAACATTGATATTAAAAGGGAAAAATATTGCCGCTTCAAAAAGAGTGGAATTAAATTTATTGATTACAAAGATGCTGATTACTTATTAAAACTAGTAAACGAGCAAGGTAAAATTTTACCAAGACGTTTAACAGGTACTTCTGCTAAATATCAGAAGAGAGTGAGTCAAGCAATTAAACGTGCACGTCATTTGGCTCTTATGCCTTATGTAGCTGATTTATTAAAATAATACTAGAAGTCATGGAAGTAATCTTAAAGAAAAATGTAGACAAGCTTGGTTACGCGAATGAAATCGTGTCGGTTAAGCCAGGATATGGAAGAAATTTCTTAATTCCTCAAGGATATGCTATTTTAGCTACGGCTTCTGCGAAAAAAGCGCATGAAGAAATTATGCGTCAAAAAGCACATAAAGAAACCAAAATGGCTGCTGAGGCGCAAGAAATTGCATCTAAATTGGCTGACTTGAAAGTTTCTATCTATACAAAAGCTGGAGAAAATGGTAAGATTTTTGGATCTGTTAATACAGTTCAATTATCTGAAGCATTGAAAAAGGCTGGATTTGAAATAGATCGTCGTTCTATTAGCATTAAAAATGAGCCAATCAAAGAAGTTGGAACGTATAGTGCTGAAGCAAACTTATTCAAAGGAGTAAAACAAAGTTTTACATTTGAAGTTGTTGCTGAATAAGAACTAATTTCTTTTAAATATATTGAAAAGGCTCCTATTGGAGCCTTTTTTAGTTTATGATTAATTGTTCGATTTTATCCACTGTAATTTGTGTTATGCATGAACAGTGTTTACTTTTCTTGCAAATTGAACACGATTCATCAAAAACAATAGCGTTTACTTTTACTCCTATTGGTTTCCACCTTCCGGGATGAATGGGTTTTCTGGGTGAAAAAACTCCTATAGTATTAATTCCTGAAATTCCTGAAATGTGCAAGGGTCCCGTGGAACACGCCACTAATGCTTGGCTAATGGAAATCAAATGCATTAACTGTTTTAAAGTTAATTTTCCAGTTGTGTCTAGTATGTTTTCGTTATTTGGTAGAAAATCTCGAAATAGTATTCCTTCATTTTCTGTACCGGTGAATATTACCTTCCAATTTTTTTCAGTTAAGTTTTGGGCTAAGGAAATATATTTTTCAATTGGCCATTCTTTTGCACTTCCTTGAGATTTTGGATGAAGAATTACTGTATTCGAGGAATTTGAAATAAACTCAGTTACAAGAGAGGGTAATGGTTCGCGTTGAATCTTCCATTGAGCTAATTGTTTATTGATGGTTTCCAGCGTGGGAATGTCAGATAAACCAAAAGGTTTTAATAAATTGAAATTTAATTGTGATTCGTGTAATTCAGCATTTTTTCGCGAAAAATTAATCCTAACATTACAAGATAATAAATGGAATGAACGATGCGAGGTACCAATTCTATTTTGAATACCAACTTTTTTGGCAATATGGGCAATGTCTTTATTTGGAAATATATGAATAATCGTATCGGCATCAATTCGTTTAATTTGCTCAATTTGTTCCAATTTAGGCATGTTTTTCAGATCGTCCCAGCTTATGAATTGATCAATCATAGTAAATGATTCAATGATACTGCGGGTGTAGTCTCTACCTAAATAAATTAATTCTGAATGCGGAAATTCCTCTCTTAGCCAGTGACAAATTGGAAATGTTAGTACTACATCACCAATGCTATCTGTGCGTGAAATAATAATTCGTGAAGGTGTAATTTCTTTCAAAGGAATAGCATATTAAATGAGTAAACAAACATCAATTTTTCTCATTATACAAACGTTTCAACTCCTTGTATTTAATGAAGTTTGATTGAGCGCTGATTTTAGCAATCATAAAACCACTGTAACCGTCTAGAAATCCTTTTTTTAAAAAATACATCCCGATAAATCTACCAAAAGCACTTAAAAAGGGACTTAAAATAGTTACTTTTTTATTTTGGTTGAAGTATTTTTTTGCGGTAAG
>CAZTFG010000148.1:0-5209 GCA_964612725.1 uncultured Lishizhenia sp. | reverse complement strand
ATGATCATATCTACCAGCACGTTCGTGGAGAGTTAATCAGATGTGGTGCATCGGCTTTACCGTATTTAGAAAATACATGGGAAACGGATCTTTTCGGTAACAATCATCATAGCAGAATCGACGATATTATTCGGGATATTTTGTTTGAAGAAGTAAAAAAAGAACTCAATTTATGGTTGAATTCTACGGATAAAGATTTATTGAAAGGAGCTTGCATCATTGCTAAATATGAATTTCCTGATTTAGATGAATCTGAAGTGCTTGACCTAGTTCAAAACATTAGACGAGATATCTGGCTTGAGTTGAATGATAATCAAACGGCTTTTGAAAAAATTAAAATTTTCAATAAAATATTTTTTGCCCATCATCAATTCGAAGGAGATTCGGATGATTTCCTGGCTCCCCCCAATTCGTATATCAATCAAGTTTTAGTAACACGAAAAGGCAATCCACTCAGCTTGAGTTTGCTTTATAGCGTAATTGCTCAATCATTGGATTTACCCGTTTATGGAGTTAATTTACCCAACCATTTTGTACTAGCTTACATGGATGTAAATGGAATTCATTTGTTAAACGAACAACAAAATGAATATGGTGTGCTATTCTATATTAATACTTTCGCAAAGGGTTCCTTATTTGATACTTCCGAAATTAAAGCGTTTTTAGATGGGTTAAATGTACCGCACAAGCGCGAGTATTTTGAACCATGTTCGAATACCACAATCATTCGCAGAATGTTAACGAACCTAATAACAACCTATCAAAAAAATGGTCGAGCGAAAAAAGTGGAAGATTTGTCTTTGTTGCGTATGATTCTAGATTAAGCATGGAGGCTGTCCAATTAATCAACCAATTAAACTTAACTGCTCATCCTGAGGGGGGTTATTTCCGTGAAACATATCGAAGCGTTGAAACCACAACCAATCTTGAAGGAAATATTCGGTCACAAAGCACCGCTATTTACTTTCTGTTGGAAGGTCAAAATAAATCTCATTTTCATCGTATAAAATCAGATGAACTGTGGTTTTTTCATCATGGCGAGCCGATTGAAATTCTTTATTTTGAGCATTCAATTTTACAACGTATTATCTTAGGTAATGATTTTCATTTAGGTCAAGTTGCACAAGCAGTTATTCCAGCTCATGTTTGGTTTGCTTCTCGATTGTTGCAGGGTTCAGGGTATGGACTAGTGAGTTGCACCGTATCACCGGGGTTTGATTTTCAGGATTTTGAAATGGCAACTAAGGAAAATTTACACAAAGAATTTCCCTTGTTTTCAGAAATCATAGAAGAAATGACCTTAGATTAAGCAATAAATCGAGTGGAGTTTCCTTTCTCAATCCTACATGTTGCTGGAGAAATACGTGTTCGAAAATAAGCAATGATATCATATCCAACATCGCGGATAAAGCGAGGGACAAGCCACAGAATAGTAAGAATGCTCCATTTTCTTTTTAAATAGGGTAGAAGGTGTAAAACAGCAGTAGATTTCTTGAAAATCCTTTGGTCTTTTGCTACATATAATGTATTCAATCGCTTGGCATCAATCCCTTTTTTTCTTAAATACGTAATAGCAAATTCACTTTGAAGGGAGCAGAAAATCAGTGTTTTTTCACGTTCATTTCGAAGAATAAATTGAATCATTTTGTTGCAAAATCCGCAGTTTCCATCATAAAATACGATGAGGTCTTGCATTATGATAACATATTGATTGCCCGATCCAGAGCTTTGATGAAATAATCAATTTCTTCCGTTGTATTGTATAGAGCAAAGGAGGTACGCACGGTTCCAGGAATATGATAAAAATCCATTAATGGCTGCGTACAATGATGTCCGGTGCGCACCGCTACTCCTTGTTTGTCTAATAATGTTCCGAGATCGAAGGGGTGTATTCCATCAACTACAAATGAAACAACACTTGCTTTTTGATGGGCATTGCCAATGATTTTTACGTTTTTAAAGGTGTCCAAAGCTTCTTGAGTGTATGTTAACAAGGCATGCTCATAGGCAATTACCTCTTCCATGGGAAGATTTTTCAAAAAATTGAATGCCGCTCCTAATGCAATTCCACCTGCGATATGAGGGGTGCCTGCCTCAAATTTATGTGGTAATTCATTATACGTTGTTTTTTCAAAACTCACTTTCGAAATCATATCACCTCCTCCTTGATAGGGGGGAAGGCTTTCTAATATTTCTTTTTTACCGTACAAAATTCCAACGCCGGTTGGACCAAATACTTTATGGCCTGAGAATGCAAAAAAGTCGCAATTGAGCGTTTGAACATTAATTGGGAAATGTTGAATGCTCTGAGCACCATCGATTAACACTTTAGCTCCAACTACGTGTGCCTTTTTAATGAGCTCTTCAATCGGATTGATTGTTCCAAGTGTATTGGAGACATGGGTGATTGACAGTAACTTCGTTTTTTCCGTAAGTAAATGATCAAATTCCTCTAGGTTCAATTCGCCGTTTTCATGAATAGGAATTACCTTGAGTGTAAGTCCTTTGCGTTCACAAAGCATTTGCCACGGAACAATATTAGAGTGATGTTCCATGTACGAAATGAGTATTTCATCTCCTTTTTGCAGGATTTCTCCCATAGAAAACGCAACTAAATTGATTGAATCTGTAGTTCCTTTGGTAAAAAGCACTTCGCAGGATTCAGCTGCGTGAATATAGGATTGAATTGTATTTCGAGCTTCCTCATAGGCTGTGGTAGCCTCCTGGCTTAAGGTGTGAACTCCTCTGTGTATATTGGAATTTTCAAAAGAATAATAGGTATTGATACAATCGATAACACGTTGTGGCTTTTGAGCCGTTGCACCATTATCAAAGTAGACTAATTTTTTTCCGTTAATTTTCCTTTCTAGGATTGGGAATTGATTTCTTATTTCCTCTACGTTAAAAATTGAAGTTTCCATAGTACAAAAATACGAATCTTTGAAGGTTAATAAGCGAGCAACACCTGAAAGGTGGCATCAATTACCTTGGCCATTCTCCCAAAATCTAACGTTTCCATGGTATCTGTTTTCTTGTGGTAATTTTTATTTCGATAAAATGCTGTATCAGTGATCATTAATGCGTCAATTCCAACATCCCAATAATTGAGGTGATCAGAGAAATCTATTCCGGGTAAAGATTTAGGTGCAGAAAATTTTTTAGCTCTCAATTGCTTGGTTTTCTTAAATTGACGAATAAAACGTCGGACGAATTTTCCAGCCTCACTTTTACGTACCAAGGTGATATAATTTCCCTTGCCGCCATAAAACCATTTCAATAGTTGAATTGGATAATCTTGGGAACCTTTTGCATCCTTGAAGTAAGCAATCATTTCTAAGCTGATCATGCCGATAATTTGCTCTTTATTTTTGGAAACTGATTTTGCATGAACGGCACTTCCCATATCCTCAGTGCGAAAAAAGGGCGGTTCTTCAAGTGTAAATGCTACTAAATCAATCCTGTTTTTTAATTTTTTTCCATGAAATAATCTTCCTAATTCTAAGAGTCCAACCGTGCCACTTGCATTGTCATCAGCGCCTTCTTGATTACCACAAACATCATAGTGAGCTCCAACAATAATTCGATTTTTATTTTCTGTACCAAAACTTGCGATTACATTGCGGTAGGTAGTGCCATTTACTTGAAAGGGTTGATAATAAACGGTGTCGGCATAAGCGGATAATTTACCAAACAGATAAGCGGCAACAGAATCTAGTTCTTTCGGATTGGCGAAATGGCGAAATGTATCTCGTTTCGTTATGCGATACATGTGTGTTTTAATAATAGTGGTATCAGCCATTGATTGAGAGTAGGTATTTTGGATCAATGAAATGAACAAAAATAAAATTGGGATAAAACGCATGCTTAATTCTTTTGACTGATTAGAAATGATAAGTTAAAGTTAAGCTTAGTTTTTTTATTTAAGATTAAAGTCCATGTGATTTAATAAGTTGAGATATAGCTTAGATCTAATCCAATATTTTGAACGACTTGCCAAAATTGGTTGATTTAAAAAGAAGGGATTCTTCCCGGTCCGTTTCAAACACGAATAAATTGGATAATACCAAAGTAATTTCGCCACTAGCAGAAAACCGGATGTGCTGAATTTGTTGTTCTTTAATCTTATCGGATTCAAATGATTGTTGTACCCAAGTAATTCCACCGTCATTCGTTGTAGAATAAACTAATTGTCCTTTTTCCAATTCCCAAATAATAACCCCTTTCTTTTCGTTAAACATATAAAAGGATTGATTCGTTAGTCTATTCATTTCGGCATTTCCTGATGTTCTGCTTCCGGATTCAATGTGTTTCCATGTTTTACCTCGATCATTCGTTCTAAATAACCAATCGTATGAAGCATAACAGCCTCCTGATTCAGTGAAAAAACCAATGCTGTCATTGATGAAGAAAATAGAATTGGGAGGTGAACAATGAGCATGTTGTACGCTGTCAATGAACTCTACAATTGTATCTTTTTTTAATTGATTTATGAATTGTAAAGCATACCGACTATTTTCATCGGATGTATAGAATGATACGAATCGAACCACTGTCCAGTTAGACAAAAATTGTTGGTCAATTAATGTTTCTTTTTGACAGAAGCCTTTTGAGTTTATACTAAGAAAAAGAAGGAAGAGAATTTTCCAATACAACCGATAGTTGGTTTTATTACAATTACTTTTTAACTGGAGTATGGATTTAAACATTGAAAGAACATTTTTATTTATAGGTATCTATAAAAATCTTAACTTTTTGATTGAACAGATCAGGTTCTTCTCTATTTGGCGAATGTGCTGAATTTTGAAAAATAAAAACACTTTTATCGAGTGAATTCGTCCCTAAATTATCGTAAGCATCTTGAGCTAATTCAACAGGTAAAATACCGTCATGGAGACCCCATAAGATGAGCGTGGGAATGGTGATTTTATACATTTGGTCTGAATAACTTTTTTGTAATTCTTCTTCTAAATTTAACTGGGCAAAATTTCCATTTGAATATCCCCCTGGGCTATTTAAGCTGCCTCCGTTAAAATTTGCTAAGTTTGGGTTGTTTGGGTTATAAATGTAGCCGTTTGCATTATTTAGATAAGTATTACAATGTTTATTCATTTGTACCGTATTCATCATTATTGGATTGTCCAAATACCACGCTAATGCCTCCTGCCAAAAAGAAACATCAATTCCGGCTGAAATTTGATTTTGCGCATGA
>CAZTFG010000147.1:0-5233 GCA_964612725.1 uncultured Lishizhenia sp. | reverse complement strand
TTGGGCGCAGTTATAAACGAAATTTTTGTGGTGGAGCTGGGTGTATATTTAAAACAAATTCTTGGGGTGTTGGCTATGGTGTAAACACAAAATCTTCACTTAAATACGGTAACATCAGGGCTTATTATGGGTATAACTTTTTTTACTTTCCGCCATTTTCTGCGGGTATTCGAGGTGATTACATTTACGATTTTCATCGACAAGTTCATTACATAAAACCCTCCCTCGGTTTTTCATTTATTGTAGGAGAATTTTTTTATTCATATGGAATAAAGTTAAACAACGGAGAGCGTATACTCCCATCACACGGATTTACAATTAGAATTAATTTATTTTTCCCGATGAAAAAATGGGAAGAACATTATCCAAACCGATGTTGATTCAACCTGGTTGCTTTTAGACCAATCTGTTTTTTGTGGTTAGTTGAAGAATTATCTTAATCGATTAAACTTTCCCAAGCCTTCATTTTATTGTCCAATTGGCTTTTTAAATCTTCATAGTCTGAAAGTACTGCTTGAGATTTTGACTCATCGGTATAATCTAACTCAGCCAAAACAAGATTCATTTCCTCAATTTTAGATTCCAATTCAGAAATTTCTTTTTCGATGCGCTTGATTTCTTTATCATTCGAAAGAGTTGAAGAAGATTTCACCACCTCTTTTACAGGTTCTTTGATTTCCTCCACCACTTTAGCAGCTTTACCGCTATGATTACTTTCACGCTGTTCATCTGCTTTCTTTTTCAAAAACTCCTGAACACTGTAATGATGAATCTTTAACGTTTTGTTGTAGATTTCCCAAATACGATTGGTTAATCCGTCTAAAAACTCTCTATCATGCGAAACAATAATAAATGTTCCTTCATAATTGATTAATGCTTGTTTCAATACTTCTTTACTTGCAATATCCAAGTGATTGGTCGGCTCATCGAGAATTAAAAAATTTGAAGGACTAAGAAGCAATTGACACAAAGCTAACCTAGTTCGTTCACCACCTGAAAGCACTTTGACTTTTTTATTCACGTCCTCACCGGTGAATAGAAAGGTACCCAAAATAGTCCGTAAATCCTTTCTAATTTCACCCACTGCAATGGCATCAACTGTATCATAAACAGAAAGTTCGGTATCCAATTCTTCTGCTTGATTTTGAGCAAAATAAGCAATGTTCACGTTATGACCATATTTCACAATTCCATCTCCATCCACCTCATTCATTATACGCTTCAATAAAGTGGACTTACCTACCCCATTGGCTCCCAAAAATGCAATTTTCTCTCCTCTACCTACGGTGATATTTATATCCTTGAAAATTAATTTCTCACCATACGTTTTGCCCATTTGATCTAATTCCAGTACCCATTTACCTGGTTGAACACTTAAAGGAAATGTTAAACGCATCCGTGAGGTAGGATCTTTTTCAATTTCAATTCGTTCCGTTTTCTCCAATTTCTTCATCAACGATTGGGCAAATGCAGCTTTACTACTTTTGGCGCGAAATTTATCAATTAACATTTCTGTTTGCTTGATATCTTTATCTTGTTGTTTTTTGGCTTGCTCTAAGCGATCCAAATCTTCCTCACGCAACGATTTATATTTACTATAATTATAGGGGAAATCAAGGATTTTACCTAGGGATATTTCCAAGGTTCTTTTCGTTACATTATCGAGGAACAATCGATCATGCGAAATTAAAATAACGATTCCTTCATATTTTTGAAGATAGGATTCTAACCAACTGATAGATATAATATCTAAATGGTTGGTGGGCTCATCCAATAACAAAACATCCGGTTGATTAACAAGAATTCGGGCCAACTCTGCGCGCATTTTCCATCCACCTGAAAAAGAATTCAAAGATCTTTCTAACTCCTCTTCCTGGAAACCCAATCCTTTCAACGTTGTCACAATGCGCTCTTCCCACGTGTGACCATCAAACAAACTATAAGCATGGTTAAGCTCAGAAAGCTCATCCAATAAAGACATATAACTATCAGATTCATAATCTGTTCGAACCACCAGCAAATGATTAATTTCATCCAATCGGGTTCTTATTTCGTTAATTTTCTCGTTGGATTGATTCAGGAACTCAAAAACACTGTTGGTTGAATCAATTACGATATCTTGTGTTAAGAATCCGATATTTGTTCCTTTTGATAAATGGATTTTACCTTCAGAAGATTGTTGTTTTCCTGATAGAATTTTCAACAAAGTAGATTTACCTGCTCCATTTTTTCCGACCAAACCAACACGCTCACCTCGATTAATTTGTAAATTAACTCCTTTAAACAAATATCCCTGAGGAAGATGCACCCCTAAATTCTCCAACGTTATCATGCTGCAAAAGTAGTTAAATTAAACTGTCTATCTATTTAAATTAGTACTTTTGGCACAAATTTCATCCATGAAAATAGAATTATGCGCTGCATCATTTGAATCAATTCAACTAGCGAGAGAATTAAGAATTGATCGAATTGAACTGTGCCAAAACTTGGAACAAGGCGGGCTAACCCCTTCTATAGGTATGATTGATTATGCATTGGCCCAAGAAATAGATACTCATGTATTGATAAGACCTAGAGCAGGAGGGTTTTGTTATACGGAGGAAGAACTTACGGTAATGTTACTGGATATTGGGTATTGCAAACGAATTGGTGTTCAAGGTATCGTTATCGGATTATTGACGGAGACCAATGATATCAACCGGGTTCAATTAGAGCAAGTTTGTGAAGCGGCTCAAGGCATAGACATTACCTTTCATCGTGCTTTTGATGACACAGTTGAATGGAAAAGATCCATGGAATTATTGATAAACATGGGAATAAAACGCATTTTAACCTCAGGAGTTTCAACTAATGTTGATTCAGGTTTTCAGGTTTTAAAAGAAATGATGAATTTTTCCAAAGGTCGAATAGAAATTATGGCTGGAGGTGGAATAAACGCTAATAATGTAACTAAAATATCAACAGAGATTCATCCTGACGCCATTCACTTTTCCGGAACCACAAAAACCTTATTAGATGAGGAATCGCTTTTTTCAGAAACCGTTTTAAAGGTCGATAGAAAAAAAGTAAGTCGAATTATCAATTCCCTTATGGTAAATTAATTTTTATCAAACTTATAAGTATATTGAATCATAATAGTACGCGGAGCCTCTATTTTCAGTGGGCGTAAAGAATAACTGCGATTTAAAATATTACTTCCAATCAATGCTATTTTATGCGTTTCATTAAACGAGTAAGAAATGCGCGCATCAAAAATCCAATTACCATGCCTGTGGGCATAAAAATAATTCATGTACTTCAAGTCTTGAATCCAATTCCCGATATCCGATGTAGTATCGGAAGTTAGTTCCTCAAAATCCTTAATTATACCATCCATATTCACAATCTTGCTAAAATACTTGGCACTCATTCCAATGCTCAACTTTTTATTATAAGTCAATTCAGCATCCAACTTAACATTATGTAAAAACCGGTATTTTAAAATTCCCTTCGAACCATCCAATGAAGTTTTATTATAGGTGAATTCGCGGTTCAAAGAATCTGTAGCGTACACATAATCAGGCGATAACGTTTTAGGAACAATGTAATTATATCCTGTCATGAAGGTTAAATTGGTTTTCTTACTCAATTTTGCCATTCCCATAAAAGAAGCATCGATACCAGTTACTCTTGATTGACCTGTATTAAGAAACATGAAACCAGCACTAGAACCCAATGTTTGAGGATCACCCGAAAGGCTTTTCCATATACCGAACATGTATTCAATCGTATTTTGGTATTCTTGCCAAAATGCAGCAAGATCAATATAACCGTAAATCTTTCCTAGTTTCAACCCTTGTTTGATTCCAATTTCAGCATTCCAGCTGCTTTCAGGTTTCAGGTTCGGATTGGGGAAAACACCAAAATTACCAACCCCCGTTTTAATAAATCGTTCTGTGATGGTTGGAAAACGGTAACCTTGTCCATAAGATCCTCGCAAATAGGTTTCTTGATATAATTTAATCGTAGATCCTGCCCTGAAAATCGGTTTAATTGCTGTGATCGTATCATTTAATTGAAAATACTCCAAGCGAGCCCCTGCAGAAAGATTAAATGTTTTATTCACTTTACTTTCAACTTGCGTATAGGCACTAACATTCAACAGTTGGTTGTTCGGCGAACCAGATCCTACATAAATATTTGAAAATGAATTGGTAAATGAACTTGTTATCCCACCAATAAAATCAATGTTTCGCAATTCAGGATAGCTTTTTTGAAACATGTAATCTCCATAAACAGTGGTAGCATTGTTCGATTGATTGGCACTCATATTGTTATCTGCATGCAAGATTCGAGCACGTAATGAATGTTTACCATCTGTTGCCGTATTAAAATGGATATACGGATCAAGATTAAAAATCACTTGATCTTGAAGGAATATTGCCCCAGGATACGCTCGATATAAACCGGTTGAATCATTTAACCAAGCCAAGGGCATAGTAGAATGTGCTAGCATGAAATTACCATTCATTCCATAATTTAGACCCTTGTATTTTTGGGATCGATATCTCAAGTTAAAATTAATTCGTGCCCGTTTTGAAATGAGTTGTTTTTCAGTGAAATTCGTTATCGTATCTGGAAAAACGGTGGCAACGATGGAATCGGTTTGAGGTGGACCAATATACCCATGATCATAATTGAAATTACCTCCTAAAACTACATCTAAATTTGAAAATTTCTTTGCATAAAGAAAATTCATTCCGTGAATTCCTGGATAATTTTCATTCCATTTTGCGTCCGAAGAAGAAGAAGGTGCAGAATACGCTCCGGAATACACATTGACTTTAAAAATAGGTTTTTGTTGAGGAAAAGCTGTTCGAATATGAACGGAACCTGACAACGCGGAACTACCCGAAAGAACGGATGCAGCACCTTTAACCACCTCTACTTGACTAATGTTTTCCACTGGAATAAAACCCCATTCTGGTCGTCCTGCATCACCTGATAACATTGGCATATCATCCACAATGATTGCTACTTTAGAGCCCACTCCAAAAGTAAAACCACTTCCTCCTCGAATTTGAGGTTCACCATCCAAAATATTCAGTCCAGGCGTTTGATCCAATGCCGTTTCGATACTCCTTGTATTTTTATTTTCAATCATTTGAGGCTTAATCACCACCATTGTAACGGTTTGTTCCTCAATTGATTTGTCAAACTTTCCAACCTTCACCTCAAATTGATCCAATTCTTT
>CAZTFG010000146.1:0-5286 GCA_964612725.1 uncultured Lishizhenia sp. | reverse complement strand
CTATTAAATTCAGCTACTGTATCTATTTCAAAACGATATGTATTAAATTCAGCAACGGGATCAATGGTAGATGCATACAACGTAATGCTGTCTGTTGGAACCACACCAAAATCAATAGGAAGTATAGGTTCTATACCATCCACATTGATAAAAAAGTTCTTAATCAATTGATTATTATATAATTCATCATATTGCTCCGCAATAACGTTCGGAATATCAACACGGATTGTAAACTTATTTAATCCAATTCCAATAGAAGGTTGAAAAGGAATCTTGACTTGTATGGTTTTTTCATAATCCATTCCATGAACAGGAATAGGATAAACAGAATCCATCATGGAATTTGGGAAATCACGAATAATTTCAATTGTAAAGGTATCTGTAATCGATTTACCCAAATTTCGCAAAGTAATATTCACATCGATTGAATCCGTGGCATAAGTAACAAGTGATGGACCAAAACTTACCCGAGAATCAGTCAATTCGATTTCAGGTTTATTATGATAGTTTAATTTGAGCATTGGATCACCATTCAAGGTCATTTGACAAAATGTAGCTTCAGTTACCAAGGCCGACGTTGATGTCAATGTAGAATCAATCGTGTTTTTGATATGCTCTGCAATTGTACCTCCATAATTATACAAGCTAAATTGCTTATAAAAATTTGATGAATACAAATTCAGCGAATTTGTGAAACCATAATTGATAGTCCCAATATAAGCAATTACACCTGCATTGGGAGTTAAAACAAAGGTTTGAGAATTGGAAGAAGCATTGTGAAAAATATTTCCATTATAACAAGAATTCGCAATCAACACCGGATATTTTCCTTGATTATCCCAATACTGTGGCTCATCCAGATTGACATCAAATCCGGAACCAGAGGTAGTAAAGTGCCCAAAGAAATTCATTAAACTAACTCCATCCGAAATTCGATCTTTTACAGCATCTAGTTCAGCAGGAGAAATTGGATTATTATTATCCTTAGCTATCATGGTCGTTTTTCCAGCGAAATAATTTCCTGAGGCTATTGTTGCCATTCCATTCAAATAATTTTGAAATTGAAGTTGCTCACCTGATGTTGTTCCTCCAGAAAAATGAAGGATTTGCTTTTGCCAATCTTTAGTTTCAGTGGAATAAACAGACTGCTGACTTTGTTGCAATTCATATTCAACAACTTTGCTTAAATAGGTAGTTAGTTCATCTTCCGTTTGTACTGAGATTCTTCCTGTTGGGATCAACGGAGCATATTTATCAAATCCACCAAAATTAGAGGTTATACATTGATCGCATGAGGGTTGTCCAAAAGATGGAATCAAATTATTCATGTAAGCCGAGGAATTCGTTCTAGAACCAGGCCCAATACTCGTTACAGAAGTAATATTTGCTTCCCGGATTCCTTTACCAATTAAAAACAAACCCTCAGGTTTTTGAACAGAATTGGCATAAATCAAATGAGCAAATCGTCGAATTCCATTAATGTGTTTTGGTATTCCACCGCCAAATTGTTGATACAATTCCTCTATTCCCGCTAATAAAACATTGTAAGACCCTCCAGCAGTAGAACTTCGATAGGAAGCATATTCAAATGTCTTGTTTTTTAATTTACTTGGGTATATAAACAATAAAGCCTTTTCGATATTTGGCAGCGCTGCAAAATTTGTGAATATACCCGTATTATTTACTGGTTTTAATGATGAAACCGATACTACAGAACTAACATCCTGAATTACAACTGATTGTTCATTATAATACAAATCATTTGGTATGAGACATTGCCATTGACCACCAGATTGAATTAAAGGGATTTTTCTAGTTACCGAGCCAATTGAAAACGCAAGTGGAGTGGTGATGCCTAAGTTGGATAGATTCAATCGAACTTTGGATTCAAGGAGTGAGTTACGTATCTTAAAATTCGCACTAGTAGCATTAGAAAAATTGGGAGTCCTCGGATAATTGAAAGCCCAATAATTAATAGATTGGAAATCTGTAGCAACTCCCAAATCATTTATCAAAGCAACCTTATAATTAGAATTTCCTGATGTTGGCAAAATTGAACCTGGAAAGGTTTTATTTACATAAATACTCTTGTAACCACTAAATATCGTATCAATCAAAACATAATTACTTGACCCAATGGTTTGTCTCGTATGGTGATTTCCTGGACCTGTTCCAAAAAACGCATTGGATGAACCAACGAGAACCGCTTTATATTGTATAGGAATCGCTCCTACTCCTTGGTATAAATTATCCAATTGAATGGTTGAAAAATCAAAAAGTTGAGGAACTGGATTGACGCCATTTAATGCTGTTTTCCCCCATCCTTCACCATGAACAAAAAAAGAACTTGATGCATCCGAGGATTTTTCGCCTTCATTGTATTTCTCATTGAACCAAGCAGATTTTTCAAAAAGCACAAAATCGGCAGGGGTATAGCCGGAAGTATTAATATCTGATTCTACTTGTATTCGCTTATTGTTCGTTTGAGCATTCCATGTAAAAAAATACTGAATAGTATCGTTATACAAACTATACTTCGGATTTCCCAACCAAGAAGGATCATCGTATAAAGTAGAATCAAGCCATCCATCATTTCGAGCGGCATAAAATAAAATGTAATCTCCCGGATTCAGGTTATTATCTCCACCATCCTCTATCAATATAGGGACTTCCCTTTCTTTTCCGAACAACTGAACATTTGCAGATTGAAAACTACTCATTGGCACTCCAGCAGCCAACAAAATTGAGTAATCTATTTTGTAGATCCCTGATTGAACAACAGGAAAAGAATAGTATTTCTGATCATATTTAATCCATTCATTACCATATGTTTGAGCAAACATGCCCCCACATAAAAATATAAACAAAATGAATATTAATTTTCTCATTTCATCGCATTCTTAGGTTTGTCTAATTTTAATCTAAGGGAAATAATATGTGAATATAAAGCAACAGATGCATCACCAATATCAGTAAATGCGTAATCCAAATGAAAACCTTTAATTGCCACTCCTAATCCTATATTAGGTTGTAGATTAAATTTTCTCGTTTCATCCAATTCAGTAGTATATTGCATATTGGATACTCCAGCACGGATTTTAACAAAATCTTTAAATCCAACTTGAATTCCTGCATGGGGATCAATGGAAAAAGGTTTTGCACTGATAACTGTATTCCTGCGCCCATCGGTGGTAATATCAAAATCAATTTCCCCACCGATTGTAAAACCAGCCTTTCCAATGGGTAAATTCCCTGCTGTACCCAAAATCAATTTAGGTAAAGTGAGTTCCAACCCATTTTGAGGGATTTCATTTCCTGTACTTAAAAATACATTTTTGGTTTCCTCATCCAAGGTAAAGGTCCATGCATTAAAGGTAGAAGTAGCATCTCGCAGTATCGCACCAAATTTCAATCGTGGATTAACCTGATACTGCCAACCTGCATCCAACCCAAAACCCCATGATCTAGCAAAATCACCAACCTTGCGATAAATAACTTTTGCAGATCCACCCAATGACATTCCCTCTACGGGTAATTTCCGCGCGTAAGAAAAAATAAAAGCATAATCCCCCGCTGAGAAAGAAGAAACATTGTCGTAATTTATATTTCCATTATTATCGATTAACTGGGTTGTATTTGGGATATCATCAACACCAAAACGAATGGCAGTAAATCCCATGGCACTTTTATCATTTATACTATGTGCGAGACTCAATTGGTCATATTTGGCAATACCAGCAAAATACTCCGCGTGCATAAAATTTACCTCTAACCATTTATTAACGCCTAATAAACCTGCAGGATTCCAATAAGAGGAACTGGCGCCAGACGTTTGAGCAACAAAAGCATTACCCATTCCTAAGGCATCTGCCCCTACCCCTATCGCCAAAAACTCATTAGAATACTTGGGAGCAATGGAACTGTTTTGTGCCATGGATGCAGTGGTGATCAACAAGAAAATAAGTTTGAGGGCTTTTGCGTTCATTCAAGAAAGTTTTACTAGTATTAACATACCAATTTCTAAAAAATTGTGTACTTTTCCCAACATTTGTAAAATTAAATTAAAATCTCGAATTTCCGCATTAACATGAAATTTTTACGCCACCCACTTATTAATATTCCCAATTTTCTAACGGCCTCTAATTTTGCTTGTGGGATAGCTAGCATAACCTCCTGTTTTGCAGGGAGAATGGACTATGCTATAGTATTTATTCTGATTGCTTTAGTTTGTGATTTTTTGGATGGTTTTGCAGCACGAATCCTTTCTATTTCTAGCGAATTAGGTAAACAACTAGATTCTCTTGCTGATGTAGTTTCATTTGGAGTAGCACCGGGAATAATCATGATGAGCATGATCGCCGTTTTTACTCAAAGTTTTCAAGCCACTTTTATGCAAACCGACTTAACTCCAAATTCATTTATTCATTATCAAACACAAAGTTGGTTGAATGCCCTTTTTCATGGAATTCCAAATGATTTTGACGCCACCATCAAATACCTGCCACTTTCAGCACTTATAATACCTGTTTTATCTCTTTTTAGATTAGCGAAATTCAACATTGACACTAGACAATCAGATAAGTTTATTGGAATACCAACTCCCTTGTGCACACTATTCTTTTTATTTTTCCCCTTATATTTTTTAAGCCATTATTCAGATTGGGGACAAGCTTTTACTAGCTGGTTTGGTTTCATTTTTAATCCATATGTTGTTGCTTTAATTTGTTTATTGTTTCCTCTCTTACTTGTGGCAGAAATTCCTTTAATGGCACTAAAGTTTAAACAGTTCAAATGGAAAGGAAATGAACACAAATTCATTTTGTTAATAAGTTCAGGAATAGTTATTCCTATTTTTCTTGTTTGGTCTATTCCAATCATATTACTTTTGTTCATCAGTTTATCCATAATTGAGAATACTGTTTATAAAAATAAAGCACATGAAATTTAAAGCCGAAATTGATGTAATGCCTCTAGATGCATTGTTAGATCCACAAGGAAAAGCTGTTACTAATTCTATGACCAATATTGGTTTGTCTGAAATTGAAGGTGTACGAATAGGAAAACACATTAGACTTTTTATTGAAGCTGAAAATCAAGTCAATGCAGAACTAAAAGTTGACGAAGCTTGCAAAAAATTGTTAGCAAATCAAATCATGGAAAGCTACAATTTTAATGTGACACCAGCTGAATAAAAGACATGTTCGGGAATCAAATTGCCGGAAATATTTCAGCCAAAGGAAAAAAAACATTCCAGTCATTTGATCCAAAAAACAATTGTCCAAATAC
>CAZTFG010000145.1:0-5297 GCA_964612725.1 uncultured Lishizhenia sp. | reverse complement strand
AGCGGATTATATTTATCAAGGAGTGCGTAAAACGATAGACTTTGATATTCCATCCTTAATCATGGATATTGGCGGCGGCAGCACGGAGTTCATTTTGGCTGATCGGTCGGGTATTGTAGAAAAGATAAGTTTGAATATTGGTGTTTCGCGCATTTTTCAATTATTTCAATTTGATGATCCCATTCGGCCGGAGCAAGTGGTTGAGCTTGAAAATTGGTTAGAAGAACAATCAAAGGGTTTCTTTGATCAATTAACGGTTACGCGATTAATAGGTGCTTCCGGTAGTTTTGAAACGTTTTATGAGTTGATACACAACGAAACTATACCGTCGATGGATGCATCTATTGAATTGCCGTTTGATAATTTTTATGCCGAATTAGATACCTTAATTTTCTCTACGCAAGCACAACGCGATGTGAATCCTTGGATAGTTCCTATTCGAAAGAAAATGGCACCCTATGCAGCAATTAAAACCAAATGGGTGATCAATAAATTAGGAATTACACAAACGTATTTATCTCCATATGCCTTGAAAGAGGGGGCGTTGTAGTTTTTTTTAAATCAATAATTGATTTTCAATAACTGAGATAAATTCCGAAACTTTATCATTATTTTCAGGTGAATTTAGAAAAACTAAATCTCGATTAGTACCATGGACGGAGATTCGAATTGCTGATTTTAAATTTGGTTCTACTTTGTTCTGCTTTTTTACTAGAAACCCAAACACAAAGAATACTGAAGAAAAAACCACAATTCCTAAACCTAAAAATAAGTCCAGTTTTAAAATCACCCCAATTCCAAATAAAACGAAAAAAGCACCGAATGAAAATAAAATTTTTCTAAGGAGTTTTGAGGTTTTGAAAACAGTTTGAGCTTTTTCAAATTCTTCTACTAAATCAATAATTCCAATTGAATTTATTGATTTTAAAGATAAAGACTCATTTGAGGATTCTGTTTTAATTATTAGTTTTTCACCAGATAATTCAATATCCAATTCTTTTGTTTTGAAAATTGTCATTCAAGAAAATTTGTTTTTACCAACAATTTACCGTGTACTTTAATAAAGCAACAAAGTCTTTGTTTGAATTAATTTTTTGTTCTGCATATTCTGAAACTTTGAATTGATCTTTGGTATCAAGATTTCTACATTCCATCCCGCAATTTCGCAATGATGATATTTTAAGTGATAGATCTCTGAATTTTTCTTTATTTTGACCGTTTCTTGCACTACCACATAAATCATTGTATTCTTCTTCGTAAGCAGAAATTACATCGTCAACTTCTTTTTTCGCTCCCTCAAAGGAACTTGCACCACTAATATCTGACTCCTCATCGCTTCCAAAACCTAAGAAAATAAAAAATCCAAATAGTAGGATACTTGAAACTAATTTAACTGACTTTTTCATAATTAATTGATTTATTGATTTTTGTTATAAGAAAAATTGCAATGAAATAAAAAAGAAGATCTACCCAATCAAAAGTGCCAGGAACAAGCTTAAAGATTTGTCCTAACTCCGATATAATGGCTATAAATGGAAGTATCATTGACCAAAACCAAATTTGCTTTTGAGAATCATTTTTCCAAATCTTGTTCATCGATAATCCAAATGATAAAACCCATAATCCATCTGGAAGTGAAAAAAGAAACCAATTGGGTAGTTGATTTTTTAAAGGAACGAAGTATAATCTCCATTTCGAGAATAATTCTGAAAGATTTATTTTATTAAACCATGCAAACATTATCAGATCATTAGATCTAAAAAGAATATAAATCATTCCTCCTAGGAGAAGCATAAAAAACGGTCCTAAAAAAATAGATATTTTCATTTAACCTTTACTTTACAAACAGCAGTAGGAAAATGAAAAATTCTCATTCCATTGGAATATTGAATGAATTCAGATTTAGTAATCCAGATTACACCTTCATTTTCACATTTTTTCCTTCCACAAATTATTGAACCATTACCAAAACTTAAAGGCTCAACAAAATCAATGTATTCATTCTTAGTAGAATATGGTTTATGATTTTTACATCTACAAAGTGCCATGTTAAAACTTTATTCAGTGTTTAGTAATTTCTGTTTACAATGGTTTTAACCATTAAAACGAAGATTCTCCCTGCAAACATAATAAATAGTGTTAAATAAAACAAACACAAATGATAAATAAATCAAACTATTTTATATAAAAAATACTCACAGTATTGTGGAATTTTGTTTCAAGATGGTAGAACACATTGGAGAACAAATAAAATCAGTCCTAGAGAAAAAAGGCTTAAGTGTAACTGAGTTCGCAAAGCGAATTAATAAGTCTCGTGAAAATTGTTATTCCATTTTTTCAAGAAAGACAATAGATACGGGTTTGTTAATGAAAATCTCGTCTGTTTTAGAATATGATTTTTTTGAGCAATTTAGTGGGAATAGTCAGAGTAATAAAGATCTAATTGAACAAATGCAAGATGAGATTCAAATGCTTAAAGATTATAATGCGTTACTGAAAAGGCAAGTAAGAGATGAGAATTAATTGATTTATAGAATTAAATCTTTGTAGTTTACTTAAAAATCAATTCATCCAAAAATACCCACGTTTTATTTCCTTTTCCTAAATGCCAATCAGGACAAACGCCCGGGTTTTTAATCGTGTAGCGAATAGCTTTTACCGTAGTTGATTTATTACTCTCTACAATAAACTGCATGTTGTCTGGGTTTTTATCTGTCGGATCGGCTGATTTGATGGATATAGGTGATAATTTCTCAAATGAACTGCCATCGGTAGAAATCTCAATGTCAACTTGAGCCGGGTAAAATATCCATGATTTTTGATCCCGAATGGCGGATACCCCAAATGAACTCAAATTTCTAGGTTCATCAAAACGCACCTCGGCTTGAATATCTGTTCCGTAAAAGCCTTGCCAATCGCCTGTTCTGAATTCATTTCCACCTTTGATTCCGTCAATTAATGAATTAGGACCTGATGCGGCGTATTGGTTCGCATAAGGTGTTTTGAGTGTCAAATGAACCGTTGGGTCTTTTTTGATTAATGTGCTGCGAACGATGGCGCTATGAAAGATTTTTCTAGGATTAATTCTGCGTTGTAGCTTCAGGTCAATCGTTGCTGTTTTATCGATAAAAAAGGGTTTTTCAAATACTACCCATTCTCCTTCATTCAGGCTGTAAAAAGGAATGAAATCGTCTCGGTCATTAAGCGGAACAAAACCGATACCCACTTTTATTTTATCTTCAAAAATGCGTTCTTCGTTTACTAAAAAAGGGGTAGGTACAAAATTTTCAGGCACTTCATCCTCTGGAGATCCCGAAATCCATTTATCATAATCTAATCTGGGTTGGCTTCCCATTTCAAATTCCAATAATCCACCATAGGTTAACTCTTCGTGCGAAATATAACTACGATAAAGTGGTTTGCCATTTAATTTAACCGACTGAACGTATTTGTTTTTATTCGAAATATTGGGCGCAGTAATGAATAAAATGGCACCGTTTTCAAATTTTAATTCGAAATATTGGGCGCAGAAATGAATAAAATGGCACCATTTTCAAATTTTAATTCGGTTTGTTTGAAAGAAGGTTTTCCTAATTCATAATACGGTTTTCCTGGCGCAACTTGATAAAAGCCAAGACTTGACAATACATACCACGCCGACATTTGACCGCAATCCTCATTACCAGAAAGTCCGTCAGGTTTGGTGGAGTACATTTCATTTAGAATACGATCCACATAAACTTGCGTTTTGTATGGAGAATTGGTGTGATTGTAAAGATAAGCCATGTGATGTGAAGGCTCGTTTCCGTGGGCATATTGACCAATTAAACCGGTAATATCTGCTTGTTCTCTTCCGGAAAGCGAACTGGAAGTAGTAAATAAGCGATCAAGCCATGATTCCAATGAATCTTTGCCGCCAAGTTGATGGATGATTTCTTGAATGGCATGAGGCGCAGCCATCGAATATTGCCAACTATTTGCCTCCGTGTAGTTAAAATTCACTTCGCTAGGGTCGAAAGGGGAGTACCATTGTGCCCCGCGTTTTGCTCGCATGAATTTTGTTTTTGGATCATACATATTTAGGAAATTGAAAGACCGTTTCCGAAATTCATCTTCAATTGTGGTGTTTCCCATTTTTTTGGCCATTTCAGCGATACAAAAATCATCATAGGCATATTCTAAGGTTCGTGAAACTGATTCCGGTTCTTGGTCCGCGGCAATAAATCCTTGTTCGCCAAAGTGTTTTTTACCGTATTCATCCAATTTTGCGGTAGCTACCATGGCTTCTAAAGCAAGCGTGGTATCAAAATCTCGAATTCCTTTTATATAAGCGTCTGCTATGACCGAAACACTGTGATAACCAATCATGCATTCCGTTTCATTTGCAGCCAATTCCCAAACCGGTAGGTCTTTTCCTTCTTTGTATTGACGTAAAAAAGTTTGAATAAAATCAACCGTTCTTTTTTGCTGTGTCAATGTAAACAAAGGATGAGCCGCGCGATAGGTATCCCACAAAGAAAAAACGGTAAATTGCTGTTGGCCTTTTGATAGATCATGCAAATAATTATCCCTGCCGCGGTATTTGTTTCCGTATACGTCTGTGAAAAGATTGGGTGCCAGAAAACTGTGGTAAAGTGCTGTGTAAAAAATAGTTGCTTTTTCTTTGTCTTCTAATGAGATTTTTATTTTACCCAATTCATTGTTCCATTTTTTTGTTGTGCTTGCTCGGGTTTCATCTAAATTCCATGAAGTAATTTCTGATGTTAAATTGGTTTTGGCTCCTTCGCAACTTGTGGCTGAAATTCCAACGCGTATTTTGATGAGGTCTGCGTTTTTTGCAAATTCCAACAACAATTTGTGCTGACCGTTCTTGGTAATTAATTTCGCTTTTTTGTAGGGAATAGAGGTTTCTAAATGAAAGTAAAAATGTTGGTTGCTTGCCCAGCTTTCAGAAATGCGCGATCCTTGAATGGTGGTGTTATTGAGCTGATTAATGGAATAGTTCAATAATTTGTCCCGATGGTCTAAGTCAATTAAAACAAAGCGTTTTTCATTTTTTGTTAAAAAGGAATATTCGTGCATGCCTGCTCGCTCAGTTGTTGAAAGTCTTACCTTGATATTGGGATCTTTCAATACTACTTCATAATACCCGGGACTTGCTTTTTCGGTTGAATGCGAGAAAACAGAACCGTACCCGTTTTTGGATATATATCCTGGGATTGTTTTTGCTTTTTTGGATTGGGGAATGATGAGTAAATCACAGTAATCTGGAACGCCTGTACCACTCAAATGCGTAT
>CAZTFG010000144.1:0-5389 GCA_964612725.1 uncultured Lishizhenia sp. | reverse complement strand
ACGTTTCCGATAAAAGCAATAGAAACAGTTTCCTTTTTATCTTTAGCTACTTTAACTCTTTCAGTTAGTTCATTCAAATCTGAAATTATTTCATCTACCCAACCCTGTGAATGCCTGGTTTGTGCGGCCTTAGGATTTACTTCAGCCGTTACAGAGATAACTCCCGCAATATTTCCAGCTTTTGGTTGTGCACCAGACATTCCGCCTAATCCGGCAGTAACGAATAATTTACCCTTAATATCATCTCTATTCTTCGCAATTCTGCGGACTGCATTTAATACAGTAATTGTTGTGCCATGAACAATTCCTTGCGGACCAATGTACATATAAGATCCTGCGGTCATTTGACCATACTGAGTTACACCCATCGCATTAAACTTCTCCCAATCATCTGGCTTAGAATAATTTGGAATCATCATACCATTGGTAACAACCACCCTAGGAGCATTTTTGTGAGATGGGAACAAACCCATTGGATGTCCAGAATACATAACTAAAGTTTGATCGTCAGTCATTTCAGACAAGTATTTCATTGTCAATCGATATTGAATCCAATTTTGGAAAACAGCGCCATTCCCTCCATAAGTTATTAACTCGTGTGGATGCTGAGCCACCGCATAATCCAAATTATTTTGAATCATTAACATAATCGCTTTTGCTTGCAATGATTTCCCGGGGTATTCATTTATAGGTCTGGCGAACATTCTGTAATCTGGTCGATATCGATACATATAAATTCGGCCAAAGTCGTTCAATTCTTTAAGAAAATCGACTGCTAAAACAGCATGCTGATCGGCTGGAAAATACCTCAACGCATTCATTAAAGCTAACTTTTTTTCATCAGCTGTTAAAATTTCTTTTCGCTTTGGTGCATGATTTATTTGAGACTCATATGGCTTTGCATTCGGGATTTCACTCGGAATTCCTTGTTTTATATCTGCTTGAAATTGATCCAGTGTCATGATTTTTTTTTTTACAAAAGTAGGTTTATTCTTTTTTCTAACAGCAAGCATTAAAAAGAGTTCGCTAGGGTCCTATTAAATTCTTTTACCCCCTCCACTGCATTCGCTTTAATTTGGTTAAAATCAGCGGGTAATTCAAACGTGTCGACCTTAGGATCAATAACAAACTTAATCGTATTTTCAGGAACGACATGAATAAGTCCTGCTGCCGGGTACACTTGAAGTGAGGTGCCAATTACTACAAAATAATCCGCATCTTTAATTAGGGTAATGGCCTTTTCGAATGCAGGAACGGATTCACCAAACCAAACAACATGCGGTCTGAGCCTATAGCCATCTTCGCACAAATCATCTTTAGTAAGTTCCCAGCCTTCAATAGGATAATATTTTTTTTCTTGATTAGGTCCTGATGACTTTGCTAACCTGATATTCCCATGCAAATGCAAAACATTTTTAGAGCCTGCTCGTTCATGTAAATCATCAATGTTTTGAGTGATAATATAAACTTCAAATTGCTTCTCCAATTCAGAAAGTATAGAATGTGCTTCATTAGGAACTGTGTCGATAATTTGTTTTCTCCGTTGATTATAAAATTCACTCACAATATCCGGATGTTTTTTCCAAGCTTCAGGGGTTGCCACTTCCTCGATTTTGTAATTTTCCCACAATCCGCCTGAATCACGAAAAGTACTAATTCCACTTTCGGCGCTCATTCCTGCACCTGAAAAAAAAACAATCTTTTTTCGCATTTATAAAACTTTATGCTAAATTTACGCAAACTAAATTTTTTAACATGAAAAAACTTATACTTAGTGCAGCGATTCTTGCTGGATTTGGGTCGTTTCAAGCTCAAACTCCCGTAGGAACAATTGTAAACAATTTCACATTGACAGACATCAATGGGACTTCTCATGATTTATTTTCCTACCTAGATGCAGGAAAAATGGTTGTTATTGATGTATCCGCAACTTGGTGTGGGCCATGTTGGAACTATCACAATACAGGTGCGTTAAATGACTTCTATAATGCTAAAGGACCAAACGGAACTAATGAGGCAATGGTATTTTTTATTGAAGGTGATGCATCTACAACAGCAGCTGATTTAAATGGTACAGGAGCCAATACTCAAGGAGACTGGGTTACTGGTGAGGACATGCCAATCATTGACCTAGCTAATGCCGCATCTTTTGAAAACACAGGGTTGGATATCGCATATTTTCCAGTAATGTATGTAATTTGTCCAAATAGAACTGTTCTTCAATCTGGAGTTGCTGGTTCAATTGGAACATTAGCTAACTTAAATAGCTATATTGGTGACTGTCCAGTTCCGGCGTCTCAACCAGTGGATGTATCTGCTTTATCTTACAAAGGAGAATTAATTCATTGTGAAGGTTCTTACACGCCGAAAGTACAAATTCAAAATAATGGTACTTCTGCTTTAACTTCAGCTACAATTACTGTTACACAAGGTGGTACTACAGTTTCAACTGGTACATACTCTGGAAATTTAGCTACTTACGGAGTTGCTACAGTTAACTGTTCTGCAATCGCAAACTTTACTGGTGGAGCATTAGCAGTTACAGTAACTACGAATGGTGATGCTTCTGCATCAAACAATAATCTTAATATTACTGTTGCTGGAGCTTCAAATGCTGTTTCTCAATTGGTAACAGTTAATATCACAACTGATGCATACGGATCTGAGACTACATGGAAATTGAAAAATAGTGCTGGAACAGTTGTTTCTCAAGGTGGACCATGGACAGATTTAAGTGCGGCTGGTCAAACAGTTCAAACTCCTGTAAACGTAACTTTAAATCCATCTCAATGTTATACTTTTGAAATCTATGATTCATACGGTGATGGAATTTGTTGTTCATATGGTAATGGAGCATACTCCGTAACTGATGCAAATGGTACTGTATTAGTATCCGGTGGTGAATTTGCAGACATGGAGAAAGGAGTATTTAAAACAGGTGTTGCATCTGTTGATGAATTAAATACAATTGCCTTGAATGTATATCCTAACCCAGCTACAGATGCAGTTAATGTATCATTTGAAGCAGCTAACACAGATTATTCAATTTCTTTAATGGATTTACAAGGTCGTGTTATTACTTCTCAAGAATTAACTAACGCTACTGGAACACAATTAATTTCTTTCGCTACAACATCTGTTGCTAAAGGAAGCTATATTGTTTCTATCAAATCAAATGGAATGGTTACTACAGCTAATGTAGTTATCAAATAATTGATAAAACTTTTGTAAAAAACGCCTTCGGAAACGGAGGCGTTTTTTTATGTGTATATTTTTCGGAAAGTTAAATTAATGCGTGAAGAATCAACTGATTTATCTTTCGGTAATTGGTGTTTCCAAAAGCGCTGACTCCCACTCAGCATACATAACAAACTGCCATGTTCTAATTTTAGTTTAATCTTTTTTTTGGATTTGTTATGCTGCATTTCAAAAATTCGCTCAGCACCTAAACTCAACGAAGCTATCAAAGGATCATTGCCTAATTCTTTTTCATTATCTGCATGCCAACCATTACTATCTTGACCATTGCGGTATAGATTCACTAGAACAGCATTAAAATCCAATTGAGAAACCATTTCAACGCGCTTCTTTAATTCCATCAAACCCTCTCCAATTGGCTCTGTTTTCAATAATTTTCCTGAGTACGAATAGGACAAGTCTCCATCAGCAAAAAATGCTTCCATTCGTGGTTTCATATACGTTTTTCCGAATAGGGTGATTTCACCGGATTGAAATGAGATGGTATCTTTAAGATTTTCGAACCAATAATCAGCTTGGTTTTTAGTTAAAAAATGAGGGAAATAGAGTAAAACAGTATCTTCTAATTCAATTTTTTGAAACCCATCGGTGAAAAGATTATTTTCCACGTAGTTCTAACGCTTTCAAGGTATTAATCATTAAAGAAGCAATTGTCATAGGACCAACCCCCCCTGGAACAGGAGTTATGAATGAACATTTTTCAGATACCTCATCAAATTTAACATCACCCCGTAGCTTCCAACCACGCACACGTGTTACATCGGAAACCCTAGTTGTCCCAACATCTATCACCACTGCACCATCTTTTACCATGTCAGCTGAAATGAATTCTGGTTTACCGATTGCAGCAATCAGAATGTCCGCTTTTTTGCAAATATCCTTTAAATTCTTTGTTTTTGAATGCGCTAAAGTTACCGTACAATTTCCAGGGTTCGCATTTCTACCCAAAAGAATGCTTAACGGAGTTCCGACAATATTACTTCTTCCCACCACCACGCAATTTTTACCTTCGGTATCAATATTATTTCTTTTAAGCAATTCCAAAATTCCAGCTGGTGTTGCAGGTAAAAACCCTGGTAAATTAAGTACCATTTTCCCTAAATTCACCGGATGAAACCCGTCAACATCTTTTGCTGGATCGATAGCCAACGTAACCTTTAACTCATCGATGTGTTTGGGCAAAGGTAATTGAACTATAAATCCGTCAATACTTTTATCTTCATTTAGGGTTTTAATTTTATTCATTAAAACCTCTTCAGAAACTGACTTATCATATTGAATCAAGGTGCTTTCAAAACCAATTTGATTACACGCTTTTACTTTTGCATTTACATAGGTCATTGAACCACCATCGTTTCCGACTAAAATAGCAGCTAAATGCGGGATTTTTTTACCTTCTTTCTTCCTAAGTTTAACAATTTCAGCCAATTCTTTACGTATTGAATCAGCGGTTGCTTTTCCATCTAGTAATTGCATGTAGTTATTGTTTACCAAATTCTGAAATTATTAACTCAGCTAATTCTTCACCAATTCTATCTTGTGCCTCAACCGTTGCCGCACCAATATGGGGTGTACAAGCTATTTTAGGATGGTTGAGCAATTCTGAATTTGGATTTGGCTCGTTTTCAAATACATCTAAGGCAGCATAAGCCACTTTACCCGAATTCAATGCTTGGATAAGCTCTAATTCATCAACTACGCCACCACGTGCAGCATTGACAATACGAACTCCTTTTTTCATTAATTCAAATTCTTTTGATCCCAACACAGCACTTCCATCTGATTGCTTAGGAACATGTACGGAAATATAATCCATTTTTGATATTACCGATGCTAAATCATTTGTAGGATTAATTGCTACAGGAATTTTCTGTGAAGATCCAATCGGAACAAGAAGTCCAATTGTTTGTGTAAATTGGTCAACGGCAATCACATCCATTCCTGCGCCAAGTGCGTAGGTAGCAAGGCTTTGACCAATGCGACCAAACCCAATAATTCCGATGGTTTTACCACGAAGTTCCACCCCTTTTGCGTAATTCTTTTTTAGCGCCGAAAAGTCACCAGAATTCATATTCTTATATGAATCATTTAGAAATCGAGAAATAGAAAACATGTGCCCCATAACCAATTC
>CAZTFG010000143.1:0-5398 GCA_964612725.1 uncultured Lishizhenia sp. | reverse complement strand
GGCCATATTTGGGAATTGCTGAATAATCCGCTTTAGTTAAAATTTCTTTGACATTCAACGATCCAAAAGCAACAATTTTCTTGTTTGACTGCACATAAGATGTAAATAAATCCTCTATCGGTTTTTCATCATTTTTCCCGCAGGAAGTAACAAAAAGTAGAATTAAAATACAATAAAAAAAAGACTTCATAGACCGCTGTGATTAAATTAAAATCAAATGTAAAACAAAACTTTCAAATAGTCGATTGAAATCATTTTCTTCTTTTACTTTTGTGTATGCATCATGTTGAACCTTATTTCAATTGGCGTGGATATTACATCGCCTCAGAAGATTCTTTATCTCCATTTTATGGCAATGAATACAGCGAATTTGAGTTTAGTCATTCCATTTACAACTTTTATATCCATCCTCAATGGGATTCTATCGGCTCGCCAACGCTTTTCATAAAAATTCTATTTGTTGATTATGACGATTCCTATGCCATTATTGAAATGATTGGGGAATGGAACGATGCTATTGAGAACGACATCATGCGGTTAAAAAGGGAGATTATTGAACGAATGATTGAAGCAGGAATACAACAATTTATTTTAATCGGTGAAAACGTTTTGAATTTTCACTATTCAGATGATTGCTATTATGAAGAGTGGTTTGATGAAATTGAAGATGGATGGATTGCTATGGTTAATTTTCATGAACACGTTCTTAAGGAGTTTCAACACATTCATATAGATCACTATATCAATATGGGAGGTGAATTAGACGACCTTGAATGGAGGACTTTTCAACCCGCACATTTTTATAAAAAAGTAAACGATTTAATTACCAAACGACTCTCATAAATTTACGATGAAAAACGATATTCTCATTCAAAAATACATCGAACACAATGCCTATGGAAGATTATTGGGAATGCATTTTTCTATTCTTGAACCAGGTATTTGCTTTTATACATGTTTAGTTTCAACTGAACTTGCTGCAACCCCAAAAGCAGCACATGGTGGTTTTGTCGCCTCTTTATTGGATGCAACTATGGGAGTAGGAGCCTTGTCGTTAGTTTCTAAAGAAGGCAATGTTGTTTCCACATTAGAAATGAAGGTAACTTTTCTCCAATCGGTTGAAGTAAACACCACTGTTTTTTGCTCTTCTAGATGCATTAAACAAGGTAATTCTATACTTTTTATGGAGGCAGAATTGAAAAATGAGATGAATGAAATACTTGCCATTAGTAGTGGCACTTTCAAAAAGTATCAAGCTGAAAAGGCTGGTTATTAGTGTCATGTTAACACTAAGATAATATACACTTTTTTTATTAAAAATCCCACCTTTTTTGTCAACAGTAAAAGTATTTGGCTGTTCGTAACTATTGACTTGAATTCTTTAGTAAAGCACTTCGAAAGTGTAATTTTGCCAGCAATAATATAGTAACCTAACAAAACTACCATGGAAAAAATTGGGAAATTTGGGAAACATTCAGATTTAGGAACGACCATTGGGTTGGATAATCTATCTACTGAATATTGGAATTTAACACCTGCAGAACTTATTGAAGACAGCATTATTCTCGGGGAAGGAGTATTAACGGATACTGGTGCATTGGCAATCGAAACAGGTACATTTACCGGACGTTCACCAAAAGATCGATTTATTGTAAAAGATTCCATTACAGAAAATGCTGTTTGGTGGGGTGATATCAACATTGGTTTTAGCCCAGAACAATTTGATGCATTGTATTCAAAAATGAAAGCTTACCTCGGTGATGCTGACTTGTATGTTCGAGATGCTTATGCTTGTGCAGATGAGGAATTTAAAATCAATATTCGTGTAATCACGGAGCAACCATGGTCAAACCTCTTTGCATACAATATGTTTTTAAGACCAACAGAGGATGAAGTTGAAAATTTCTATCCAGATTGGCATATTCTATGTGTACCTAGTTTTGAGGCAGATCCTGCAGTTGATGGAACGCGCCAAGGAAATTTTGCTATTTTAAATTTCACCAAAAAAATGATTCTTATTGGTGGTACAGGATATACGGGTGAAATTAAGAAAGGAATATTTTCTGTTTTAAATTTCATTTTACCACATGAAAAAAATGTTCTCTCCATGCATTGTTCCGCTAATGTTGGAAATGAAGGTGATACAGCTATCTTTTTTGGTTTATCAGGAACAGGAAAAACCACGCTTTCATCAGATCCAAATAGAAGATTGATCGGCGATGATGAACATGGTTGGAGCAATGATACTGTTTTCAATTTTGAAGGAGGTTGCTACGCTAAAACAATCGATTTATCCAAAGAAAAAGAACCTCAAATTTATGATGCCATAAAATTTGGTTCATTACTAGAAAATATAGGATTTATTGAAGAAACATCAACTCCAGATTACACAGATGGTTCAATTACTGAAAACACGCGTGTTTCCTACCCTATTAATCACATTGATAACATCATGGTGCCATCTAAAGCAGGTGGACCAAAAAATATATTCTTTCTAACGGCTGATGCTTTTGGGGTTCTACCTCCAATTTCTAAATTATCGAATGAACAAGCAATGTATCATTTCATGTCTGGTTACACAGCAAAAGTAGCAGGTACTGAGGTGGGTATAACTGAACCAACAACGACCTTTTCCGCAGGATTTGGCGCAGCTTTTCTACCGTTACACCCAGCGAAATATGCGAAATTACTTGGTGAGAAACTTCAAGGAACCGACATCAATGTTTGGTTAATAAATACAGGTTGGTCAGGCGGATCATATGGCGTAGGTCAGCGTATGAAATTATCCTATACAAGAGCCATGATAACCGCAGCATTAACTGGAAAATTAAGTTCATCTACATTTGAAAAACTACCCATTTTTGAATTGGCGTATCCAACTGAGTGTGAAGGTGTACCTAGTGAATTGTTGAATCCGAGAAACACATGGGCAGACAAATCAGCTTATGATGAAACTGCTGCTAACTTAGCTAGTAAATTCGTTAAAAACTTTGAAAAATTCGCAGCAGAAACAAATGCCGAAATACTTGCAGCAGCTCCTAAAGTTTTAGTATAGTCATCAATCAACCTAGCATAAAAAACCACTTTTCGAAGTGGTTTTTTTATATCCAATCTGTAACCTTCCTTTACAAAAGGATTATTGATTGCATGAAAAAATGCACCTTTGCTTTTATTTTAACAGGATTTTTTATAATCCTTTTTCAAGTTTCTGTATCTTCTCAATATTATGAAAGAAACAAACAAAACTTAGGGATTTCGCCCGGATTCTCTAGCGGAGTACAGACTAATCAAAAAAGTTTTTCTTTAGGAATAAGCAGTCAAATCAATCGCTACCTCATACCTGAAATAACTTACAGAAATACAACAAATTTTAATGAACGAATGGCAAATCAATATGGTTCCAATCTTCACTTTATTTCATCCGGATTACAAATACGCAAAAGAATTTTCTCTACTCCTTCCAGGAAATTTAGAGGCATTTGCACCAAAGAGTTTATTGAATTAGCCATTACCCCGGAATATCATCTATTACTCAATCCTACTCAAGAAAACCAAAACAATAAAAGTGTTTTTGCTTTGAGAACCAGTTTATTATTATTCCGATATAAATCTGGATCATCTAAAGCGAGAAAAGCATGGAGTTATAAATTAGAAGGATATTATCGCCACGGATTTGGAGAACAACCTTATATTAAAAAAGAACTGGGTGTACAATTGAGAATAACACGATTTAAGGTGAGCAACTTCCTGAAATAATGTCATCCATCCCAAATCATTTTCAAAATTAAAACTTCTGGATTTAATATTCTGATATTCAAAGAATAGAGTTTTTTTTAAAAAAAATCCAAGCACATAATTATTCAAGCAAAAAAAGTTTATCTTTAGCCAGCTAAACTAAAAAATCTATGAAAAAATTATTACTTGTTTTGTCACTCCTAGTTTTCTCTTCGGGGTATTTCTCTCAATGTACCACAACTGATGCTACATCATGCGTTTGCGCAGATGGTTCATTAAATTGTTTGTTATTGCCGGACATTACAGCTTCTTGGAAAGGAATTGCTAATGGAGGTTGGACAGAGTATCCACAAACAGGAGCTGGTACTAATTATAATGGTCAAGGTCCTGATGATGGAAGATTACGCGTTACAGGTTCTACACCAAATATAGGACACGGATCTTTTACTGTAAGAGGTCAGGATGCAAACGGAAATCGTGCATTTATTTGTGGAAATGATACCATTTTTAATGTGCCTTCAACAGGTAACTTCACATGTCCGAATGGCGTTCCTAACCCAAAACAAATGCTGATTCAACGGATTTACAAAAAAGATGGTAACACAATGAGTTATGTTGATCAATGGAAAGGAAGTATGACCTATCATCCTGTTCACGGACATAATCATGTGGATGACTGGGCAGTAATGACCTTGCGAATCCCAACTTCAGATCCCAATCCGCTAAGTTGGCCAATTGTTGGTCAAGGAGCGAAAATTGGTTTTTGTTTAATGGATTATGGTCAATGCGGAACAACAACAGGAAGCACCTATTATGGACATTGCAGAGATGAAAATACGGTTTATAATCAAGGAAATATTTTGATGAATGCTAATTTCCCCAATTGGAATTTAGGAGGAGGTAATTATAATTGTTCAGTTGTGGAACAAGGAATTTCTTCAGGTTGGACTGACGTTTATGGAAAACACTTAGATGGAATGTGGATCAATGTGCCGCCAAATACATGTAATGGTGATTATTATATTGTAATGGAAGTTGATAAAAACAATTATTTCACCGAGGAAAGAGAGGATAATAATTTTACAGCAGTGCCCGTCACATTAACCATGCAGCAGCCTGCAAATTCTGGAGCATCACCTACCATATCTGCGAGCGGTTCAAATAATCTTTGTTCAGGATCTTCGGTAACTTTAACAGCAACGGCTGGAACGTCCTTTTTATGGAATACTGGGGATACAACACAGAGTATCACAATTTCGCAACCAGGAAGTTATTCATGTACAGTAACGAACTATTGTGGCACTTCTACCTCTCAACCCTTTAATGTTAATAGCGTAACACCTAACAGTCCTGTAGCACAAGGTGATACGGTTTGTACCGAAGGAATTTTAAATCTAAGCGCCACTGGTTCAGGTACCCTAAATTGGTATGATTCGCAAAACAACTTAGTTGGTACTGGTAATACTTTCACTACACCTTTGTTAAATGCAACCACACCCTATTTTGTTGAAAATACAGATTCTTATAACGACACTTTGTTTGCAGAACCCCATTCGAATGGAATCGGTGGAGGAGGATATGTAACCTCTGCACAATACAATGTTTTTAATGCTCATCAATCTTTTGTTTTGAAATCAGCATTAGTTTATTCTCAAAGTGCTGG
>CAZTFG010000142.1:0-5434 GCA_964612725.1 uncultured Lishizhenia sp. | reverse complement strand
AGTGGTTATCCAAAAAGGAAGATTTGCTACATTGATAGCAGCGTTTTGATTGAGATAATTCTTCCAATTAGTTTCCTGATTGTAAATATTTTTTAACCAATATTGGTAAGAACTTTTAGCTATTTCTACAGCAATAAACAGAGGTGCTTGGTCAACTGCACTTAATCCACTTTGTGCTATATCTTCATTAGCATTTTCCAATACAGCAAACATTCCTTCCACATCATTCGCTCTGATAGAGTTATAAATAGAATTTATCAGCATAGTTTGCTGTGGATTATAAAAACTCTCGTTGCTTAAGTTACTGTTCTGATAACTATTTGCAGCATTCGGTAAAATGCTTAATGCTATATTTTGAATAACTGGTGCAAACGGATTTTCAGGATTATAATTAAAAACCGTTTGAAGATAACTCATTAATGTTGCATTCAACTGATCAAAGGTAATCTCTTGTACCTCCAATGAGGATGATGAAATGTTGTTAATAATGTAATCCATTCCGTTACTGAATTGCTCACCTAGATGTGGATAGGGATTGTATGTTTTATAACTCATGTCAAATAAAATTTAGTTAATAAAATTGTTTGTGATAATAATTAGGATTTAATTTTCTACTTATTTAAAAAAAAATATTTTTATTATTTCTGTGGTTATCAATATTTTTTAATTGTTTTTTGGTGTTCATTAGTCTTTGTTTCTGTAATTGTCCTTCATAAAAAAATGTGGATCGGTAAAAAATAAAACTTCTAGCATTGGCTGTCGGACAGTCAGGAAGTTTTAATAGTTGTCCCAAATTTTCTGTTTTATGTCAGTTCGATTTATGGTTGCTCAGCCGCTTTATTGGGTTTCCGCTAACTACTTCTATATTCAGCATAACGCAATCCGTAATTAAATAGCCATTATGCTTACCCTTAAATTTAAAATCAAATAGAGCATCCATTATTTCATCAAAGAATTGGCAACATAATCTAAATTGGATTGTTCGTAGTGCGAGCCTACTTGTTTGTATGTTACTATTATTTGATTTTTTTTAAAAATAATCGATTCTTCAGTAGTTTCGATTTCAACATTTTCCATGGGATAATAATTCAGGTTTTGCAAACAATTGTTCATATTTTCTATTTTAGTGGTTAAAGAAGAATTAAATAAATATCTTGGGCAAACTTACTTCAAATTAAAACATGTATTTTTTGCAACATTTCACCAAAACAATGTAAACCCCAATCCATAAATCCCTAAAAACCTTATCCAGTATCAATTATCTGATAATTTGTGCTTGTTCGTTCAGCCTGAAAAATTAGTACAAGTACTATAGAGAAATAGTATTAGTGCTAAATGATTATTTTACAAGTCACATTTAATGATTATACACGGAAAATATGTAACGATTTAATGAAGAGTCAATTAGAATGTATTTTTTTGCAATCAGGAACCCATAAAACAACAAGATTCTCTTAGTCTTTATCTATAGCTCGGTATACCAAAATAACCAGTGCTTGGAAAAAAGGGCGGTTTAAAACAAAATACCCTGTAATTCAATTTTCGGATGAAATGTACCAATTATCATAAACGGATTATGAGAAACATGATGATGAACTTGTGAAGTACCTAAAAAGAAATGAAGATCTTTCGTTTTTGCAAAATCGTCAAAATACTTTTTTCTTACGTCTTCTATGGCTTTAGCTTCGTTCCCTTCATGTTTTGTAAGACAATTCCAATAAAGTAGTCCTGTTTCCCAATCTTCAACCATCATAAGGCTTTCCGTTCCCTGATTGTCTTTGAAGAGAAAAGCCAAATGTACAAAGTTCAAGCGATTTTGAAAGTGAACCTGAATTTATAAGGCAACTTTTGTACTACTTCAAATTTCTCATCTTTACTAGTTTCAAAAAGATTGAGTTAATTTAATTTGGATAGTTTGTTCCTATCCCACTCACGGACAACTAATTCGGCTGTAAAATCTAAAATCTCAGAATGTGCTCATAATTTTATTTTTTGAAGTTATTTAAATGGCAAATCATTCCAGTATGCCTGTTCTTGCTCTTTAGTCTTTTTTATTTTTTTTTTCGATTGTTTCAATGAATTTGATTGTATTTGAAACATGGTTGAAAATTAAAATACTTTCGTGATAGTTTAATACGGGATTGTCGTGCGCAAAGCTTTTGTTATTCCTAATGTCGTTAAATGCTTCTATAATATTGATGGAATATCTCAAAATTTTTTCCGCCATTGTTGACTCAATATGTTTATTATCAATTAAGAATTTGATGTATTTCCCAAAAACTGCGTTTAGAGAGTCTAATTTTTCATAAGAGATTTTATGTTTGTCACAAAGTTCTCTTAAATACCTAAAAGTAAAAGTATGAAGTCTGTCTAACGCAACTTCGGGTTCGTTTTTCTCTATGCTTTCTCTTATAGACTTTGCAAGCATTTTGAAATCTCTATCGTCAACGTTTGGTTGAATTACATCAATATGTTCAACAATACCTTCTTGTTTTAGTCTTTCAGCAGTTTTTACGCATTCTTTGTAGAGATTTTCTTTATCTCTTGGATCAATTTCTCCAGAATGAACTTTTGAAAGCCAATAGTCACAAAACGATGAAAACAGTCTCCCAAAAGTTTGATTGGATTCAACATTAATAAATTGTCTAAGTCGGTTTGCTTTTGAGTTTGATGCGTAATGATATTTTTCATTATCAATGTCAAGCCCAACAGTTTCACCAATGAATTCTTGAAATGTCCGATCAGAAAAGTCTATAACGTAACCGCTTTTCATCCCTAAAAATTTTTCAATGTTCGCTCGTTCTGTGTAAGTTAAATATGCCATTTTCAAAATTTATATATGTGAATTTTGTTTGTGTCGTGTGACGTTATAGATTATCCGATAACGTTTAGCGTGTAGGCGAAGATTACTTGTGTTGCGCCTTCGGTAAGGCAATATAGCTTAAACGCTTTTATAGGGAGTTATTTTGCTCAATTTATTAATAAAGGCTACTTCTTTTCCAGGTGCACTATTTTCCGCTTTTAACAATCGAATTTCGGTTCTGGTCAAATCAAATATTAATTTGCTAGCTTCACTTAACTTTAATTTGGCTAAATTTTCAATGAAAGCCAAAGAAGTTGTTACTAATGTTTCAATTTTCCCTAAATCGAATTCAATTCTGTGTAAATTCATATGATTCGAATACTCCAAAAGAAGGTAATCTAATTTCTCTTCCATTTCTTTAATACTCATATTAGATTTAGAAATTTCAGTAACCCAATTCCTTAAACGACTCAATTTTATTTTTGTATCAGGATCAGATTTAAAATCGATAATTTTTTCAATCTTAGTGTCCAAATTGATAATAGGAAATCTTTTTAATACCACACCTATGGCATCAGAAATATCCAGTTTTTCATTCATCAAATTTTGTCTGTATTTTTCCCTTATAATTGGAATGTAATTGTTTGTACTTTTAGAGTTATTAATAATTGAGAATATCCTTGATTTTAATTCAACAATTTCTCTTAATGAACTCAGAGAACCAAACAAATGATCTTTGGGATTTTTTTTATTTAAATACGGATTTTCAAAGTCGTTATCAATTAAATACTTACCCAATTCACTTGCCTCTTTCATCGAATGGAAAATAGAATAGTCCTTTTTAAAATCATCTGCTGAATATTCGCAAACTAAGCCATACTTCATATACATATCTAGTTCATTCATTTTCCTCTTTACCAAGTCCTTATCAATTGGTCTTAATGGAAGTTTAGAACAAATAAATTCAGATGTTTCAATGCTTGCTGAACTGAACATTAACTTGTCAAAATACAATAAATCAGCTGATATTGGAGTTTCCTCCAAGATATACCATGGCTCAAAAGATAAAAATCCAATTGTATTCATTTGTATAATTTCTTGTAACTTATTCAATCCCTCTCCAATCCATCCACAAGAAAAGAAAAAGCTAAAGTTTTGAATCCCCCAAACTTACCCCAAATCCAAACCCGTAATATTTGCAACATTTCATCCAAACAATGAAAATCCCCATCCATACATTACTAAAAACCTTATCCAGTATGAATAATCTCATAAAATGCGATTGTTCATTTAATCTGAAAATTTAGTACAAGTACTAAAATAAATTAGAACAAGTACTATTTTTTACTAGGCAAACAAGGAGAAATTCACAGTCAAACCCGTTCAGTTTTTAATAAGGTGCATGACAGATCACGGCTAAAAAACACATGGAATTTATCCCCAAAATAGACGGTACAAAGCAAATACAGACTTAAAAATTCCATGAATTGCCATTTGTCAAAAAAAGCAATAAGTAGAATGCAATAAGTACAAAAGTAGCGATGAAGTTTACCTAATTCCCTTCAAAAATGCAACCTTTCATTCTATCTATCTTGATTGCTTTTGCGATAGTGAGTCCTCACTTGGAAGGGCTCCGATTTTTATGTTGCTAAACCAAAAATCAATGCAAAATCAACTAAAACTATTGGAGAATGAGTTTAAACAAGAACTCAATGAATTGATCGGTTCCGGAAAATTTATCAACGTGCAAAATGCCTTATCCATTTGCCAATCGCACCTGCAAAAATCAAAAGACTTTTTCCTAAGTCAAAAGTCCGTCAGTCCTTCCGATGAAATTTATTACTTCAAATACTTTAAGCCAAAAATCCTTGCGAAAATCATCTTTTACAGAAAAATCAACGATATTCAAATAGAATTCCCACTTGGAGATGAAGAAGTTAGGTTGCGATATATCAAGTTGCATTTACAAAACGGGCATCTATTTTTCAAGCAATACAATACCATAATCACTTATTACAGACACAAGCGAGAGCACCTCGATGAGAATTTTTTCATCCGGGAGAATGCTCGCTTGCATAGCGATATGGAACATCGATTTTTATCCTTGGACTTTACACACAGCACAGGTTACGACGAGATTTTGGCAGAATACATCGCCTTGGTCAAAGTACAGGAATTCTTGGAAAGCGTTCAAAGAGACACAAGCAAACTCAACTTACCAACCCTTTCAACCGAATTAAACGAAAGCTCAGAATTAAAATGGACCAGTTCCAAAAGCGCCCTGGTTGAAATGATTTATGGATTAAATGCCGTAGGTGCTGTCAACGATGGCAAAATGGAAGTCAAACGCATTGCCTTTTGGATGGGAAGCACCTTCAACATCGACATCGGTGACGTGTATAAAACTTACGCAGAGATCAAAAACAGAAAAGGCAATCGCACGAAGTTTTTGGATTCCTTAGCAGAAGGTTTGAACAACCGCATGAACGCAGATGAAGCAGGGTTGAATTAAAATAAATTTCCCACAACTACGGGTAAGGTCAGGTGTTTTGAAACTTCTAACTGTTGAATAAGAGGTGTTTAAATAAATCCATTAAAAAGTAACAAGAAGATAAAAGCTGAAATCAAAAG
>CAZTFG010000141.1:0-5451 GCA_964612725.1 uncultured Lishizhenia sp. | reverse complement strand
GATAAAGTTTGTGAAAATTTGGAAAAGGATTTTAAAGGACAAGTTAAGTCCTACATACCTAATTCTTTTTCCTACTATGGAAAAGAATATCAAACGTATGACAAGTTAAATCAATGGTTATCAGAACGTTTATATTTTGATAACTCCATGTATGTTTCCATTTACGAGGACGATGTCAGAGAAATTCAGAAAACAGATGGTTTAAAATATGTAATGTCTACTGTTAACGTTTGGGTTAAATCATTTAGTTTTAAAACGTTATTTTTTTCTTATTTATCACCTTTTTTCACCCCGATTTATTTGCCACAAATTGTCGCTAATATTATTGGTTCTAGCACCAGAAAATATCAATTGGCAATGGTGTTTGATTTAGAAAATGGAAATCTTGTTTTTTGGGATCGAAGAACTTACCTTGACCCAAATACACAAGGTCAATTACAAGTCTTAAATAACGATGTTTTAAATAATTTCTTTCATGCGAAAAAGTAGTTTTCTTTATACCTTGCTTTTTGTTTCTGTCTTTTGCAAGGAATTTCATGCACAAGGTTATCGGGGAAGGAAATTTTCCTTGTCTTACGTTCCAGGATATTCTATGATTGAACCACCTTTTGATTTTAAGCATGTCATCGCTCATCAGAAAATTAATTTAGGTTATTCATTATCAAAGCACTTGTCTGTTAATTTAATAGGATCATTCACCAATACAAGAACAATGACCAGCCCACGTTACAAGGAAGTTCAGATCAAAGATATTACTTATGGTATTGGATTTAATTATTTTAAGAAACAACAACAAAGTTTTGCTCCTGTTGGTCGATTTATAGGTTTTAGTTTTGAATTTGGAAGTCAAAATCTAGAACAAATTTCTTATGCACCTCCTTATTATCCCGGTGGAAAGCCAATTAAAGAATATTATTATAATGACCAAAAAAGAGGTGATTTAATGCTGTTTTCAATAAATTTTGGTAAAAACTACCTATTTAAGGATCGATTTTTAGTAGGGTATGGTATTCAATATGGGTATTGTACTCAAGGAGGACCTAACTGGCGACATTTTGTCAAACCTCAGTTTAATTTCGGGATAATTTTTTGATATGAAAAAGCACCTTTGGATTTTCTTTTTGACCCTTGGATATAATTTTTGTTTAAATGCTCAAATAAACTATGATGAATTTGAGAAAAAAATGAGGATGAATACAAACACAGAAAACTATAATTGGATTCACAAAAATGTTTTTGTTGATTATAAATTTGGAATAGTGAATGAATTATTTGTAGCTCCTGAAAAAAGGTATTTGTATGCAAAGTATAATTTCCAATGGGATTTAGTTCCATCGGATACTGTGACTTTTATAGATAAAGGAATAATGATAGCCGTATTTAATATTGCGCTAGAACCTAGAATCAACATTCTGAATAATCGGAAGTTTAATTTGTTTATTAAATCACCGATTAGCTTTGGATATTCCGTATTTTATGAACCTAAAAAAGCTAATATAGAAAAGCGATTTGGATATTATAATGTAAATCTTCCGATTTTACTGGGAGTTTCTTCCGGTTTGAACAGTTCATTTACTAATACAAACAAGAGAGGGTTTTCATTGTGTGCTGGTTATCAGTTGATGTTAGCTCCTCTGACACGTGGCAAAACTGAATTTTTACCGTCTAGTAATTATAAGCCAATTAGTGAGCCTTATAAACAAAGAAAATCATGGAAAATGCCTCTAGTACAACTTGATTATTATTTTTTAAATAAAAGAAGTAATATAAGAGGATATTCACTTGCATTTTGTCCATATGGTAATTTTTATGTGAAGCTGTCAGCAAATGTGGCATTAACGAAAAAATAGTAAAGCGCGGTCTTTTTCTTACTTATCACAGCTACAGAAAACATGAAAACATGAGTAGAACTAGGGGTTCGTCAAGTGTATACTTAAATACAGTATTTGCTTATCACTACCTTTTTTTAGCGTTTCTTAGACAGTCATTTAATTCCGACAGTCAATTTGACTCCTGCACGACCACCAATATGCGAACCATTACTGCCATTTGAAGTGTCAACTAACTAGAATTAAAATATCATGAGAATAGTAATTATTTTCTTTTTTCTTGCAAACAACATTTATTCAAACTGCTGTACCTGTTTAGGTCCAGAAACAATGGAAGAAGATTTTAAACAATCAGCTTATATTTTTGAGGGTACTGTTAAATCTAAAGAAATTGTTTGGGTTAAAGATACCTTATATCCAATATTGGTGGAAAAGGGATACTTAAAGGCCGGTTTAATCAATCTTTTTCTAACAAAGAGAACTTTATTTTAAGAAATCATATATCAAAGCCCTTAAACTAAGGATTTAAGACGTTTTATACCTTATTTTGAAAAAGTTATGGGTTTAAATTTGATTATATGTATATAAATAGTATATTTGATGAAATTATTTGATGAAAATACTGACTTTTTTAATTTTAGTAGGAACTTTTTGTTTTTCTCAATCCATTTATACACAAGTTGCAATTGATGGTCTAACAGGTAGATATTGGGGAATCTCAGCAATGCAATTTGAAGATAGTTCTTATGTAATAAGCTGTAATGATGGTTCTAACCCATCAAAAATCGTAATGTTAGACAAAAGTGGAAAACAGACCTTAGCAAAGACTACCAACAAGAAAGAACAATGGACATTTGGTAACCGACCGATAAGCAATTTTGCATCTGGGTGGTTGAATATTCCTATAGTAGATACTAAAAATAAAATTTGTTACAATTTAAACAGTCGTAAAGGTATGTTAACCGTAACAATTGTGAATGAAAAACTTGAGAGTGAAACTATTGTTTCTGATGCTAAACCATATAAGAAATTTCAAGGTTTGTATAATTATACCGCTCCTGTAAGTGCATTTGATTCGGATGGAAATCCTATTTGGGCAATTACTCAAAGTAGAATGGGCATATTGTGGGTAAAATACAATTTAAAAGACAAACGCCTTGAACAGAAATTTTTTAAACATGAGGGGTATTCAAATATTGTTCGTAACGGATATGATGGTATTAATGCATCCGTAATAGGGTTTAAAAATGATAAAGTGTGGTTTGCACGAGTTACTGAAAGAGGCATTAAGGAAAACTCCTGTAAAATAACCATCTATTCAATTGATAAGAATCAAAATCTAAAATCAGAAAAAGAAATCAAATTAAAAAAACCAGTTAACAATATTGGTATGGATGTCAAAAGTGTAAATCAACAAACAAATATTAATACCGATAAAATGTTTTTTACATTTCATACCCATGAAGAACATGTTGGATCGTCCCCCCGCGAATTGTGGTTTTTAAGTTTCGATGGAAATGTAGTACAATCAGTTAAATGGGAAAACAATTCTGGAACATCTTTTATGCATTCACAATTAATAGGTAATATTTCAAATGATAATCAAGCTAGATTTATCCTTGGAGATAATTATGGAAGTGCAATAATTTGGGATGTTGATTTTACAGATTCTGAAGTAACAAATGTATCAGCCTTAAACAAAATACTTTATGACGATAAACTAAAAACTCTAACTGATCAATCAGATAGAATGATTTTTTCAAGCTTTTTATTTGAAAAAGTATTAAACGATAAGATGAAAACCAAAATTGGCGAATCTTTAAAATCCGGAAATATACCATTAATTTTTCCTGTCAAAGGAGATAACTTCCTGCTTATCGATGGGTTATATAAAGAGCAATCAACAGCATATATTACACGATTTTAAAATAGGAAAATTAGATATTTTATTATCGTAAGAATACATACTTTTTTTAAATTACAAATTTTGGAACTTTAATTTTTTTTTCATGAAATTTAGTCTTGTAGGATTCTTTTTATTGACTTTGACTTACAATTCTTTTTGTCAAAAAAGAATGTTTCTAGAGGAAGATATACGTTTACTAGGGCAATTTGAAAATTCAGAAATTTTAAAGGAGAAAGCTATTTCTGACCGATACAATGAACTTACAAGAAGCGAAGGGTTTCTTGTAAATAATGTAGCTTCTTCAGGTTCTGTTTATACTAAAATGCTTCACAGAAGCGGAAAAGTAATTTTTAATTGTCCAGCAGCTACATATTTGAACAAAATAAAAAGTAAATTACTATCAGGATATCCAAAACTGGATAAACTTATTCAGGTGTATGTTTCAGAAGATCCAAGTTTAAATGCTTTTGCAACAGTAAATAACCTTGTATACGTAAATATTGGATTACTGGCCCGTGTTGAAAATGAAGCACAACTGGCTTTTATTTTATCTCATGAAATTATGCACATTGTTAATACGCATATTATTTCAAGTAATTTAAATTTAAATAGAGAGGCTAAAGAATTTACCAAATCTAATATTGGAATCGAGAATGAAATTCTTGTATTCAGAAAACATGAAATGAGCAGGGAATTTGAATTAGAAGCAGATTTAGACGGAGTAGCTCTTTACTTGAAACAAAATTACGACCCGAATGAAGTGTTAAAAGCTTTACAATTATTGAAATTGGCAGGTGACTACACTGCAAATATTCAACCTGATGTCAAAATATTATTTTTTAATTCAGAGGAATATAATAAGCTTAGGAAGGACTATAATAGTTTTTATGTGTCCTCTCGAATTAGTTCCTCGCAGAAGGATAAGAAACATGAATCACTTGAAACGCATCCTTCGATTGAAGAGCGGATAGAAAAAATGTCGAAATTAATTCAGGAAGAAAAAATCAACGAAAACAGTAAAAGTAAATTTTTAATTTCAGAAGCAGATTTTCATTCAATTAAACAAGAAGCAATTGAATTAATGTGTCAGATGTATACAGAGGACAAAGATTTTTTATCCTTATTTTTACATGCATCCTCAACACTTAATACAAAAGAAGACCATTCTAAATCGAATTTAAATTACATAGGATATTCATTGCAAGGTCTTCTTTTTGACCATAATAAAAGTACGAAAATTGGATTAGCCAGAAGCTCAAATCCTACAGATTCATTATTGAGTTTTTTTTACAAAAAATCCAGCAAGGATGAATTTTCTAAATGGGCCTATAAAGTTATTGACACATTGAGTGATAAGTATTCTGATAATCAGCTTCAACGATATAAAGTAGCAATGATTAAGACCATATTAGCTGAAGAACAAGAGAATTTATCCTTTATTTTTGGTTCGGATTCAACTATTGCAAAAACATATATAAATGATACTGTTAAAACGAGTGGGATCGATATAAATACAATAGATTTTAAGGTAACTCCCTATTCAGATATGATTTCAAAAAAGGTTAAAAAGTATAATCGTTTTAGTAAATATGAAGAAATCAAATCCGGTAATTTAGGAATCATTGGCTTGAATTTAATTCATATTAGAAAAAATGTTTTTGTGTCTGAAGATTATGTCATTGATCTCCCTAAAGTAGAGACAATGGAAAGAAGGGC
>CAZTFG010000140.1:0-5499 GCA_964612725.1 uncultured Lishizhenia sp. | reverse complement strand
TAGCTGCGACTGAGGACGCCCGAAGAACAGGCGAAGAAAACAAGTGAACAGCCACCAAGTGAATTCTGAACGACTGACAAAGGAACGCTAAAAACAAGGGTGCTTCGACAGGCTCAGCAACCCTTGTGAAGCGAAGGATTGCGAGCTTGTATTGCACTTTGTATTACCCTTGTTTTTATGTTTTCTGAAGCTGTGATGAGAAGGACGAAGACGACTTTTCCTTTTATTTTATTTAGTTTTTGGTTTGTGTGGTTTTAACGGTGGGTTATACTTTGGGACATTTGGTGGAGAAACTCTCCTTCTTTTGTCTAAATCACCTTCGTCTGTTTTGGGTTTTGGGCCTGGTTTTATTGCTGTAATTTTCATTGTGTTATACTTTAACAGTTTATTTGAAAAAAGAATCTAATACTATTTTTTTTGAGTAATATTACTCCACAACAACCCTCTCTACCTTATCACCTACTTTGATAAAATAAATTCCTGCATTTAAGTCGAAAATATTGATTTGATTTTTAATTCCAGACAGATTAACCATTTTAATTACTCTACCGCTTGCATCGAGTAAAAAACAAGGAAATTCGGTGTTCTTGTCATTTTGAATTGAAATTGAAATTGTTTCTGATGCCGGATTTGGGAAGACGTAAAAATTATTTTTAATGGAAGTATTTTCCTCTATTCCTAAAAGACTGGAAGTATTCAATTCAAAAATCCAAACATCATCCATCCCACGCGAAAAATCATCTTTTAGTCCGGAAATTCCTGAAGCTGAATTTGTTAAAACAACCAAATTATTGTTTGAAGTTGAAATAGCATCTTTGGCAAAATCATTATTGGAACCACCAATAGTTGATTGATAAATTTCATTTCCTTGATAATCTAAGGCAATGAGCCAACAATCGGACAAGCCATAACTAACAGCAGTTTTATTGCCAGAAACGTTAGACGAAGAACTGCTCAAGATGAGAATGGAAGAATCTAAAAACGGTATAGCTCTGGCGCCAGAATCAGAATTCGAGCCTCCAAAAAGTCTGTTCCATTGGAGGTTTAGATTTGCATCAATGCAAAATACCCAAGCATCGTAAAGACCATTTCCAGCTTCGTTTATTGATCCACTTTGATTCGCGTCAGAAGTGCCGGTGATGATGAAGTTATTGTTAACGAACAATAAATCACCTGAATAAGCATTTTCATTTCCTGTTCCGCCAAAACATTGTTGATCTAGGAGTTGCAAATTGTTGTCTAATTTCACAATCCAATAGTCAACGTCACCATATCCAATTGAAGACTTTAAACCGGAAGCTCCCATAGGACTAGATCCCAATACGAGAATATTCCCAAAATCATCCATTTCAGCATCATTCAAAATATCCGTCGTTGTTGATCCAATCGTTTTTTGGTCAACTATTTGTCCATCTAACGTGTCTACCTTAACCATCCAATAATCAAAATCTCCGTACGAATCCTCTGTTTTATTTCCTGAAGTAGGAGAATTAGAAGTTCCAAAAACGAATAAGTTTCCGTTGTAATAGGTCAATTCTTGAGCGCTTTCTGAATTCAAGCCTCCGAATGATGCCTGCCAATTGATTTGTCCATTAAAATCAAGGCAAAACAACCAAAAATCGGAAGAACCATAATTGACTGCTGTTTTGTTTCCTGAGATAGGTGATGTGCTTCCAGATAAAACGTATAATTTATCATTTATAATCAGAGCATCGACAGCAGATTCGTTGGCACTTCCACCAAAACTTTTATCCCACAATATGTTCCCAATAGAATCAGTTGATAGAATCCAAATATCTGAACCGCCAAACGAATTTTCCGTTTTTTCATAACCGATGTCGGAACTTGAATGGGAAACAATGAAATACCCTTGGTTATTCGTCTTTGGAACAATTACCGCTGACGATTCCAATTTTGTCCCACCATAGGTTTTTTGCCAATTAATTGTATTTAATTGTGCATCACAATCAATAACAGGAAGATAACAGGAAGCCAATATTAACAAAAATCGCATTGATAGTTTATTTAATTAGGTAAATATGCAATAGATTGTTTAATAGACCCATCTTCAAAAATCATTTTAACAATCACTTGATTATAAGGAACAATATTTTTGTTAATCTTAATTGATCTTTCCAAGGTTGTATTTTCTTGCATTTGCTTTTTTTCCTTATGAAGAATTTCCCCATCTAAAGTAAGGATTTCTAAGTCAAATTTCATTCTTCTTTGAACATTAATTTTAAATGACAACCATTTATTTTCTATTGGATTGGGTGTAATTTGAAGATCAGAAAAGTATGAATTATTAATAATTGTCGTGTTACTCCAGTTTTTTTCCACTACAAGAGGTAATGAACTTCCGTCTTCAAAGAAAAAACGTGCTAAATATAATCCAATTGGAAAATTAACGTTATTCGAAATAAAATTTGAATTTGATTCAAATAATGAATTTCCTGTAAATACTAATCTATCACTAGTTTTATCTATTCTATTAATTTCTACATTTCTAATGTTTGATGAAACTATATCTATCGGTGTCCATTGATCTTGTTCATTTTTTGAACATGGCAAACCTAGTAAAACATCATCAAGATTAAATTCATTAGCCCAGTATGTTTCACCCATGCATTCAATTAAATAAAAAATAAATTCAACATGACCTTGAGCATTAGATGTTGGATTTCCACTTGGAGATGTGCCACCACTAGGAATTGTGTAGGCATTTTGACAATCTAATTCAAATGGTAATGGTGTATTAGGAAAGCTGTTATATTTATTTATAGCCCATTGCTTTGAATTTCCGCATTCAGTTTCTGAAATAGTTAGGATGTTCGTAGAAATCGGCTGCAATGGTTCATACTGCATTAATTGTTTGCCTATAAAATGAACTGTTCCACTTAGAACATTTCCTTGCGCATCTATTATATGCTCGTTTGATGATACTGTTCTATTATCATAATAGTTTGATGTAATACGTGCATTATAAACTACAGGAGAGATTGGCTCATAATAAGGAATGGCTATGCCCGCAGTGTAATCATAATAATCATAAGCAGTAGACAATTGAAGAAGCCCACTACTATTACTTGAATTACCCAATAAACTTAATTCCCAAGCATAGCTTGGTCCATTACAAATCCAAGAGCAAACTTTCGCGTAACTTTCACCACATCCAATACACGCGGGAATCCATTCTGAAGAAATTATTACCTGATTTAAATTGTTGAATGCACTTACTTTGTAATATATATCATTTGAGGCTAAATATTTTGAGTTTATTTTAGAATAATTTATTTTTAATTGTTGTCTCTCAATCGTTTTGAAGTATTCTGTATCTAGGTCTTTAATCTTTTGACTCAATTCTAAAACGTAATAAGAACTATCGTAATTTTCCCAACAAAGATATCCTCTTGATTCATTTGGTTTTGTTTTAAACCTAAATACATTATCCTGACTAATTAAAAAGTTGGAAGTTACGATAATGAACGTAAAGAAGAATAGTGTTTTTTTCATAATATTTATTTTTGAAGCCTTACTTTTTTATAGGAGTTTTTAGGCATTAATTCTCCTGATTCTTTACAATGTCAATAATTTATTATTTCGTAACAAAGTTATTATCTCACACAAGCAAGATTTTTTGGAAAGTAGAGTCAATAAAATTATTTGACTCAACTATTTTGACTAAAAAGCTTATTTTATAAGCTTTTTAAGATAGTTAGGGGTGTTATTTGAACATAGAATTTTTAGTACTTGTTCTTAAAGAATTAGTATTTGTACTAAACCTCGACATGCTCGGTTTGAAAGATGCACCTCGACAGGCTCGGTGTGAAGAGTTTAGAGTTGAAAGATGCACCTCGGCGGGCTCCGTGTGAGATGTGAATTGAAAGTGGAGAGTTACATCTCGGATTGGTTCATCTGCTTTTGTTGATTTGGATTTGGTTTGGAAAAGTCAGATTTAAAAAATCCCCGAGTGATGCTCGGGGATTGTTAGAAGTAAATGGAAAGTTTATTGTTTCACCATTTTTTTGGTGGCAACGATTTGACCGTCTGCCACTAGCGTGTAGGTGTAGATACCTGTGCTTAAATCATTCGCAAAAACGTTTAATTGGCTGTTTCCTCTTTCTTTGATGTCAACGTTGTTGATCATTTTGCCATTGGAATCGTAAAACAATATGTTCGCTTTTTGAATGTTTTCAGGTAATGAAAATGTAATTACCGTTTGTTCTGCAAAAGGGTTTGGCACGTTTTGATTCAAGACAATAGATTGAACCGTATTTAATGTAATTGTTTGACCTGTTGTTGGTTGTGCCATTTGATTTGGTTGGTTTTGATTGCATAAGTTCAACGAATTGATACAATTTTCAAGGTTGTTTAAGCGATTGTTTAACTCATTTATCATTGAATCTTGGTGTGAAATGATGGCGTTTTGCTCTTGAATTGCTTTAGTTAAAATTGGTATGATTGCCATATAATTCAATGTTTTAAATTGAAATGCCTGAGAAATCTCATTTCCTGAAGAATCAATAATAGCAGGATTTATTGCTGTGCCAACAAGCTCAGGTAATACAGTTTCAACTTCTTGTGCAATAAATCCGTATTGCTGACCTTGTTTGAAATTCATTTTTCCTTGGAAAGCACTTACATTGAACTCGTATTTTCTTGGCTTAAGGTTATTAACTATGTTAAGTGCATTTGGAATCGAGTCAATATTTGTTTTAAACATTTGGTCAGAAGTTCCAACTTGGCCAGTATAAAGAACATCTCCATTAAAATATCCTGCAAAATTAGGACCTAGTGTGGAAGGAGAAATATCAGGTGCTGCACCATAAACACCGTAATTTGTACCCGCATTGGTTGAAATGCCCACAACACCAATTCCGAGAGTATTAAATGGTAGATTTGATCGAGAATGGAAGTACCCTCCTACATTAGCAGAGCCTATACTATTATTGGGATAACTACCTGAAATACCTCGCACTCCAAAACTTTGAACTCCGTTCTTTGCAAAAAAATCACCACCTATTTGGGTTGTTTTTGTATTATAATTCTCCCCCGTGTTTGGTCCTATAGATTCACCGTAAACACCTTGAAACGTTAGCGCATTTGCATTTGAAACATCAATATTACTAGCATGTATAGCAGTAGTATTTGTATTAATAGATAATGGATGTGTTTGCAATGAACTGAATTTACCAGGTAAAATACTTGAACATTTATATCCGACGCTTACATGATTTTGACCAAGTGAATCGTTGTATTCGAAATATGCATTGTGATTATTTAAATTAATTTTAGAATCAGAAGATAAATATGCCGCCGGAGTAAAGTCGCTACAAGGCACAAAACCTTGACCGGTTCCTAGATTTAATGGGATATTTCTGTAATGCACGCGATTAAGATCTGAGGAGTCAATCACTAGAACACGAAGTAAAGAATCTTGCTGCGTTACCGTTCTAATCCTTAAATCGCCATCAATATCCAATTTTGCATCAACAGGAT
>CAZTFG010000139.1:0-5515 GCA_964612725.1 uncultured Lishizhenia sp. | reverse complement strand
GAACAATCCTCAAAAACAGGAGCTGAAAGAAATGGACGAAAATCTTTTGAAAAAGCGAATGCTTCTGTAGGAACACCGATTAAATTGGTATTACAAACTTTATCATCATTTTCATCATGGAAAGTAGCAATCGCGTACTCTCCAGCTTTCAAATTCTTAAATTCTAACACCACTTCTTTACCTTCTGGTTTAATTCGAATCATTTGTAGTGTTTTCCCCACTTCTGGAAAAAGTTTAGCATCATTGTACAAAGCCACTTCCACTTGACCGTTTGTATTCTCAATCCCATAGACTTTAACGGTCAATGTATATTGTGCACTGTATGAAAAAGCAACTAGCAGAATTCCGATAAATAAGAAAATTGATTTATTTTTCATGGTTTGTTTTTTTGAATGTTGTATTTAAGAGTGTGTCCCAAATCAAAAATGTAGAAGCATAATTACCGTTTAATTTAGAATGGTGGATATCATGATGCTCGGTTTTGCTTAACCCTGGAAAAAGACTTATTCCGGGAAGTTTCAAGTCTGAATGAATATGGATTTCATGAAGATTACGTAATAATCCGAAGATCCAAAACGCATATAAATTTATCTTCATAAAAACCAATATGAGCGCAAAACCTAAAGCAACACCTATCGTCCCCAACATCCATTCCAAAGGATGGGCATATAAGTATTCTAGTGGAAATGGTTTCGTTGCTCTATGATGAATAGAATGGATATGCTTCAACAAGAATTTATTTTTATGAAGGTACCTGTGGTAAAAATAGAAGAACATATCGTCTACCAAGAAAGCAACTAGTACTTGTCCAGCCACAATGTACCAAACGAAAGAACTTGTATCTATAAAATCAAATAGAAAATAAGCACCAAATCCTGAAAATGCCAGTAAAGTAAAAAAATTAAAAAAAAATAAAGGCATTCTACTTTTAAATAAGCCAGTCTTATATTCTTGTTTTTGAATTCTGTAAGACTTAAATAGTGAAGTATTTAACACCACATAACTGTATATGAAACCAAACAAGTTGGAAAAAACTAACAGCAAAACTGTTCCAATTGCTACTTTCTCCGCTGTCATGATCTTAAAGCAAACAAATTAAACATTGCCGTTCCTTCTAACCCCGATTCACTCTCCGTGTGAATTCGACTGAACCCTTTTTCGTTCAATAGATTCTTCACTTGGTTTACTCTTCCGTTCGTATCATGTACCTCGATTACGAGTGATTGAATTTTGGACCAATCATCTTCTCCAATCCCTTGCAAAGCACTCCATTCAGCTCCTTCGCAATCAATCTTCAATAAATCAATTCGGTCAATTTTTTCATCTGCAATAAAACTAGATAAGGTACGAAGTGAACAACTTACTTTTTTTCTCCCCTTAACTAATTGTTTTGCAATTATACCTGAAAAAATGGTAGGTATCCATTTCATCCATTTCATATTTTCAGGTGGGTTTTTCATCGTTCCTTTAACCGCCCGTTGAAATGCTGTAGGATCAACATCCCATTGCTCCGGATGAAGTGTGGAAAGGGCAGGAGTATTTGGAAAATAAGTAAATTCAGCTTGGGAATTCTCATTAGAAATTCCATACCTACACACTTTTATTTGATCACCACCGATTAACTCTGAGTTTTTCTCCAAGGCATCGGCAATTTCGGGAATCGGTTCAAAACAATAAACACGAACATTTTTTCCTTTTTGTGCAGCACGAACACCAAACACACCAATATTAGCGCCAACATCCAAAACAACATCTCCATCTTTTATTTGAATACCATTGGTAAGATACCCTTCTACATGATGGTCAAGCATTTTAGCCTCTGCTGCTCGCAATGCAAATACAGGTGTTCCATCTACTAATTTTATTTTTCTCATAAATTTATTCCCTTAAAATTAAATAAAATGAATAACCCTTGACATGATATTGAATCATTCATCATTTTATTTTTCAACATACTATTTGTTTTCTTTGGAGAGCAAATATGTCACCGCTTTTTCTGCGTTTATAAATCCACCTGAAATAGAAACATCTTTCATTAAACCTGAAGATTTATCCTTTTGACGACCTGGAATCACAATTTTCTTTGTGGTAGTAGAAACCGTTTTCATGAGCACATCCCGCACTTGTTCTGCAGATAATTCTGGAAAATATCCCCGAATAATGGCTGCAACACCTGCGGCTACCGGTGAAGCCATGCTTGTTCCTGATGCGTCTTCATATTTCCCATCTGGCACTGTTGAATAAATATCTACTCCAGGCGCAAATAAATCTACTGTTTTTGAACCATAATTGGAAAAATCAGCAATTAATTTAGTACTCTTTTTGGAAACACTACTTGCCCCAACCTCAAGCCAATTTGACGCAATTGTTCCATCGTTTAGAATACGTGTTGGGTATGAATCCTCTACATTTTTATCCTTAGCATCATTACCTGCTGCATGAACAAATAGCACATCTTTACTTTTCGCATAAAGAATCGCCTCATCTAAAATCTCTTTGGAAGGAGTGTAATACTTGCCAAATGACATATTAATAATTTTGGCGCCATTATCAACAGCATAATAAATGGCATTAGCAATATCTTTATCGCGCTCATCCCCATTTGGAACAGCACGTAACACCATGATTTTAGCATGTTTAGCAATGCCATCAATACCTTGATTATTTCCATTAGTAGCAGCAATTATTCCAGAAACATGTGTACCATGCATTGCGTCAGGACCCTCATATCTATTACACCCATAATTTCTTTCTGTTAGTGAATTAACATCATCACCGACAATTACTTGCCTCAAACTATCCGCATTCATTGTATTACTTCGAATCAATCCACCTATTTGACTTTCGCCTCCAGCAACTTGATCTTCAATCAAACTGGGAGAAACAAAAAGAAATGCTCGCTTCAAGTTCTTTTGGATTTTCAATTCAATCTCATCAGAAGTAACATATTTTTTATTGGTTACTTTAGTGAATTCTCCTTGTTGTTTTTTAACATTAGCGATGTATTTGGATGCATATTCAACCCCTTTATATTGGGCTAATAGCTGTCCTTGTTCCTTATTGTAGTCGTTTTTAATTTTTAAATATTTCTCATATCGTGCTTTATCGCTTTCCTCGATTGAGGAAGCATCCTTTCCTTGAAAATACTTAGACTCTTTTTGATACATTCGAGCAATTTCCATTGCCTCATTATTAATATCAAGCTCTTTTCCTCCTAGAAATGACCAACCGTGAATATCGTCGATATATCCATTTTTATCATCATCAATTCCATTAGCTGGGATTTCATCTGAATTTATCCAAATAACATCTTTCAAATCTGGATGATCGGTTTCAACACCGCTGTCAATGACTGCAACAATTACTTCTTTGGGTTTTTTATTTTGAAGTAACTTATATGCTTCGGTTGCTCCAACTCCAAATACTTTATCCTTTTCAGGATGCTTGAGATACCAATTTAACGGAGCTTTTTGAGAAAATGCAGAACCAACTAGTAGAATAGTAGAAATAAATAAAAAAAGTTTTTTCATGGATTTAAATTAAACCCCTAAAATAGCAATTTACCCTTTAAAATTCAAGGTTCTAAAAAACTATTTTTTCTTTTTCTTCTTTTTTGTATCTGTTGATTTGCTAACGATACTGTACTTCAAATACAATTCAATTGCACCAATACTATTTGTTGCTGTATTCAACTTTGAAACATTGGCATCAAATGATAGACCTGCCATAAAACCATCTATATTAACCCCAAATGAAGCGATGATAGCATCATTCCAACGGTAATAGAAACCATATTGAATACTCTTTGATTTACGCAATGTAGTTACTCGCGCCCCTTCATCTAACAAAGTTTCAGCAGACGTCCCTAAAACCAACGATTTGTTAGGGCCATTCATATAATATATAATCTGTGGACGAATTTTATACTGATTGCGTCTAGTTGTGAATTCAGCTCCAGCATGAAGAGTCATTAATTGATATAATTTATCTCCTCCAAATGAAAAATCTACTTTTGGCCTAGTTAAATGCTTAGCTGAAAATCCAGCAAAATATTTCGATTTATCATTTCTTTCCAATTGATAAAAAACACCTGTACCTATATCCAATGCCGCATAAGATTTATTTAGATTTTCACCAGAAACGGTAGAGGAATTATAACCGCCACCATTCCATTGTGATTCCCAAGTTTGTGAAGAAGGATTGAATCCTTGAGTGTAAAACCCTGGTGAAATTCCGATTGACAATTTATTTTGATAATCTAATTGCATCGTGTAATTGACTGGTACAGCAAAAGAGTTGGTCATGAAACGAGCATCTCCCGTTTGATCGTTATAAAAATTCAAACCAACTCCAAAATAATTATCTCTTCCTGTTTGGTCTGGAATTTTCATCTCTGCTGCCAATGAATTCGTTCTCATCGGACTACCGTTTACTGTAAAATATTGCAACCTGAAATTGGTGTAAACAGAATAATTGGACCCATCAGTAGCTACAGCAGCAGGATTTACTAAAGCATTGGATAGATACCAATTACTAGAATGGATTTCTTGTTGCGCCCAAAAAGACACAGTGCAAAGTAGAAAAATCTGAAGTATTATGTTATTTCTCATTCCTTATCTAAATAATGTTACATTACCGTTTATAGAGCTAGATCTTCCGTTTATTAATCGATAATCTAAGGTATAAACAAACGTTGCCGGATTCTCTGGCTTGCCTTTATAAGTACCATCCCACCCTTCTTTGGGGTCAGATGTTCTAAATATCAATTGACCATAATGGTTATATATTCTAAAGTCCATTTCAGCAATCGCTCCACCTTCTACAAATCCATCTGTAAAATTATTATTAGCATCCACATTGGTTAATACCTTTAAAAAATCATTGGAACCATCTCCGTTTGGTGAAAAGGAATTAGGAATGCTTACAACTTCATTGAAATTGACTTGTACCAACACCGTATCTGTTGCCGTACATCCTCCAGCATTGGTATAACTAACCACATAATAGGTATCATAAAATGGAGTAACTGTCAAAGAATCACCATTTGTTACAGTGATCGCATCTCCAATAACACCACTTGGATACCAAGTCATAACACCACCAGCAGGAGTTCCTTCTGCCCACAAATAGGCTTCTTGAAACATATTAATTGTGGTATCACCAATAACCAAATAATTACCATTTACCGTATCAGATATAGTTGCTCCGACAACAGGTAAATCAGAAACTGTAATAGTTTGACTTGTTGAATTTGAACCAAATGTATTCGTAACTGTTAGGGAAATAGTTATACTTCCAGCAGTTGGAAAACAAACGGGACCCGGATTTTGACCTGAATAAGAACTTGGTGTAGCACCCGTAAATGTCCAAGACCAACTTAAAGCGTTATCAGAGGAAGTATTGGTAATATCTATGCATTCACCCACACAAACTGCATTGTCAGTTACGACAAAACCAGCTACAGGTAACTGTTGAGCAAAAATAAGCTGAGTGGTAAAAAATAGAGTTAACCCTA
>CAZTFG010000138.1:0-5543 GCA_964612725.1 uncultured Lishizhenia sp. | reverse complement strand
TAATCGAAAAGAGGGTCTAAAATCATGTCCCCATTCTGAAATGCAATGAGCTTCGTCTACAACGATTAAGGCCACGCGCATCAATTTAAACCGTTCTTGAAACAAGCTAGATTGTATACGTTCAGGCGAGGTATACAAAAAATCAATTCCTCCAAATCGAGCGTTATCTAATAACATATCAATTTCTTTGTACCTCATTCCGCTTGTTATCGCTTTAGCTCTAATTCCTTTTGATTCCAAATTTTGAACTTGATCTTGCATCAAGGCAATGAGTGGAGAAATAACAAGGGTAATTCCTTCTCTGGCTAATCCTGGGACCTGAAAACAGATCGATTTACCTCCGCCTGTGGGAAGTAATGCGAGTACGTCATGACCGTAAATGGCATCATCAACAATGGCTTCCTGGGATAAACGAAATGAATCGAATCCCCAATATTTCTTTAATATTTCTATACTTTTTTTCACCCTTGATGCTTCTAGCAAAGGTAATTAAAAGGTAATTCGATACCCCGATTTTTAATTGAATAGTATTATTTTTTTGTTGTTTTGGTTGAAATTTAAACGGCTCTCAAATAAGGTTGTTAAATTTGTACTATATTTACGATACATCAAAAAAAATAATATGCCTGGGTTAAAGTTTAGAGTTTTGCTTGATTCTGAAAAAAACGAAGAAATTTTTAGGGATATTTTGATTCGCGATACAGATAATTTCGAATCATTTTATGCGGCAATTAAGCAATCTTTTGGATTTAGTGGTCAAGAAATGGCTAGTTTTTATGTGTCAAACGATACATGGGATAAAGGTCATGAAATAAGTTTGGTTGATCTTTCTTATGGTGATGAATCAGTTGATGCGCTTCCTAGTGTTATGAATCAAGCTAAGATTAAGGATTTTTTAGAAGAACCAGATCAAAAATTCATTTTGGTGTATGATTTTATGAAAATGTGGATTTTCCTTATTGAATTGATAGGATTTGATCGATCTGAACCAGAAACTCCTGAAATGATTTTAGCAATGGGAACCCCGCCTGCAGAGGATTCAAGATTGGATATGAGTGACACGATGTTTAACGGAGATTTGATGAATGAATTTGATGAGGATGAGGAGGATGAAGAAGAGGACGATTATGGGTTCAATGATTTTGAAAATGGATACTCAGAGGATGACTATAATGATTATTAAAAAATGAATATAAATAACACAGACCCAATCGGGTTAGCAATACAAACGTACACCAAATACAAAAAACCATTTGATATTATTGTTCATGCTGATTTATGCGATGATGATATCATTCCTATTGAAGTCTTATTTCGTTCATTTGAAGAAATGCCGGATGCTGAAAAATTAGCTCTTTCAAAAGCAAAAGGAAGAATTTTAGATGTTGGAGCAGGTGCTGGTGTACATGCATTGGAATTGATGGATAGAGGGTTTGATGTTCGTGCTATTGATATTTCACCTGGTGCGGTGGAGTTTATGAAATCTCAACAGATCGACGCAAAATTATCGAGTTTTTTAACATACAAAGAAGGTAAATTTGATACTATTCTCATGTTGATGAATGGAATTGGGGTTGCCGGTAAATTAAGTAATCTGAAAAAAACCTTGGAGCATGCCAAAAAGCTTATGAATAAAGGTGGTGCATTGTATTGCGATTCTTCTGACATTAAATACTTGTATGAAGAAGAGGACGGGTCTTATTGGTTAGATTTGGTTACAGAGTACTATGGTAATTTTAGGTTTCAAATGTCCTATAAACAAGCTAAAAGCGCTTGGTTTGATTGGTTGTATGTAGATTATGATTCGCTTCACAAAGTCGCTACAGAAGTTGGTTTCACAGCGCGTAAAATTCATGAAGAAGAAAATCACTTTTTGGCGGAATTAATTTTGAACTAATGCAAAAAGAAATTGAATTATTTATTCAAGGTGCTTTAGCTGAAGATATTGGGGGTGGAGACCATTCATCATTGGCTTGTATCCCAGAATCGTCAATGGGTACAGCGAAATTATTGGTAAAGGAATCCGGAATATTAGCAGGAGTTGAAGTGGCTAAATCAATTGCTTTTTGTTTCGATAAATCATTAGTTATTGACGTATTCAAGAAGGATGGAGATAGCATAAAGCCGGGTGATATCGTATTTGAAATTTCCGGTTCAGCTCGATCTATTTTAACAACAGAAAGATTGATACTTAATTGCATGCAACGAATGAGTGGAATTGCTACTCAAACTAATTCGATTCTAAAGTTAATTGCTGGCACAAAAACAACGTTATTAGATACCCGCAAAACAACTCCTGGAATGCGATTGCTTGAAAAATGGGCTGTGAAAATAGGAGGGGGGCAAAATCATCGTTTTGGCTTATTTGATATGATAATGATTAAAGATAATCATGTTGATTTTGCCGGTGGAATAAAACAAGCACTTGAGGCCGTAAAGAAATACCAACAAAGTAAAAACCTGAACTTAAAAGTTGAGTTGGAGGTTCGAAATGAAAAAGAGCTTTTTGAAGCGTTATCAATTGGTGGATTTGATCGAATTATGTTAGATAATTTTTCACCGGAATTAATAAAAACGGTATTGCCTCAAATACCTGACAATATTGAAACGGAAGCTTCTGGTGGTATTACGATAGAGACAATTAGAACATATGCCGAAACCGGAGTTCAATTTATATCAGTAGGTGCGTTGACTCATTCAGTAAAAAGTTTGGATTTGAGCTTGAAGTCTGAATTTGGCTTATAATCAAATATAGCCTTTAAAATCATAAACTACGTACCCGATTACTTCTTTTAATAAATTTGTCCATTGCTCGAAGTTTTCAAAATCAGGAACTATAAATTGGTAAAAATAATAATCCCTTTTTTTTGTTTTTGCACCATCAACTGGGAAACAATCAACTGAAATATTCAATTTGTCAAAAACAGCTTTTGAACGGCGCATATGTAGACCAGAAGTAATTAGAAGTGCTTTTTTAGATGCCGTTGGATGAATGTTTAATGTAGAAAGTACATTCTTTGTTTCAATAGCATTCTCAGCGGTGTTTCTTGAAATGGACTCAGTTAAAATATCTTCTTTTGGAATTCCCCATTGAACTAAAACTGCTTTGAATTGATCCGCTTCATGCAAACCTTTGTCAGTAATATATCCATTATCACCTGAAATAAATATTTTCTTGATTTTTTTCTTGTGATATAAATTCAATGCTTGCCAAATTCGATCAGCACTTCGGTTGATGTGTATGGATTTTGTTTCCTTATCGAAATTTGCCATTCCACTCAGTACAATTCCAACATCATAGTTCCTGATTTCTTGTTCACTTTTTATTTCATAATTCCACAGTCTGTAAAATTCAGACGTAATAAATGAGTTTGAGAAAAAAAGAATCATTCCAATTCCTGACCAAATAAATAATTTCTTCTTTTTTGAATTTTTCGATAACCAAGCAAAAAGGAAGATAACGAGTATCCATAAAAATGGTGATAGAAAAAAGTAGAATATTTTGGATAAGATGAAAAACATTTTTTATTCAATGATTGTAAATATATTGAATTTTGAAATTTTGTTGAATGAATATCTTGTATAATAGTAGAATTAAAATTTTGAGAAATACCTTAAAAGTGGTATTTTTGCATGGCATTAGGTTGTTATTTATATTTAATCTAAATAAAAAAAAGAAATGATAACAGTTACAGATACAGCTAAAAAGCAGGCAATCAGATTGATGGAGGACGAAGGGAAAGATGGCTTCTTTATTCGAGTAGGTGTACAAGGTGGTGGGTGTTCCGGTTTGATGTATCAACTAACTTTTGATAATGAAGAAAAAGAAGGCGATAAATCCTTTATGGACAATGGAATTAAAGTAGTGGTAGACAAAAAAAGTTATCTTTATTTGATTGGGACCACATTGGATTTTTCAGGTGGGTTGAATGGTAAAGGTTTTGTTTTTTCAAATCCGAATGCAGATAGAACCTGCGGATGCGGTGAATCATTTTCAGTGTAATAATTTCTGTAATAAAACAAAATGGCAAACTACACAGAAAATGAATTAGCAAAAGATCTTGAAAATCAGGAGTATAAATATGGTTTTGTTTCAGATATTGAGTCTGATAAAATTCCGGTAGGTTTAAATGAGGATATCATTCGGTTGATTTCAAGTAAAAAGGATGAGCCAAGTTGGTTATTGAATTATCGACTTAACGCTTTTCAAATTTGGGAATCCATGAAAGAGCCTGAATGGGCCCATGTGCAGTATGAAAAACCTAAGTTTAACGAAATAGCCTATTATTCAGCGCCCAAACAGACTAAAAAATATGAATCATGGGACGATGTAGATCCAGAGATGAAGGAAACCATGAAAAAATTAGGTATTTCCTTGGAAGAGCAAAAAAGATTGACAGGTGTCGCAGTTGACTTTGTAATGGATTCTGTTTCGGTTGCTACGTCATTTAAATCAAAATTGGCAGAATTAGGCATAATATTTTGTTCTTTTTCTGAGGCTGTTAAAGAATATCCTGAATTAGTTCAAAAATATATGGGATCGGTAGTTCCAACTACGGACAATTTTTATGCAGCATTAAATTCAGCTGTTTTTACAGATGGTTCTTTTTGTTATATTCCTAAAGGTGTTCGTTGTCCTATGGAACTTTCAACCTATTTTCGAATTAATGAAGGAGGTACTGGTCAATTCGAACGAACATTGGTAATTGCAGACGAAGGGGCTTATGTTTCTTATTTAGAAGGGTGTACTGCTCCTCAACGTGATGAAAATCAATTACATGCCGCAGTAGTTGAATTAGTTGCACTAGAAAATGCTGAAATAAAATATTCAACAGTTCAAAATTGGTATCCTGGAGATAAAGAAGGTAAAGGAGGCGTGTTTAATTTTGTGACAAAACGTGGTATTTGTGAACGCAATGCTAAAATTTCCTGGACACAAGTTGAAACAGGATCAGCCGTTACATGGAAATATCCATCGTGTATTTTAAAAGGAGATAATTCTATTGGTGAATTTTATTCTGTTGCGGTCACTAACAATTATCAACAAGCGGATACAGGAACAAAAATGGTTCATTTGGGTAAGAATACCAAAAGTACAATCATTTCAAAAGGGATATCTGCCGGAAAATCACAAAATTCGTATCGTGGATTAGTACAGATCCATAAAAGCGCCCAACATGCACGCAATTTTTCACAATGTGATTCTTTACTCATGACTGACCAATGTGGAGCACATACTTTTCCATATATTGAATGCAAAAACCCAACAGCTAAAATAGAGCATGAGGCTACAACATCAAAAATTGGTGAGGATCAATTGTTTTATTGCATGCAACGTGGAATAAGTGAAGAAAAAGCAATAAGTCTCATTGTCAACGGATATTGCAAAGAGGTGTTAAATCAATTGCCAATGGAATTTGCTGTGGAAGCTCAGAAATTGTTGGCGATAAGTTTAGAAGGAAGTGTTGGATAAGGATGATCGGTCGCTTTGAGGGGAGAGATGGAGGGGGTAAACATTGATTATAAATCATCCCTAAAATTCT
>CAZTFG010000137.1:1182-5597 GCA_964612725.1 uncultured Lishizhenia sp. | reverse complement strand
AAATGCCATTGAAATTAGTTTAGTTTGTTGTTGTTATTATAACAAATATATGAATTTAAAGTGAATAGTATTGTGTTTGTGTGAAATAAAGTCAAAAAATTCAGCATTAAAAACTCTGACTTTTTATCGGTTGTCGGAATCGAATCGACACTCCCGAAAGAAGCGCGTTCATTTTATCAAGTTCATTTTCCTTTAATTGTAAATCGTATTTAGTTTGTATGTAAGTCGTTTTTTTTTCTAAAAAAAATAGGGTACTAAACGATACTAAAGAAAAAATAAATATTCCACTTAGAATTACTAAGATCTCTTTTGAGTTATCCATATTCCCCATGAAATTAATACATTTTGTAAGATATATATAAACATAAACACCGGAAAAACATATTGAAATAGAACTAAATAATCTTCTGATCTAATTTTATCCTCATTCAAACTGAAGAAAAAAGAGGAGGTATTTGAAATAAACAATCCAGAACTAATGAAAAAAAGCGATTTAAATTGGTTATCTTGTTCATTTTCGTAAGTGAAAATGGTGTACAAGTGATGTAAGGATAGCAGGGAGATACAAACATTTGAAAAAACAGTAGAGAGTAAATTGTTTTGGAACCATTTATTTAAATAGATTGATTCATATACAAACAATAGAAGTACAATACTAGCGAGAATTATAGTAATTAAATTACTAATTCCTTTCCTCCAAAAATAGTTGATTGTTAACAAAGTAAGTATGGGTATTGAGACATGAAAAACTGGATAGGAGTTTTTATAAATTATTTGAGGTATATATCCTAAAAGTGTGAAAAACAGGTTAAAAAACACCCATGCAAACAACGCTGAATTTTCTTTGATCAATGTTTTTTTCACTGTACAAAAAATTAATACAGGCAAGAAGTAAGTTATTGTACCTCCGTATGAAAAAAGATAATAAATAAAATCTAACATGAACTATTCAGAGGGTTTTTCACGCTGCAGCGTGTTGGATGTTTAATTTGTTGTTGTTATCATAACAAATGTATGAATTTAAAGTAAAGAGAATTGTGTTTTTGTGAAATAATTCAAAAAAAAATCAGAGTTGAAAAACTCTGATTTTGTACCCGGGGTCGGGATCGAACCGACACTCCCGAAAGAACAGGATTTTGAATCCAGCGCGTCTACCAGTTCCGCCACCCGGGCTTAAAGGGATGCAAATATACTATTTAATTTTTAAATTTGAAATAGACTAGATTTTTTATCGAATTAAATGAAAAAATGTATGACCAATTTTCTCCTCTCCATTAACGCCAACAACGCGATACTTTAAAAAGTATACTCCTTCTGTTGCTTCTTTACCATTTGGCGTTTTACCATTCCATAATTGATTGGGTGAGTTTAATTCGATCATTTTTATTCCCCAACGATCCAAGATTACTGCTTCTTGGTACAAAGCGTTCAAGGTAGTAATTCCATATTCATCATTGCTGCCATCGTTATTTGGAGAAAATACATTAGGGATTTCTATTTCTAAAGGTCCGCAAGGAATGATTGAAATATAAATAGAATCGCTTTCTGTACATCCATTTGAATCAAATACATCCACTTGGAATATACCAGATGAAATAGGATAAAATTGAATCGAAGGTATATTTTGACCATCAGACCAAAGGTAGAAAATGGTACCAGTACCACCAGAAGAAATGGCATTCAAATTGGTAATTTCACCCGAACAAATAGCAACATCTGGTCCGGCATTTACTGTGAGTTGGTTGGGTTGTGAAATTGTCACTAATTGAGTATTCGGGCAGTTATTAATATCAGTTACTGTAATTGAATAAATTCCGGCAGTTAACCCCGTAAAAACTGAAGATGATTGTTGGTTTCCATTGTTAATTTGGTATTGAAATGGTTCCGTTCCTGGTAAAAAGGGGGATGCAGTAACAGTGATTGTACCTGTAGATTCTCCAAAACATGTAACGTTCACCACATCGACTTGATCAATATTCGGTCCGCCTGAGCTGGTAATTGTTACTGGCAACGTTTGAATACAATTATTCGCATCAGTAATTGTTACACTATAATTTCCTGCTGATAAGTTTGTAGCAGTTGCAGCATTGCCTCCGGATGGTGTCCAAGAGTATGAATATCCAGCTGTACCACCACTAACTGAAACGGAAACACTACCGTCACTTAATCCGCAATTAGCAGGAGTTATATTTCCTTGAGCTACCTGTAAAACTGTAGGTTGAGAAATAATTACTTGAATATTTCCAGTGCAATTTGCATTATCCGTTGCGGTTACTGTATAGGTTCCAGCGGTTAAATTTGTCATAGAAGATCCGTTCATATTTCCGGGACTCCATGAATAGGTGTAAGGAGCAGTTCCTCCAGATGCAGAAACGGTTGCAGATCCATTGGTTCCACCAAAACACGATACATTTGTTTGTGCTTGGGTAGTTACCGTTATTGTTGGACATGGATTTGTGGTGCAATTCGGTAAATTTGCAATTGTTAGAACTGTTATGGTGCCCGAATTATCAGTTACTTGAACTTGCGAATTTCCAGCCGGTATGGTTGCATTTATTCCTGTGAAGAAATTAACCCATTGAGCCGGCGAATTACATGAATTTGCAGGAGTGAATCCATTTAAACATTGAAAACCAAACCAAGTGTATCCACATGATTGACATTCAGCTTGATTGGTAATTGGTGTAGTAGTTGCTGCTTGATAATAAGCCCAGTTGTAAGGAGCAATTCCATTTGATACAGTAACTGATCCATTTGATTCTATACAGGCAGTCAAGGCCTGACAAGGACTAACATTAATTGAAATGGTTTCACTACCACAGGGTAGGGTATAAGTAATTTGTTGGATTCCTGCACCTGAAACAGATGGATCGAAAACACCTGAAGCATTGACTCCATTTCCAGACCATGTTCCTCCTGGGGTTGCAGCTGTTAAGGTTATTGGTGTGTCTGTTTCACACAGGTTTGTTGGCTGACAAATTGTGGCATCACAGCAACTTAAAGCAATAGGCTGACAAGCTCCGACCGCCATAGATCGAATTTCGCCTGTACGAATCGAAGTGGTAGAATTTCCTGTTCCACCGCATATGATAATATGACCATTGGTATTAATTTCTATATCATACACTGCATAATTAATCGGATAAACAGCCTGTTGAATAAGTAATTGATCAAATTTCACCACACCATTGGTTGATCCCACATAAATATTCCCACATTGATCAATAGCAATACCTGAATTTCCAACCGAATGACCGCTAGGAAAAACAGTATTGTAAACGCCACCGGGGATGGTATTGGACTGAAGGAAAGCACCTGTTTGTAAATCTCTTTTTTCAATTTGGTTTCCTTTGTGCAGGTATAAGTGATTGGCATCAGTGGTTAATGCACATATTCCAGCGTTGTCGTAACGGAAATTTTCACATTTGTAAGACCAATTAGCATTGTGATTTATTTTTAAAAAACTAGAACTACCAGATGGACAAAGAGAGAAATTATCGTTAATATATCCAAGGGTGTCATGTGTCATGAAATAGTATTTTCCATTCGGAGCAGATGTGATTGCTCTAACTTCTTCTACATTCGGAGGAATTGATGTCGTTGTTCCGGTTGAAATAAATTGCTGATTCGTTATACTTAAGTCAGACGTATTCACATTATAAATTACGGCATCTATTTGAAAAAGAGATCCACCTGTGCCTCCTATGATTAGGGATGTTTCATCACAGTTAAAGGAGATTGTCCAGAATTCTGCATTGGAAATTGCACCTGCCGGATTTGAATTATTTAAAAGTAAATTACCAGCCGGACCTATTTTTTGAATTTGTGCTGTTGAACCCGCTGTTACATAAGAATTTCCACTATTATCAACGGCAAATGTACCCAACCAAACATTAGAGGTGTCATAAGGTGTGTTATACGTCCATTGTAATGTTCCAGCTGCATTGTATTTCAAAATTTGCATGGGCATTACTCCACCTAAGGCATAGGCGTTTCCAGATCCATCGCAAACACAATCCCAATTGGTAGCAAATGCGGGAGTTTGGGTCCATGGATCAATTATCACTTTTTTACTGGACGAATATTCAGAAAGTTGAAATTGAATGGTAAATGGATCCAATTGAATAAAAGAAGAAGTAATTTCTTTTTTAACCGATTCAGTTTTGGAAGAGGCGTAAAAAGTAAAGGGTTCGTGATCGATAATATCCCCGAAAATGGTGGGAATCAAAACTTTTCCATTTTCAAGTTTAACAGCCTTGTCATAAACCATTTTTACATCAGTGGGATTGGCACCTGGATTTAAAATTATGGCATACTTAACTCCTGATTCAGGATGAACCGTATATTCGATATCAATATTCGGATAGATGTTTTTATAAACGATTTTCGCGTATCCGGCAATATTGGATTCATTG
>CAZTFG010000137.1:0-1172 GCA_964612725.1 uncultured Lishizhenia sp. | reverse complement strand
TTCCCGTCTTTTCCTTTAAATGTATAGCTATGATAATCCTTTGTTTTGTATTCACTGATAATTTTACACGGTAAAGAATTAGACCAAAGTAGGGTGACATTTTCAGACTTAAACAAGAATTTACCTACCAGTTTTTCTTGTTTTTTATAGTCTGAAATGGTTGTAGTATTTAGTTTACTTGCTAATTCCTGACGTTTTTCTTTAGGAACCAAGGATGATTCGAGTAGTGAATATTTTACTCCTTTTTCACTAAATAAAATTCGCGTATTGCCAAAATCAACAGCATATTTTACTTTTCCAAATTCATTCGAATTGTATTCATTGAATTGTCCTTTATTTTCTATAAAGACTTTCCTTTTTTTGAATTCTGCTTTCCAGTTTTCTTGAGCTACTATTGTGCTTAACAGAAATAATACGGAAAGGAATAAGAATATTTTTTTCATGAAATCACAAGTTTGTCTAATTTACCAATAATGGATAAATATAACAAAAAGCAATAACAACAGAGAAAATTAGCGAATTAGGTGGAAAAACGTATGGCCTTTTGTCTCAGATCCATCTAACCCAATTACCGTGTATTTGATGAAATAAACTCCAGCTGTCGCTTCTGTGCCATCTTGTGTTCTGCCATCCCATTGATAGGTCAAATTATCGATTTTCACCATCACATTACCCCATCGGTTAACGATAACAGCATCAATGGAAGCTGCATTTTTTGTCCATACAAAATACCCCTCATTATTTCCATCCTCATTGGGTGTAAATACATTCGGAACCTCCACTTCAACGGGTAGTACTGGAATAACAACAATTGAATCAGTCCAAGTATCGTCACAATATCCGTTGCTGGCAGTTAGAACAACATAATACGTTCCAGCGGATAAATACGTATTGTTTACAGAACTCAAATCCAATGATGTAGCGGTGTTTCCGTCACCAAAATCCCAAGCATAGGTGGTAGCATTTTGACTTTGATTGGTAAATAAAACCGGAAGTGGCGCTCCACCCGTATTGGGTGTTGGGGTTGCTGAAGCAATTGGAAGAGGTAAAATAACTGGGGTAACTTGATTGGTGTCTTGACAACCGTTTGCATCTGTTACAATAACTTGATATATGGTTGAAGGAGATGGCGTTACTGTCGCTGGATTACCAGTTAATCCAACCCAATTGTA
>CAZTFG010000136.1:3418-5619 GCA_964612725.1 uncultured Lishizhenia sp. | reverse complement strand
TGGAGACATAGATTGTGGTTTTACGTTCACGATGGGACAAAAGTATATCGTGTTTGCAAGTCAAAATAAATATGTTGAATGGGATGAACCGGAAAGAACAAAAAACAGTTTAAAAGTTAATACTAGTCAATGTGGTTTTACTTCTTCTTATGCCAAAGAAAAAAGTAAAATTATTAAAGGATTGAGTAGAAATAAAAAGGAATCGTGAAACCAAAAAACAGTAACTTCGAGATCGAAAGAAACCTACTGCTCACTCCCTCCGCGTAGAAGGGTATTGGTAACCACAATCATATCAGAATTATTTTTTAATAAACTTCAATGGTGATCTAAATCCAATTTTAAAAGAAAAGAAGTTGTTGTACCAAGGGTTTTCCGTAAAAACGTCTTTATATTTGATTTTTTTTATCCCTAAATTATAGGAGGTCATCAGAAGTAATGTGGACTGGTTTTTCAATTTAATTCCTATACCAATCTCCGACAGGAAAGAAAAATCTAACGGTTTTAAATTTCGAAATGTGGAATTATATCCTTGTGAAATTTCGCCATTATCAAGAATAAAATCGTAGCAGTGAACATTTGTAAACATATAATAATAGGCAGACAATCCGACCCCCATGTTTACAAAAATTTTCTTACCGTACTCAAGACCAATTAATTCGGATATTCCGATATATGAAAATCTAGTTTTTTCAATCGCTCCTTGACCTAACACAACATCATTCGTGTCAACAAAGATAAGTTCTTGAGAAAACCCTTTTTGAGTATATCCCAAGCTTGATTTAGATATAAAATGATTTTTTTTAAAGAGGTAATTACCGTCGACTGTTATGCCTAGCAGACTTTTATAATAGGAATAATTTGGTCTTGCTACCGATGCATGGTTTAGTCCAAAACTAAAACCTTTGAAATGTTCTTGAGAATGGCTTTTTAGAAAAGCAAAAACAAAAATTATAAAAACAAGATTTCTCATAGAAGTTATAAACGTAAAGTAAAAACAAATATTACCTGAAAATAAAATATGCATAACCTGGGTTTAGCTTCATGCCTCAACTCTTTCTTCGTGAAAATGAGTAATCCACAAGCCTGATTACGTTTTATGCATTTTAATTAAAAATCGTAAAAAACACATGGATAATGAATTTGAATATAGGATTAGACCTTGTTTTTAATCTTTTACTTTTTGTAGTTTTTTTATATCCCCATTGACAAAATAACAAGCGTGAAGAGAGTAAATGCGTAGTTCCTTGTCCAGTTTCAATTTAGTATTCTTGCTATGAGAAAATAATATAACTTAGCAAACTGTTCGCAGTACGTTGCCAACATTGGTAACATTACTTCAAAAAATACAAGAACGGCTCTATGATAGAAATTAAACTAAAAAATAACAGTGCAGATTTACGTGCGATTTATTACCGAGATAATCATCAACAGATTTTTTTTGGTCCAAACACCAAGAAACAATCCATTTATTTGACTCTTGCGATCATTGTTTATCCATTTTTTGCTTTTTACGCGTTGAATTCAAATGATAGTTGGTTTTTTATCATTGGGTCAATGTCACTTTCTTTGTTAGTCTATGACTTTTGGAGGGTGGTTAAACCAATCCTTGTGTGGAAAAAATCAGTTGAAGCATTTTTGAAAAAGGCCGAAAAAATAACAGATTTGAGACTAAAATACAATGATGATTTTTTTGTTTATGTGGAAGATAGGGAAGAGCTCAAGCAAAATTGGAGCGTACTAGAAAAAGCAATCATTGATGATGATTTTATCTGGCTATTTTCAGATACCAATGTGTTATTACCAAAAAGTTCAATGAATGAATCAGAATTTGATGCGTTAAAAGAACTGATTTCGCACAAGGTGAAAAACGTTCAGAAAAAATGATAAAGTTACAAAGGAGCAAAAACGATTCAAAAAAAGTGATAGAAAACAACTGAAAATAAAAGGTTGAATACTACTTCCTATTTCTCCAAAATCTGCTTTTTCTCCAGTAAATACATCTGATAGTCATAGATTTAGGGAGTTTATTGGTATATTCGTAAATCCCTACTTTATGAGTTAAAGCAAACAAGTGTATGTTGTGCTTCAGAGAAATTGTAGGGGTTATAAGTAAGTTATTCACAACTGCTCGACGAATCAATCGACGTAAAATGTATCCACGATCGCTGTCAAACTGACCATCGATCATAAATGCAGATCCC
>CAZTFG010000136.1:0-3408 GCA_964612725.1 uncultured Lishizhenia sp. | reverse complement strand
AACTCGCTTCGGGCTTAGGAACAACTAATAATTTTAAATTAAGACTTCGAAAAAAATGAAAAAGTTTAAATTATTTTTCTTTATAATTTTCTTCCAACAAATAACTTTTGGACAGACAAAAGTTGTTGAAATAGAAAATATTGAAAGCTTAAATCTTAAAGGTAAAATTAAAACCATTAAGGAAATTTCTTTTAAAGCCAATAAAATAAATAATGAATTTGTTAAAACTACTAAAGGTTGGCTATATGATTGGGAAAAAGATCAGGAATATTATTTCGATTCGTTAGGAAATTTGCTTATGAGAAAAGACATTGGTAATTCAAGTCCCAATTACTCCATTAAATTAGATAAAAAAATGAGAATCATTGAATTACACAGGTTGTATAAATCAGAATATTATGTTTATGATTCTTTGAATAAAATTATTTCTTCTAAACTAATAAATAAACAACCAGAAGTTATTTCCAAAGGAAACACTAAACCAACAAATGGTACTATCTCAAATTATAAATATTACTATGATTCAAAAAAAATGCTAATCAAAAAAGAAGAATTTAAATCCAACTCAATTATATCAATTGAAACTTACAAATATGACAACCAAAATAATATTATTGAAAGTGTTTATAAAAAAGGTTCATACATTGAAAAACATAATTATGAATATGATAGTAATAATTTACTAACAAAATATGAATGGTCTGACAATGAAGAAGGAACTGCTGAAATTACTACTTATAAATATCTTAATAACTTAAAAATTTTAGAACATTGGGTAGACTTTGAAGAAGGTGTACCAGTTGGATATATAGATGATAAATTTGACAATGGGAATATAATTGAAACAACAGAAGTTGATGCAGATGGTACAATAACTTTAAAAGAATTATGTAAATATGAATTTGACAAAAAAGGTAATTGGATTAAAAAAATAATTGATTATAACGGAAAATATTATATCATTGAAAGAGAAATCGAGTATTATTAAATTACAGAACTCCAAAGAATTATACTTTTGGAAAATCTGTGTAGGTTAGAGTACTCACAGCAGTGTATAACAGCACCTATGCGACCACGGGCGAAATAACCAGAACCTTTTAGCCCGCGGACACATAGCCGCAAAACGTTATATGACATAGCTTAAGAACCGTATAAAATTAGAACATGAAAACATTTATCATTATCGCATTTTCAATATTTAGCTTGGCTTTATATTCTCAAAACGAAAAGCCCAAAAGAAGCGCATACAGATTGGAAATTGCAGCTAATGAAACTCAACAATATGCAATGGATGTACAAGAAAGTCCATATTTTGTAAAAGAAAAAATTCTTCAAATATATTGCGGAGAAAAGATTTTTGTGGAATGTGAAATTCAAGGTGATTCAATAAGTAAAATGAAAGTCGTTGAGAAAATCATCAATCCCGAAAAAACGATCGCTATTGATTTTACTCAAGATTCAGAAAACAGAAAAGATATCCGCACAGATTTACATGTTAAAAATCCTTTTAACAAGAAGCTTACTTATAAAGCACTTATGTTTACTCCTACCAGCCAACAATGGAAAAGGACCTCCATAATTCCAATTCAACCTGACTTGGAAAACTTTGAAATGTGGCCACATTCTATTATAACTCTGGTATTGGATAACTGGAAAATTGAATAGCTACGTCATATAACAGCGCATAGAACTTATGGCTGGTTTTCAGTTGCTTGAACTCTGTTTTTCACGAAAAACATTATCTTAGCCGAGACAACTCAGCTCGCTTCGCCGCCACAAGGTCTATGCGCGAAACGTTGTGCTCAATATTGCAAAACCCAACAATTACTATGAATAAAGGACAGAAATACAGTTTGACTATAGCAATTGTTCTTTTGACAATTATTGTTGTGGTAATTCTAATTTCAAATTGGTGGCAAGTGGTATTAGAAGGAAAACCAAATGGACCATATCATTCTTCAATTTCTATTAAAGAAGCAAAAAAAGATAAAGTTTGGATTGGAACATATTTTTCTGATTCTGAAAAATATTTCTCCTCTGACAAAACTGATTCAATTGAATTGTCTGAAATTTGGATCGAAAAAAATATAAATAACAAGGAAATTTATTGGGCTGAAGCTGATTATAAAAACATACTAAGTATCTACTTTAATAGGCTCACAGAAAATGATTTGCATAAATTCCGATTAATCCCTTTTAAACCTTTAAAACGGTATGAATATGTCCAACACCCTGACAGATCCCCAAGAGTTCGTTTCTTACTAAATGAAATACCAGACACAATTAGAATAGAAATAATTGAAAGAAATCCTGATGACAGTTTAGCGTGGACAACAGAAAAAATAATAGATACAATAACTTTGATAAAAAAATACTGAGCATAACAGCTGTCTAGCACCAGCCCAAAATTCATATTTCGTTGAACGTTTAATTTAAAACAAACTATTCTTACATTTGGAAACTAATTTAGTTAAAGAGTCGGCCGAGCGCTTGATGGCAAAACGATATATTAAACAAACAACATTAAACACTTCATTTAATATATCTCGTCTCTGAATAACAAGTAAAAAAATGAAACTCACAATTAGAATAATAGTATCCATTTTGATCTTTTTAGGTTCAGTGTTTTTTGCTTTTATGATTGAAGATGAATACAGAAAAAGTGTTCGATGGTTATATGAGATATTAAGCAATCACAAAATTTCGTTTCATCATCCTGCTAAAAATATTCACTTTGCCAGTGGGTATTTCGTATCTTCCATTGGTGCTTTTTTTGTTATCATATTTAATTTTATCTTCAATCAAAAAAAGCATCAAATACTATTAAATATGGTAATATCTCTCGTGCTGTTTACCACTAGTATAGTTTTATATTCAGCTATGGACTCAAAACTAAAACTTATTGAGTTTACAGCATGCGACAATGGATTACGAACACTTGAATATAATAAAATCTTGTATGATAGAATAATGATTTTGACATTGATAAGTACTTTATTACCATGGGTGTTTACTGAATTCATAAATAGAAAAAAAAATGGAAGCCTATAATAACTGTAAAGTGCAAACCATCTTTCGTACGAACGGCAAATTGGAAAGAAAATATGTTTAACTTCGAAATTATAATTTAGTTAAAGAGTCGGGCCGAGCGCTTGATGGCAGAACGTTAGGCGGCAGCTTATGACGTTACAACACGACCATAGAATTAACATGACATCAGTATGTTTTTAATACTTAATATTTTTCCACTGACAATTATTCTAATAGTAATATGGGCAATTACTAGGAAAAAAATAGTTGGAAAAATTCTGGGATATTTCTGGCTTGGTTTGTTTGGACTTTTTTGTCTTGGAGTGGTAATTAAACTATTGACAGACCAGAAAGTACTTGACAAAGAAGATTATTATG
>CAZTFG010000135.1:0-5689 GCA_964612725.1 uncultured Lishizhenia sp. | reverse complement strand
TGAGCAAAAGAAAATGAAAGACTTAAATATAAAAACGTAATTTTTTTCATGCTTTATTAATTAATAACTTACAAATAAAACAAAAAAAATAGAATTTCAAGCTGCTCATTTGAACAGATTACAAACTATTTATACACGAAACTTATGCTAATTGAAATTCTTCTTCCCAAATTTTAAATGTAAAAGGCACTCGCACCATGTGCTCATAATCTTTTCCTACCTCTAACATATCTTGGTCAGCAGCATGATAATACCATTCTACGCGTGCATCGAAATTACGATCAGACAATTCATTTAATTGATATAATAAATGAAGAATATTCTTAGATGATGAAATATTCAAGTAAGCAATATCGAGTTTTACTACAGTTTGCTCTGCCGGAGTATTGATGTACGATTTAAACCAGTTTAAAACAGGTGCCCAAAAATCGTCGCTATTTTCAGGAATTGATTTTCCATGAATTTCCATGATTCCGGTGCATTCAAAACGAATGGATGGAGTCAACGATGTTGCAGTAATAATTAAAGATTCCATTGGTGATGTGCAAATAGGTTTGTAATTTTTCAGACTATCAAAGAGGGCTAAATTAAACTAATTTTTCAATTCAACCAAAAAAGAATACAAGATAAATTAATCTAAATATAACTCACGGAACTATTATTTTTTTCTGAAGAAAACTTTTATTGGAACACCCTCAAAATCAAACTCATCCCTTAATCTATTTTCTATAAATCGCTTGTAAGAATCTTGAACATATTGCGGCAGATTACAGAAAATGGCAAAAGCCGGTGAATAGGTTGGCAATTGTTGAACATACTTGATTTTGATGTATTTTCCTTTTACTGCTGCAGGAGGTGTTGCTTGAATAATAGGCAACAAGACATCATTCATAACTGAAGTAGGAATCTTTTTAGTTCTATTTTCATGTACCCGCATTGCTGCTTCAATTGCTTGATAAATACGTTGTTTAGTTAGAACTGAGGTAAAAATAATTGGAACATCATTAAATGGAGCCAATTGTTCACGTAGTTTCGCTTCATACGCTTTCATGGTTGTATGATCTTTATCTACTAAATCCCATTTATTTACTAAAACAACGATTCCTTTCGAATTTTTTTCTGCAATATAATAAATGCTCAAATCCTGTTTCTGAATTCCTTCAGACGCATCAATCATAACAATACACACATCGGCATTTTCTATTGTTCGAATTGACCGTAAAACAGAATAGTATTCAATATCCTCATGCACTTTAGATTTCTTTCTAATACCTGCTGTATCAATTAATACAAAATCAAATCCAAATGCTTTGTATCGAGTATGGATAGCATCCCTGGTTGTACCTGAAATATTTGTTACAATATTTCGCTCTTCTCCTGTTAACGCATTAATTAGAGATGATTTCCCCACATTTGGTCGACCAACTACAGCAATTTTTGGCAATGATTCCTCTTCACGCGAAATATCTTCATCAAAATTGAAAAAAGGAACAATCGCATCAAGAATTTCACCCGTACCAGTACCATTGGTGGCAGATAGATCATAAACGTCTCCCAAACCAAAGGCATAAAATTCAGCAGATAAACCAACTCGTTGTGTATTATCCACTTTATTAGCCACCACCACGACAGGTTTTCCAGATTTTCTCAATTTTTTAGCCACAAGTTCATCCATATCCATGATACCTGCCATCACATCAACCATAAAAATAATTACGGTTGCTTCTTCAATAGCTAAATCAACTTGACGTCTAATTTCTGCTTCAAAAATATCATCTGAATTTACCGCATACCCACCAGTATCAATGACTGAAAACACTTTACCATTCCATTCACCTTTGCCGTATATACGATCACGCGTAACTCCGCTCACCTCTTTTACGATTGCATTTCTTGATTCTGTAAGTCTATTAAAAAGAGTTGATTTGCCCACATTTGGCCTTCCTACAATTGCTACAATGTTAACCATTGATTAAAATATTTTAGTTGAATTTGATTAATGCCCGTATCCGTATTTCTTCAATTTACTATCGCTTGTTCGCCAATCTTTATCGACTTTCACGTATGTTTCCAAAAATACTTTTTTGTCTAAGAATTTTTCAAGGTCTTTTCGAGCATAAGTACCTATTCTTTTTAACATTTCTCCGCCCTTTCCTATTATTATTCCTCGTTGAGAATCGCGTTCAATAATAATAATGGCACGAATTCGGATAATATTCCCTTCATCTAGATAAGTATCTACTTCTACCTGACTACTATAGGGAATTTCTTTTTTACATAATTCAAAAATTTTCTCTCGAATTATTTCAGACACAAAAAATCGGACGGGTCTATCACTAATTTCCTCTTTATCATAATAAGGAGGACTAATTGGCAATAAATCGAGGATATGAGCCCAAACTTTTTCTAAGTTAAATGAATGCAAAGCAGAAATTGGTACAATTTCAGCGGAAGGAAGTTGTTCTTGCCAATAAGCCATTCGCTCTTCCACTAGGGCCTGATCTACTAAATCTATTTTATTCACCAAGCAAAAAACAGGAATTTTCATTTTCTGAATTTTAGCAAGCGTTTCTTTGTGATTCATCTCCGATTCGTACGGATCAGTTATAAACAATAATATATCAGCATCTTTAAGGGAGGAATTCACATACCCCATCATAGCCTCATGCATTTTATATGCTGCATTAACCACGCCAGGCGTATCTGAAAAAACAACTTGATACTCAGGTTCATTAACGATACCCAAAATTCTATGCCGTGTGGTTTGTGCCTTTGATGTTACTATTGATAGTTTTTCTCCCAACATAGCATTCATAAGGGTAGATTTCCCCACATTCGGACTACCAACTATATTTACAAAACCGGATTTATGATTTTCCATTCGGGAACAAAGTTACAAATAATCCACCAAGAAGCCTAAAACTAGCATAAAGACAAGGCTAAATAAAAATGTATAATTTTTAACTACCAGGATGCAATAATTAAAGAACGCAACGCATGTACCTTTGACTTATACATTTAGAAAACAAAAACACAATGACAACACTAACAAAAAGTAAAAGCTTACTACCGACTTGGACAGGTAGTTTATTTGATAACGGAAGACTTTTAAGTCCTCGAATGCTTGATTTAAATAGTGAACTTCTTCCTTGGGATTATGTTGATAGAATTCCTTCTGTGAACATCAACGAAAACGAGAAAGAATTTTCCATTGAAATGGCGGCACCGGGCCTTGAAAAAAAGGATTTTAAAGTCGAAGTAGAGAAAGGAACCTTGCATATCCGGTCCGAAAAAGAACTTGAAACAACAGAGGAAGAAACTAATTACTCACGTAAGGAATATTCCTACAATAGCTTTCAACGATCTTTTGCTTTGCCTGAAAATTGTTCAACCGACAAAATCAACGCAAAATACGACAAAGGAATTTTACATGTTTCTATCCCGAAAAAGGAAGTAACCCTTAGTAAGGCTGCGAGCGAAATCCCTGTTTTTTAGTTATCAAAACAACCTGAAAGAGAAACTCCCTGTTCTGAAAAAACAGGGAGTTTTTTGTTTTCAACAAATCGATATGCATTAGATTCATTAGCAAAGAGATTTTACAGCCCAATAATTGGATACATTTGAAATAAGTAAAATTTCAAGGTGAATTATCCATTTATCATACGATACACAACATTTTTAATAATTGCATGCGTTGTAAACAATGTGATGGCTCAAAAATCATGTTATCTGGTTGAAGATAATGAAAAATACACCTATGAAATGATTCAAAGCGATTTAGATTCATTACATATACTTTTCCCAGAGCGAACCCATTTAACAACTATCGGAACTTCCGAGTTTGGACTTCCCATTTCGGTATTAAGAATTGGCCATAAAACACCTAAAAAAAGGGCTGTATTATTTGTTGGAAATGTACACGCCCGAGAAGATTACAGTTCAAAATTTGTAATGAAGTTTTTGAATTTGTATTTACTTTCATTCAGTGGTGACTCCGTTATATACAAAAATGCGGTTTCTTATTTAAATGAGGTTGATCTTTATTTTTTACCTGTTGCTAATCCGGATGGATTAAAAATAGCACATGAAAACTGGAATGGAATTGAAAACTACCTTACTCAAATAAATGGCATTAAAAAACTGGAAACATTTGCCGAATGGAAAGCAAATGGAAAAGGAATTGATTTAAATGATTCTTTTGACGATAGCACGCATACATTAAATAAAAGTTATAATTATTCGCCTGTACCCTGCTCCGAAGGATATAAGGGAAGATACGCTGCCGAACCAAAAGAAACACAAGCGATACAAACTTTCGTAAGTAAAATCAAACCATTGATGACTTTATCCTTTCACACCAAGGGCGATATTATTTATTGGGCTGATTCTAAGACTCATCACTACTTCAACGGAATTGATAGTTTAATCAATGATTTAGCACTGAAATCTAGTGGTTTTTCTTTTGTACCTGTATCTCCAAACCCTTCTATTTACGGAGGTGGATTAGAGAATTACATGCGCTTTCAATGGGGACTTTTGGGAAGTTGTGTTGAATTATCATCCGGAGATAGTTACCGTAAACAATTTGCCGATAACCAATTTAATTCACGGGTTTGGAAAAAAGCATGGAAAATTCCAATTGTTTGTATAGAGGAGGTAATTAAACATGCTGATGAATTGGAACAAATCCATAATAAACATAAACGAGCCTATTAAGGATCGAAAAACAGCTAATTTTTCATTTCACAGTAATTTAACCTAAAAACAATCAGTTTTTAACAACAATTTGCCACAAACACTTCATTTTCTGTTAATAACTTAGTTGATAACACGATTTTACTGATATTAAAAGGAGTTTTTTTGCTTGTTAAATTTGTGGAAGTACTTACGTAATAAACCGAAGACTATGTTCAATGCCATAATGAAACGAAAACTTACTGATAATCAAGTTGCAAATATTTTCATTAACGCAATTTTCGATTCAGTAGACGCTGGTTGGAATGAAATTTCTTCCATGATAAACGATGATCCGGCTTTTGTTCAATCGCCAAACTTAAATGCAAAAGACAGCGGTGAATTTGGTCTTATCGTTATTACAGGTAATTTATCTTTTTTAGAAAGTACATTTGAGGCTGAACAAGCTATGCGGGTTGAACGAATCATTTTTCAAAAACTAGCAAAAATATATGACATGAGCGAGGTTGATTTCGAAAACCTTATTCGCAAATATCAGTCTTTTATTTCACGTGTTAATCACCCTTCGAAAAACATGATTTACGGCATGTCTAAAGCTGTTTTTCATAAATATCGTTTAAATGAGTATCAAGACGAATATTTCAAAAGAATGCAAGCACCTAATCCACTTTTCTTAAAAAGAATGGATGAGGTAGTTTCTAATTTTATTTGGAATTGGGATGCGTTTTTCAAGAAATATAAATTGAGCTAATCGAGAATCCATTAATCAACTAGTTGAATTTTAATCTTACTGAGGGTTCCATTCTTTTGTAGAATCTCTATTATATACATTCCCCTACTTATATTTTCAGTTGAAAATTTGTTTTCAGATGATTTAAGTAGATCAAAAGCAACTCCATCCATTTGAATGAGTTTTACTTTAGCAACAGGGCTTTTGGTATTACTAATGGCGATGTAATTATTCGCCGGATTTGGAAACACAGTTAACGGTGCT
>CAZTFG010000134.1:1225-5816 GCA_964612725.1 uncultured Lishizhenia sp. | reverse complement strand
GGTTTACCCCTATATTGATAAGGGTAAACACCCATTTTAAAAACATAAAAAACTGGATATCAAAAAGTTGATTTTGATGGTTTTTCATTCACTTCAATGCACGTCAAAACAAAGTGTAAATTTGAGAAACAAACAATTTATTAACTTTAAAAATTAAAATTATGGCTGGTTCTATTATTACCCTTACCGATGCTTCTACAATGACTGGATCATTTAGAAGAAACTATCCAAATGTAACAAAAGGAGTTTATTACACATCAAATGTTTTCAGTGACATAATGTCTCAAAAAGGGTGTGTGGGAATTCGAATTTACAACGGTGTAGATGCAAATGGGAATGATTTATATAATGGTAAAATTTATGATAGCGGTTTACCTTGTCCAACTGTTTGTCCAGTAAATAACCCATTAAATAGTTAATTGAATTTAATATTAATTTCTTTTTATCTAATGTTATGGGTAGATTTTCTACCCATTTTTTCATTTTCAGTAAATAAAGTAATACTTAGAAATCATAAGTACATTTTTTTATTCGTTTCATTGTCTTTTATAACTCAATTATTGTCATTGATTTTATATAAACTAGGGCATCAAACGGCAAACTTGATAATTAGTTATCATATTTTAAATACAATTCTATTAATTGTTTATTATCATAAATTTAATGATTCTCCGTTTCGGTTTTTCTTGTTATTGAGTTTATCGTATTTTATTTCTATCATTGTTTGTCTAATTTTTAATTTTACCATTGAAGACTACGCTATAGTTTCAATGGTAATAATATTGATCCTTTCAATTTATTCATTTATAAATATTATTTACAAAAATGATAATAAACATAGTAGATTAAATACTGATTTTAATTTTTCAATCTTAATGTATAATTCGACTGCGTTAATTTTGTTTTTTATTCTTCCTTTTCTGGATAAAAACTCCCAATATATTTGGGTATTTCACAATATTATTGAAATGATTTCAAAACTAATAATTACATATTCTATTTGGAAACTACCATCGAAATCAATCTCTTAAGTTTCGTTCTGCTTGGAGTAGGCTTGATGCTAATCTTTGTGATAGCGTTCATCGCCCTATTCCTTGTTTTCAAAAAACGAATTGAGCGCGAACAAGAAGCCTTGCGTACCGCTGAAATAAACTTCGAACGCCAAATCAGCGAGGCATCCATGAAAGCTGAGCAACAAGAGCGTGCCCAAATTGCCATGGATCTCCACGATGAAATCGGAGCGCTGGTTTCCGTACTCAAATTAAATATCCTAAACGCCAAAGGGCGACTTGATAATCCGGTATCACTGTTCAGTTTACTCACCGACACTTCTGTATTAATTGAAAAAACCGCTGAAACCATACGGGGAATATCCAACAGAATTTCTCCACCAACATTGGTTAAAATGGGAATTCATCCCGCACTCTTAGAATTAATTAAAACTATTAATGCTACCGGAAAAATGTACATTGATTACCCCAGTAATTTCAATGGAATAAGGTTCCCGGTCGAATCAGAGCTGAACATATACAGAATCATCAAAGAAACAATCAATAATGTTTTAAAACATGGAAATACAGATAAACTAAATCTAGACATACAAATCGAATGCAATCACCTAAAAATAAATTTTGAATACTACGGTATTGGAATAAACAATTCACAAGTACAAAGACTTCTTAGCCACGCCAAAGGCAATGGCCTCAAAAGTATTCAATCAAGAATAAACAACCTCAACGCAACCATCAACTACGAAGTAACTAAAAAAGGAAAGGCAGAAATCAATATTAAAATTCCGATAGATGAAATCAGTAATTAATGTAGTAATAGTAGATGATCAAGAGATCATCATACAAGGTTTGTTGAAATTATTTGAACTACATCCTCAAATCAATGTAGTTTGCAAAGCCCATGATGGAATTGAAGTTATCAATTGGTTCAAGGAGAATAAAAATAAAATCAAAGTGGACGTGATCTTAATGGATATTCAAATGCCCAACATGGATGGGTGGGAAGCCACAGAAATACTAGTCAGAAAATACAAAAACCTAAAGATAATAGGTTTAAGCTCTTACGACAATGAAGCTTTTATCGACCGTTTTATAAAAAGTGGAGGACGCGGATATCTTTTGAAAGCGCAAGAGTTTGATGAAATTGTTTCGGCTATTGAACAAGTTGTAGAAATTGGTTTTTACCTTACCGAAAGAGTGCCTTTGCAAAAAATCCAAGACTATGTAAACAACAAAGTACTATCTCCGAATTTCAATACCACAAATCTATCGGATCAAGAAATCAAAATCGTACAACTCATCTGTCAAGAAAAAACAAGTCTAGAGATAGCAAATTTACTTTGTGTATCGAAAAAAACCATCGAATCCCACCGAGACAAAATTCTAACCAAAATCAAAGCCCGAAACATGGTCGGAATCGCCATCTACGCCATGAAACACAAATTAATTGAGTTTAAGGATTAAATAAAAAGCGTTACCCGATCACATTCTATCCACCTCTTCAGGTAACAATTCTAACCCGTACACCGAGCGACTAGTAATTAGCATCTTGTGCTGAGCGACTAGTACCGAGCATCTCGTGCTGAGCATCTCGTACTGAGCATCTCGTGCTGAGCTCGTCGAAGCATGTCGAAGTATGTCGAGGTATCCACTCTCCACTCCGTTGTCCACTCTATTTACTCATAAAACCGTTTGTGAATTTTAATCCTTAATTGGCAAGAAACCCTTTTCCCCCAAACTTTTTATGATACCTCTTAAAAGAAAGTTATTGTCAAATCGAATAATATATTTTCGAGCACCATCTGATTCGGGAACAAGCATCTTTTTGTCTATTAGTCTTTTAATTTGTCTAGACAATTCGGCATTCAGCTTTCCTGGAAATAACTCTTTTAAATCTGAGGCTTGAATGCGTTGCAGCTCAACTACTTTTTTTAATATTTTAGCTTCCGTATCCGTAATATACTTTCGTTCTAAAGAGTGAATAATTGCCGGTATTAATATTTCTTTTCTCAAATATTGATAATCCGAAAGTTTATCGATTTTTTCAATTTCCTCCTTAAGTCCGGTTAACACATATCCACACCAGTCTAAAATTCCCAACTCAGTGCCTGAGTCTGCTTTCGATAAATTATCATAATAATCATTACGATTACTGCAAAAAACAGCTGTAGGATTGATAATTCTACCAACATTCACATTGAACCCCGTTTTAACCAACATAGCATAAGTAAACAAACGAACAGTTCGTCCATTTCCATTCCCAAAAGGGTGAATCCAAACAAAACGGTGATGTGCTATTGCGGCCTTTAACAAATCATATTTTGGGCTATCCTCTTGGTTTATAAAATCTACTAACTCATTCATGTAGGGATCAACATGAATAGCATCAGGAGGTAAGTGACTCGATTTTTGAATTCTTAAATTATGTGTTCTATATTTACCTGGAGTATGATCCCCTTCTCCTGCAGGTGGAGGAGTTAATCCATCCACAATCATTTTATGAAGTTCACTAATAAAGAGCTTGTTTATAGGATAATCCTTGATTTTCTCCTCGATAAACTCCATAGCTTTTTCAATATTCTGAATTTCACGAATTCCTTCTGAAATAGCTTGATCGCCATCTAATTTAGTTTCAATATATTCAGCGATCGTTGTGTTATTCCCTTCTATTCGAGCAGAACCAATACTTTCCAACGTATGAAAAATATGTTTCAACTGAAAAAAAACCTTCGGGTGTGTAGAACCACTGAGTTTTTTTTTCCTTAAATAATCCAGTTCAATAATTAAATCAGTCAATGCAGAATCAAATTCTGGTCGAATTAAAGTAAGATCATAATGGGTAAAAACTGCTTCTGACATTTAACAAGTATATTATTCAACATTTAACAAATGCAAATGTAATCATTTAACATTTATCCACAAAAAACTTTATTTATCAACACTTTAAGGCCTTCCATTATCTTTTTTTATTTCAACTTTAAAATCTAAAGATTTAACATCTCCCCAAAAATACATTTAACAAATCAATTCAATTTTCCATTCTTAACTCCGTCCACCGAGCATCTCCTGCTGAGCATCTCATGCTGAGCTTTATTATACTGAGCTCGTCGAAGCATGTCGAACCAATCCGAGGTGTCCACTTGTCCACCGAGCATCTCGTACTGAGCATCTCGTGCTGAGCGTCTCGTGCTGAGCTCGTCGAAGCATGTCGAAGCATGTCGAACCAATTCAAGGTGCTCATTCCTCCTAACATAATTCAATCATTTCTCATCTTTCAACTCTACACTCTACACTCTACATTCTAAATTCTAAATTCTCAACTCTCAACTCTCAACTCTGCATTCTAAATTCTTCACACCGAGCATCTCGTGCTGAGCGTCTCGTGCTGAGCATCTCCTGCTGAGCTCGTCGAAGTATGTCGAAGTAAGTCGAAGCATGCCGAGGTGCAATCCCCCCCTTTTTTCCAAAAAACCACAGCCTTTTATAGTTAATAATCCATTAAAAATAACCATTTTTCACTGTTTTTAATGAGGTAAAAACCCCCATTTATCTAGGGGTATTCCCCTGATTTCTCAGAGACT
>CAZTFG010000134.1:540-1215 GCA_964612725.1 uncultured Lishizhenia sp. | reverse complement strand
GACTAAAAACAAATTAAATAGCTGATTTACATATATTTAAGTAAGTTTATTAAATTTTAATGCAAAAGCACCTACCAAACAATTTACATCATTTTTTATAATTTGCACACCTGAAATATTCTTTAAAAAGCACGCAATTGAAAACCAAAAAAGAACCAGTTTTTCACATCAACCGAAATCCGAACTTTTTGTCTTCATCGAAGTGTATCATGAAGAAAGGAAGGCTATAAAATGACATTGAAAAAAGTAGTAATGATGTGGTTGTTCTGTACGTATGCATACAATGGGGTACTTGCTCAAGCAAATGCCAACGTGCAAGCACACCCTTCTGACTCACTCAATACAGAAAAAGAAATAATCGATTTAAAAAAATACCTAGGTGAAATTAACCTTCCAAAACTAAACATCGATCCAAAACAATTGAAAAAAGGTAAGCTAACACAGTCAGACAGTGTCAAATCATGGAAAAAGTACGTAAGTACAACACAAGGAAGATTCTCCTTGGGGTACGATGCAGGGCAACTGCCGAACTATGTTTTAAGTGGAGATGAACGCCCGATGCATTTAGGCTATACGGAAGGACTAATAAGTAATACCATAGTGGGCATTCCCATCATGCTTTCGTGGAAATATGCAACGATAAAAAATCCGGTAGGAATCAATAACTACATGCGT
>CAZTFG010000134.1:0-530 GCA_964612725.1 uncultured Lishizhenia sp. | reverse complement strand
ATACCGAAACATAAGTAAGGAAAACATAACAGAAAGTATTCAAGCGCAAGTAGATGAGTTACAACAGCATAAAAACAAAATAAACGGAAAACTAGGTTACGCTGAAGTAGTAAAGCAGCAACTCTTATTGCGCATAGAAAGCGAAAAAACCAAACTTTCGCAGCAACAAATAAGCTTGGATAAAATCGAACTGCCCGATTCAGCTTCCGCTATAGATTCAACTACCTCAAAAATCGACAAAAGCCAACAAAAGAAACAGCAAATTCAGGACAGCATCAATCAAGTAAGAGCAAAGTATGCAGAAATGCAAGAACAAATCACAAAGCGAAAGCAACAAATTGAAGACTTGCAACAAAAGGCGGATGAGCTCCAAGTGTATATCGATGAAATTTATGGAACCTATCAAGCAATAGATTCGATGCAAAATAAATTAGGTTCACAAAAAGATTTCCTGCTAAATGAAATAGAAGAAAAGGCTCTCAATCAAGCCAAATCTTGGGTCAACCTAAAGAAAATGGATATTGGCCTCG
>CAZTFG010000133.1:0-5840 GCA_964612725.1 uncultured Lishizhenia sp. | reverse complement strand
ACCAAACAAGAGAAAGTACATTCGAAAATTGAATAATCACCTGTATTATCAGAAGCTTGATCTATAATAGTAAAATTAGCTATTTGTCCTGGGTCGGTTTCTTTAGATTTCCACACTACACCATTATTGTCAGTATATTCAATTTGAACTCCTGTTACAGATGGATTTGCATTAACCATAGTTGCATAATCTTTGAATGGCAAAGCAATTCCCGAATTGGATGTATGAAAATCATTAAACATCGTTAATGTAGGTTCTGTAGCAACAGCAGCATCCCACAACTGAGATCCAAAACTTAATTTAAATGATTGTGGTTGGTATATAGATTTAATCTGCGAATTGTAGATCATTCTAGAAAGAACAATTCCAGAGTAAACGTATTTATCATTGGTAGCAATCGCATTATATCCTAGGACATTTTGTGTTAATTCGGTTTGAGTCCCATTAACGTATCCAACAAAGTTGCAGTTAAGGTCCACTGTACTAGTGGGAGGAGGTATTACTTCATGCTTAATACATGATGTGAAGCTAAGTAAAATTGCAAGTATTGAGATGCTTAAAATACGAGTTTTCATGAGGTGAAATTATTATTTACGAACGAATTTAGAAAATCTTTTTATCATTTACAATTAAAATACTATAGTCTTGCATTAATTTGATACTCTCGGTGTCCAAGGATGATCTTTTATTCCATTATCCGCAGCGATTTTTCTAGATAATACAAACAAATAATCACTTAGTCTATTCAAATAAGTTAAAACAAGTTCTGAAACAAATTCCGTATAACTTAAATCAACACAAGAACGTTCTGCTCTGCGACAAACACATCTAGCTACGTGACAAAAAGAACTCGTTTGATGTCCACCCGGTAGTATAAAAGAACGCATAGGTTCCAATTGAGCATCCATTTCATCCATCCATGTTTCAAGTTTGAAAACATCCTCATTTAATAAATCAGGAATTTTCATTTTTGAATGTTCATCATCACAAGCCAAAGAAGAACCAATGGTAAATAGACGATCTTGAATCTCAATTAGTTGCTCTTGATATTGATTATTTATATCGCCATCTCTCACAACTCCTATCCATGAATTGAGCTCATCAACTGTTCCGTAACTTTCAATTCTTAATGACGCCTTAGATACACGCGTTCCACCAATTAGTCCTGTTGTACCTGTATCCCCTTTTTTAGTGTAGATTTTCATGTACTATTTTATTAGGCCTAAACAAATTTTCATTCTGATAATTCGTTTTGTAGCATTTTCAACTTTTTTACGGAAATTCTTATCAGAAATATATTTTTCCCAAATTTCCTTGTACGCTATTTTTGTATCCAATGGCATTAAAATTATATCACAACCAGCATTTACCGCTTTTACAGCAGCGTTTGGTACTTTACTTACCCCGCCCATATTCATGGCATCCGTCACAATTAACCCATTGAACCCCATTTCATTTCTTAGTAAAGTGGTAACAATTGTTTCTGATAAAGTTGCAGGTAAGCCATTTGTATTATACTGCTTGTTATTATTAATGGCTATGTGTGCTATCATAATTGAAAGTACACCTGCCTCAATTAAAGGAGGATAATTGGGTTTTTCTTTTAATTCACCGTTAATCGATTGAAGTGATTTATGCGTATCTCCTGAAACTAATCCATGACCAGGAAAGTGTTTGGCCGTTGCAATAATATTTTGACTTTGTGTAGTTTGGATAAATGCATTTGACCAAGGAATTAAATTTTCTTGAATTGCTCCAAACCCCCTGTAACCAACGGTTGCATTAGTCGAAACATCAACTACTGGTGCGAAGTTGTAATTGATTCCGATTTTTGTTAAGTCCTTTGAAATTTGATTAGCTACTTCAATCGCTTCCTCTAATGTTTTTACTTCTTGTGCTTTTTTTACTGGAGTGGAACCAATAATTTTTCGATTTACCAAACTTGGTTCTGCATCGGCGGAATAAAGGAAAGGTAATTTCCCTTCTTTGCTATTTATTTTCTCAAAATCTTTAATCCAACTAGTGAATTCATCAACCGTACCATTGAGCATTAAAACTCCTCCGATCATTCCTTTTTGTGTAAGCTCATCAATTTCTGCTTTGGTTAATCCTAATCGACCTACCGCAGGCATTAATAATTGAGCTACGCGAGATGAATCTGATAATTTTTGAAATACTTGATTTACTTTAGTATCTAAATCTAGATTCTTCTTTAAAAAATCAGATAAGGTAAAAGCAGTTTGTGTTTGACTACATCCAATCAAAGGAAGGGATAGTAAAATAAAAAAAGAGTAAATTTTAAACATAATAAAAGTTTAAGTATCAAATTTATACGAAAGAGAAACTTAATGCAATTAAAATGCCTAAAGTTTTAAACATGTGAGATGTCGATAAGATTTAACGCTGTTTATTTTTTATAAAAGGGTAATTTAACGACTTTAGCTTTTATGTTTTTATCTCTGATTTCGATGAAAATTTCTTGTTCAAGCTGAGCATTTTCAATTGTTACATACCCCAAACCAATTCCTATTTTCATAGAAGGTGACATGGTGCCTGATGTTACTTTTCCAATTTCATTTCCAGCTGCATCTACAATTTTATAATCATGACGAGGAATGCCTCTTTCTATCATTTCAAAAGCAACTAGTTTACGTGTTACTCCTGCTTCTTTTTGATTTTTCAAAAATTCAGCATCCACAAAATCCTTGTTGAATTTGGTTATCCATCCTAACCCCGCTTCTAAAGGAGATGTTGTATCATCGATATCATTCCCATACAAACAAAATCCCATTTCTAATCTTAAGGTATCTCTTGCAGCCAGTCCGATTGGTTTAATTCCAAATTTTTCTCCCGCCGCAAAAACACGATTCCAAACTTGTTCAGCAAATTCATTTTTCACATAAATTTCAAAACCACCAGAACCGGTATATCCGGTTGCAGAAATGATCACATGATCAACCCCAGCAAAAGTTCCGGTTTGAAAAGTGTAATAAATCATTTGTGCCAAATCAATTGATGTAAGTGATTGCATTGCTTCAGCCGCTTTAGGTCCTTGAATTGCCAATAATGAATAATCATCAGATAAATTAGTCATTTCAACTCCCATGTCGTTGTGAGAGGTTATCCAATTCCAATCTTTTTCAATATTGGAAGCATTCACCACCAAAAAATAATGATTTTCAGCAAAACGATAAATAATTAAATCATCAACTATTCCACCTTTACCATTAGGCATACAACTATATTGTGCTTTCCCATCTCCCAATACAGATGCATCATTTGAAGATACCTTTTGAATCAATGCCAAAGCATTTTCTCCTTTTAACTCAAATTCACCCATATGAGAAACATCGAATACCCCTACTCCATTTCGAACCGTTTCATGTTCTACTGTTACACCTTCATATTGTACAGGCATATTAAAACCTGCAAAAGGAACTAGTTTAGCTCCTAATTCGATGTGTTTTTGAGTAAGTGCGGTATTTTTCATAACATGCAATTTTCGAGTGTTTTTTAAGATTATAATTAATTTTTTACGCGTTCAACGTACATTCCTGTTCTAGTATCTATTTTAATTACCTCTCCATTATCTATAAACAGTGGAACGCGAACTTCCGCACCAGTAGCAATAGTAGCTGGTTTATAGGAGTTGGTTGCAGTATCTCCCTTTACTCCCGGTTCGGTATATGTGACTTCAGAAATGATATACATCGGCAATTCAACAACTAATGGTGTTTCTTCCTCTGCATGAAAAAGGATGTTACAAACCATACCTTCTTGTAAAAAAGCTGGCTTTTCTACCATTTTAACTGGAATATTTACCTGCTCATATGATTCGTTGTTCATGAAAACATAGGAATCACCTTCTTGATAAAGATATTGATACTCACGATTTTCAATTCTAACTGTTTCAATTTTATGTCCAGCAGAAAATGTATGATCCAATACTTTACCGCTTTCTATTTGACGCATTTTTGTACGTACAAACGCAGGTCCTTTACCTGGTTTAACGTGTTGAAATTCAATTATTTGAAAAAGTTTTTCGTTGTGTTTAATACACACTCCATTTTTAATATCTGCTGTTGTTGCCATAATTCAATTTTTATTTCGAGCACAAATATAGAAGATTATTGCCCGGAATTAAACAGATGTAAGGAGAATTCTACGATTTTGTTTTACTTTGCAAAAAGATTTACCATGGAAAAATATTGGAAAGTACTATCTACTCAAGATAAAATCAAATTTATACTAAGTATCCTTGCTGGAATTTTAGTTGTAATTTTTGCTACATTAAATTGGAAAGAGGCACAAATTCATTTTATATTTAAGATTATCGAAGTTAAACTTTCTGTAGCTATTCTTCTATCTGTAGTAGCGGGCTATTTAATGTCTTTCTTATTTTCTTATCGCAATTTGTTAAAGAATAATCAGGAAATTGAACGATTGACAAAGAAAATTGAAAAACTTGAACATAAATTAGAAAAGCAAGAGGATTCTAATGCTACTATTGAATAAATTCTAATTTAAATACCTTTTTAATATGATACCATTTTCTCCTCCTAGAATTGACCAAAAAGTAATTGACGAAGTTACGGCTGCTTTGCAAAGCGGTTGGATAACCACCGGTCCTCGAACGAAGCAATTTGAGAAAAATATTACAGAATATTGCGGATGTATGACAACTGTTGCTGTGAATTCATGGACCATGGGAATGCAGGTTTTTTTAAAATGGTGGGGAATTCAAGAAGGAGATGAAGTAATTATTCCAGCTTACACCTATTGTGCCAGCGCTAATGTGATTGTTCATTCTGGTGCGACTCCGGTAATGGTTGATATTGATCCTGCTGATTTTAATATTTCAATTGATGCAATCAGAAAAGCGATAACACCAAGAACGAAAGCAATTATTGCAGTGGATATCGCTGGATTTCCTTGCGACTATCAATTGATTCATGATTTAATTAATGAAGCAGATATTAAATCTTTATTTTCACCCAGAACCGAATTACAAGAAAAATTAAATCGTATCCTAGTAATAAGTGATGCTGCACATAGTTTTGGTGCATCTATTAACGGAGTGAAATCAGGAGCATTAACTGATGTGACTACCTTTTCTTTTCATGCGGTAAAAAATCTAACAACTGCTGAAGGAGGGGCACTTTGTTTTAACTTACCTGATACGTTTGATCATGAGGAAATCTATAAAACATTCTGCACTATGATTTTACATGGTCAAAATAAGGATGCTTTAGCTAAAACACAAAAAGGAAATTGGCGCTATGACGTCGAAGAACCCGGATTTAAATGTAATATGACTGATTTACAAGCCGCAATAGGTTTAGTAGAATTAGAGAGGTACCAAGAAAATTTGAATCGGCGAGAAGAAATTTTCGAATTATATGACCAAGGATTTGCTCCATTTTCTTGGGCGATAACTCCTCTGTATAAAACGGAGAGTAAAACAAGTAGTTTTCATTTATACCAATTAAGAATTAATGGAATTACTGAGGAACAAAGAGATGAAATTATGCAAGGAATTTTTGATCAAGATGTTTCTGTTAATGTTCATTTTCTCCCCTTACCTACATTGACAGCATACAAAAAAAGGGGGTATAAAATGGAGGATTATCCTGAAACTTGGAATAAGTATCATAACGAAATATCTCTCCCAGTTTATTTCAACCTTACTAATGAACAGGTTCAACAAGTTCTTAATGCCGTTATTACGTCAGTAAACAAAGTAATGAACTTATAATGAAGCGAATTTTTGATATTCTAATTTCTCTAATCGTTTTGGTTCTTTTTTCCCCATTTGGATTAATAATTAGCGTTTTAATTCT
>CAZTFG010000132.1:0-5841 GCA_964612725.1 uncultured Lishizhenia sp. | reverse complement strand
TAGAAACGCAATCAACGTCCATCTCAAGAATTTCAGCTATAATATTTTGCATAGCTGGAATGTGGGGATTTACCTTTGGTTTTTCCAAAATTACGGTGCAGTCCAAGTTTCCAACAGCAAACCCTTTTCCTACAATTTTTTTGAAAACCTCTTTAAGTAATAGGGTTGAGTCAATACCCTTGTATTGAGGATCGGTATCTGAAAAATGAAAACCTATATCACGTAAATTAGCAGCACCGAGTAATGCGTCACAAATGGCATGTAGTAAAACATCAGCGTCTGAATGTCCAACCGCTCCAAGCTCTGATTCTAATGTTACTCCACCAATTATAAGTGGATAGCCTACAGATAGTCTATGTACATCAACGCCAAAGCCAATACGGATTTTCATCAATTATTCCGCTTTATTATCAACAGATGATTTACCGTCAAGGTTCAATCTTAATGTAAATCGTAGCGTATTTGCTAATGGACTTTGTCTCCCACTGATTGATGCTAAATAAGAAAAATCAATGCCAAACATGTTGTATTTAAAACTTGCGCCAACGTTTATATATTGTCTATTTCCTTTGTTTTTGCTTTCATAAAAAACACCTCCACGTACAGCAAGTACATTGTTGTACCACCATTCCAATCCGCCTGCAATATTGATTTCAGTTAATTCCTCAACGAGTTTAGATCCCTTTTTCACTTGATAGGATCCATCGCTGTTTTGAATATAGTTTCCGTCCGCATTAGTCAACGGTGCTCCAGGTGCATCATAGAAAGATTGTATCATGCCAGAGACAACACCGATGTCATTTGACTTACCAGAAATCATGGTATATGTCCCATCAATTACATCGTAATATGCTGGAGTTGGGACTAGTAATTTCTGTAAATCCAAAGCAAAAGTTACAGAATTGTATTTATCAAAATTTGCTTTGTAGGCATTTCCTATTTTTAAATTCATTGGAATAAAATCTCGTTGAGATAATTCAGAATAGGCTATTTTATTTCCTATGTTATTTATGGTAGTTGCAAATGTGTAAGCACCTTTTGTTTTACCAATGGAAGCATCTTCATTGAAGTAAGTAAATGAAATGTCAGTACCACCAACAATACCTGCTTTTGTATTTACACCACCAACAGTAAGTCCACCCGTTAGGTTTGAATAGGCAAATTTACCATTGAGCCCAACGCTGAATTTATCAGACAAGCGAAAAGCATAAGCACCGGTTATTTCAAATTCACTTGGCTTATCATCGCGAATAACATTACCAGAAGCATCTGTGAATGTAATTTCACCTAAACTAAAATAACGTAAGGCACCTCCTACAGAATGCAAACGATTGATTTTATAATAGAAGGCCAAGTAGGATAAATGAATATCGTTTGTCAGTTGACGCAACCATGGAGTATATGACAAGCTAACTTCTGATTTTTCTTTCGCGAAAGAAATCATGGATGTATTCCAATATACGGAGGTTGAAGTGGGACTTAAGGCAGTACCTGCATCCCCCATACCACCAGCACGCGAATCAGGCGTGATTGCTAAAAAAGGTAAAGCAGTTGTTATTGTATTTAACTGTAAATCATTATCTGAAGCACCGCTGCCACCGGTAGGTTGAGCATAACAAGTTAATGTTGCTGTCAGACTAAATAGGAATATGAAAATTTTGTTCATGTTTATTTTGTTCAAATTTCGCACGCTAATCATTCTTGATTGAGGACAATTAAGGTGGTAAATATACGTAATTCCGAAACTTTTATTGTAAATTATTTCAACAAAACCAGTTTTTCCGTTTTTTCTGCCTGCTCTCCCAAGTTGTTTTTAACAGACAAACGATAGATATACACTCCTTTTGCCAAGTTATCACCGAAATCATCTTTGCCATCCCATTCAATTCCTTCAATTCTAAATCCAATCGTATTTACCGTTTTATTTATGGATTTTACAAGTTTACCTGAGATAGTGAATACTTGGATTTGAACATCTAAATTATTACAGGATTGGTTGTGTTCAAATTGGAAAGAGGTCTTGGTAGTAAAAGGGTTTGGATAATTGTAAACATGTTCTAACATAGTATTAGCTTTGTTTTGAACGATAAATTCCGTTTTTATTGTCGAGGAATTGTTGTTGACATCCCAAACCTTAACTTCTAACGTGTGCTTGCCTTGTTCTAGATTTTTAAATTGATACCGAATCTCTCCTGATTGGTAGGAATCAAGATCGGCTGAATAATAATCATTTAATAAGATTGGCTCAGATGAATTTCCATCTAAAACAGCAACCAAATCATGGCCAATGCCATTTCCTACTGTATTAATTCCATTTTCATCAAATGCATTTAATATCATGACCGGAGATTCATCTGTTATGCTTCCACTGATAAAATTTTCATCATTCAAGTATAAATTAAGTTGAGGGCCTTCCACATCATTAATGCCATTTGGGTTTATTCCACCTATTCTAAAATTAGTATCAAACCCATAGGCGTCAATTTCATTGTTAAATGCATAATAACTAATTTTCCCTCTGCCAACATTCAAAGCAATATCTTTTGGTACAACAAACGTAATGTCAAATTGGCCGTTAATAATTGAGTTTTTTCCTTTATAAACAACATTTCGTTGTTGATCATATTCCAATTCTGGAGAATCGGGGTCCTGACCAAGCGTTTTTTGTGTTTTTGTTTTATCAAAAATAGAGGGTACGAGTTGACCGTTAAAAGTTGAAAGAAAATTTCCACTAACATCCTCAATGTGACCCTTTATTCGAACAGTACTCAAAGCATTCAAAGTGTCAAGATCAATGACAGGATTTTGCCCGTTGATACTATCTGTTATTACCCGAAGTCGAGGTAAAGCAATTTTCAATGCTGGGTCACCAATTAGAGTGAAACTTCTTTTGTTTTCGTTTTGACCCACATCATTTTTGGTTTTCATCATTATTTCTCCAAAACTAAGTGGACTACCATCCAGATTTCTATCAAAAACATGATTGTAAAACGCTTGGCCAGTGGTTGAATTTACACCGAAGTACACTGATCTTGTTGTGGTCATCAGTGCAATGGCGCCTCCCGTGGGATTTAAAGAAACCCATTCTCCGGCCGAAACCCTTTTAGGGTCATCGTATTTGGTGAATTCACAAGTGGCTGATACGAAAAGATGAAGAGCGTTGATGTTCGACCAACTGTTGATTTGTGGAATCGTAACTACTCGTTCCTCCGCTAATCCAACTTCACCACCATGTCCAACATAATTAACAATCAAAGCGCCCCGTTGAACTCTGTCAGATATTGCATTATACACATCTGGAAATCGTTGTCCTCCGGCAGTTGTTTGTTGGGGGTAGGCATCCATGTATAATTTATCACAGTTCATTTCAAAATGATTATTTCTAACTGAATTATATTGTGGTTCTGTATCAAATTTGATAAAATACCCATCTTCTTCATCATCAGCAATTTGAACATATTTTAAACGCCAGTCTCCATAAGTTAAATTGTTATTTGTGTTTAAACAACATGATCCTGTTGTACTATTGAAAAATGATGATCCGTTTTTCATGTAGTGTTCAATTTTATCAACTTGTTGCTTAGCTTGTGTATTGTCTGAAATTAATAACCTACCGATACCAATGTCTAAAAGGTCTGCACTAGTAAAAGATTCATTGTCATTCAAAAGCCCAAAATAATCATCTGATACATAACAAGAAATATAGTTTTCACTATTTACAGCTTGGTAGGTCAACACAAAATTATTGTTGTTTGCAACTCTGTTTTTTGGGTCGTAAGTGCCATCACCAAATAACAAAAGATGCTTGGGTTCCGACCCAGGATTTAAAGTTGACCTATCGTAGAACATCTTAGCAAACATACGAATAGCAGTTGCATCAGGAGCCCCAGAACTAAACTCATTAAATATTTGATTGGTTGTAACCACATGGGTTGTTGTTCCATTTTGACGATGTAAATCAGCCAATCGGTTCGCTTGCGAAACAAAATTCGGATGTGTAACAATTAGATAATCGGCCTGATCTAACCCATGAAGATTTTGATATTGAACAGTTCCAATTTTTTCTGGTGTAAAAAATGAAGTGCCGTTTGAAGCAACAAATTCTCTATAACCATCATCTGTTTTAAAAATGAATTTTCCATTAGAAAAATTTCCAGTAACAATTTTTGGGTTGTTTTTATCCAATAAATCCCATACAAATCCAGCTTGTGACAGGGCTGAAATTCGATATTCGCTAATTACCCCTGATTGAGCCCCTGAAAGGTTCCTGAAATTCATTTGAGTCCCATAAAAATTTAATTTTCTTTTCGTGTTGATTGTTAAATGGTCCAAATAGGTAAGGATAGAAGGATTCGTCCGCGTAATCGAAATTTTTAATGGAATATTACTTTGAGTTGTATTAAATGAGAAGCTTGATTCACTTCTTGTATAATCACCAAAGTAACTTAAATTCGATGAAAATAAATTAATGCCATTCAATGAAAATTTTTGGAAAGTTCCCTGTCCATTTGTAGCTAAAGCAGTGTTTATTTTTATTGCGAATGTATCTAAATCTGGGATTGAGAAATTAAATATTCTTTCCATTTCAATATCGAATAACTCTCCATACCAACGCTGACCGCCACCAACTAAATTAATAGTTTCATTTTCATAAATATCTCTATAATCGTAATTTTCAACAATTTTAGTCGCATTATCAGTAAGTTCGGGAAGAGTGTTTATTCTTGAAGGGGTATTTGAAGGGTCAATATTTATAAAGTAGTAGGATTCATCTGAATATAGATGTTGAACACGTGAAAAATTGTTCGAATTATTAGGTTGCCAACGGTGCGGTCCCCAACCATAAAAAAGGATGTAATCAGATTCATTGAATACACCATCTGCATCACCTTTAATATAAATGGCATTTTTTGCTAAATCATCTATTCTTGGATTAGAATTTTTTTCAGGAAGTAGGCCTTCTCCATTTCCAAAGATGTTGATGTGATTAGGGTTCAGCGTATTTGTACTTACGCCACATGCTTCAAGAAATGCTTTGTCGATTTTATAAATCCCATCTTTATTTACTGCTATTTTATACCAAAAACCCGAGCCATCTTTTAATACCGAGGAACTTGCAAAATCTTTGTTCATAATTTCATTTTCCGCCACTAAAAATTTCATTTTGAATGAAGTAATTTTTTTAACGACATTTTTATCTAAAAAGAAAGGTTTAGCAGATAAAACGGCATAATTTTCAATGCCTGATTTTGTAACTTGGCAATCAAATTCCGGCTTGTAAGGTAAATTTGGGAGATACTTATTTATATAATCAACCTCATTGGGTAACGCATAAGTTGTTTCAAAAGAAATCACCTCAATTTTTTTTCCTTTTGAAGTTTTTTCTTTCCAAAAAAAAGTAGGAATTAAGCCATCTAAGGATTGATTAGCAATAGTAGGTACTTTAATCTCGTTTCCATCATAATAAATGGTTTTAGGTTCTTGCCAAGGAATTTGAATTTCGAACTCTTCTATATTTTGAGAAAATAGTGGGTTAAATAGTATTACCGAAAAAACATAAACACACAATCTAATTATACGAGGGAATAATTTCATAATTCAAAAATAGGTTTTTAATAGTCTCAACGGAAAAAAAAGTTGTTTATTTCACAAAATAGTCTATTTTTGTAACCTTATATTAACTAGAACGTTTTAACTAATCGCGTCAAAATCTTATTACGTGAAAATAAAAGTTACTGATATACTGTTTGTTACAACAGTTTTGTTGTTCTCTGCAAGTTTTAAATTACTTGCTCAGGATCCAACGTTTACCCAATTTTATTCTAATCCGGTTTATTTAAA
>CAZTFG010000131.1:0-5851 GCA_964612725.1 uncultured Lishizhenia sp. | reverse complement strand
TCATTGTCTTTATTTGGAGTAGTATCATCCTTATATTTAGTTATCAAGGAAGTAACTCGAATAAGTAAGAATGATGAGTAAATTGACTTATTCAATAAATTTCTTAGCTTTTAATTTACTAATCAGTTTGTTGGTCTTTTTGGCTTCCTATTTTACCTGGTTACCTTTTGGTTATAACGAAATTATTTTCCTGCTCACCGGCGTTTTTTCAGTTAGTTTTTTTTCTTTGCTTGTAATATTACCGGTAATTAACAAAAAAACGGATTCGTTTGTCTTTCATTTTCTTTTATTGACTGTTGGACAGTTATTATTTATGTTGTCTTTTATTTTGTTTGAAATTTACACGATCAAAAATGAAATGAAACCACTGGTATTGAGTCAGTTATTTCTTTTTGTTTTGTTGTTAGTATTTCAAACCAGTCTTTTGTACAGACACAGTCGAAATCAAGATTAATAGCGATTTTATACGTACTTATACGTAGGCGCAATAGGTAACTACGTAGCACTTACTCCGTAGGTCTAAGTAATTTGATAAGCGAAACATTTTTTTTTGTTGGAATTTGGTTGAACTGAACAATCTTTGTCTCAGAAAACAACACGAAAAAAAATATATATGAAATCAATAACACACTCCACAGTAAAATTCGCATTGGTTGCGATGATGTTAGCAACAGCTACTTTGTCTTTTGCACACAACGACGATCCAAAAGATCCGAAAAAAGTTTCAATTGTAATGAATGAAATGAAACCGGGTTTTGCTACTTTATCTTGGTCAGATTATGCAATCACAGCGATTCAAATCAATTCAACCAACGGACAAATAATGCCTTCAATTCCAGTTATGGATGCAACTTCCCTTCATTTGAATGGATTAATAAATGGAACATATGAAATTTCATTTATGGCAGGAGAAACTGTTGTTGCCACAGAAACATTAATAGTAAATAAGTAATAAATTATAAGTAAAACAATTTTAAAGGTTTAGTTTAGTTGAGTTATCCAAGCAAAAGTCTGATTGCAAACGAGCAATCAGACTTTTTTATGTTTAAAATCGAAACCTTTTATAATTAGTTCAGTAAACCGATTTGAATTTTGGATAACTAACTAATTATGAATCAACTATTATTGAAGATTGCTTTTATAGCATGGTTGTGTGCTATTTCAACAGTAACGTTTGCCCACAATGATGAACCTAAGGACCCAAAAAAGGTATCTGTAATTGTAGATCAACAAAAACCAGGTTATGCAACCCTTTCTTGGGTTGATATTGAAATTACCTCTGTTGAGATTCATTCTTCCAATGGTCAATTTCTTCCAACTATACCCGTAATGGATGCTACTTCTTTGCATTTGAATGGACTAATTGAAGGAAACTATGAAATTTCTTTTTTGATTGGAAATAAAGTGGTGGCGACTGAGTATTTAACAGTGAAAAATTAAATAATCACAACCGTTTATTTCAGTACATATTAATCTGATTTCATTTATGGGGTCAGATTTTTTACTTTTACAAGATTTTTTTAAGTACTGTCTTTTGAAATACCGCATTTAATATTGGCAACTGCCTATCCTGATGTCAATATGAATTTTTAATTGGTTTTTTATAATTTTATTTTTGCACTTAAAAAAATATGAAGTTTATCTTTTTGATGTTTATACTTATCGGAATACTAGGAACTGGAAATTCACAAACCATCTCTATAGGTTCCCAAGTATGGGATACAAAAAATTTGGAAGTATCAACGTTTCGAAATGGTGATCCAATTCGTGAAATCAAAACAAATGAAGATTGGGAAAAAGCAGGAGAAGATAAACAGCCTGCTTGGTGCTATTACAACTATGATCCTGCCAATGGAAAAAAATTTGGCAAATTGTATAATTGGTTTGCTGTCAACGACCCTCGTGGGCTAGCACCAATAGGTTTTCACATACCTTCGGATTCCGAATGGATTTTATTGTCTAATTTTTTAGGGGGAAACAAGGTTGCAGGAAAAAAACTGAAAATGAAACCAATTTGGGAGAATGAAATCCAAATAGGTGGTTGGAATGGAGATAATTCCTTTGGTTTTTCATGTCTTCCCGGGGGATATGGTTTTTATTTTGGTGGATTTGATTTTTTAGGTGACTATGTATATTTCTGGAGTTCATCAGAAGGAAGTGAAAATTCTGCTTATACAAGACTTTTAAGCGGCGAAGATGATGTCTTGGCAAGAGCAAGCTACTTCAAAGGTGGTGCCTTGTATGTTCGCTGTTTGAAGGATTGAAATTTCATATATGTATTTCCTAGTTGCACAAGTAAGCAAATTAATCAGTGTATCTGAATTAGAGAAAGCTATTGATCTGAAAGGGGGGTGGATTAAATCCATCGATTAAATTAAAGGATTTTTTGTTGTAGAGTATGGTTTTTATACGTGTTTATACGTAGTATGTTTAGGTAACTACGTAGCACTTACTCCGTAGGTCTAAGTAATTTGATAAGCGAAACATTTTTTTTTGTTGGAATTTGGTTGAACTGAACAATCTTTGTCTCAGAAAACAACACGAAAAAAAATATATATGAAATCAATAACACACTCCACAGTAAAATTCGCATTGGTTGCGATGATGTTAGCAACAGCTACTTTGTCTTTTGCACACAACGACGATCCAAAAGATCCGAAAAAAGTTTCAATTGTAATGAATGAAATGAAACCGGGTTTTGCTACTTTATCTTGGTCAGATTATGCAATCACAGCGATTCAAATCAATTCAACCAACGGACAAATAATGCCTTCAATTCCAGTTATGGATGCAACTTCCCTTCATTTGAATGGATTAATAAATGGAACATATGAAATTTCATTTATGGCAGGAGAAACTGTTGTTGCCACAGAAACATTAATAGTAAATAAGTAATAAATTATAAGTAAAACAATTTTTAAGGTTTAGTTTAGTTGAGTTATCCAAGCGAAAGTCCTGTTACAAACGAGTAACGGGACTTTTATTTTTGCTCAAAAAACTGCCAAAGAGCATCTGGTGGCACAGGTGCGGTCACCTCGATCAATTCATGAGTCGTAGGGTGATTAAAACTTATTTTTCTAGCATGTAAGCTAATTGAACCATCATCGTTGGATCGTTTTGCTCCATATTTTAAATCTCCTTTAATATGGCAATTTATTGAGGCTAATTGAACACGAATTTGGTGGTGTCGTCCGGTTTCTAATTGAATTTCTAGTAAATGAAATTTATCGGAAGAACGAAGAAAGGAATAGTTCAATATGGCTTGTTTTGCTCCTACACTTTTTTCGTTGGTTACATAAGATTTATTCTGGTTTTCATTTTTTTTTAAGAAATGAACAAGTTTACCCGATAAAGAATCTGGTTTTTTGTCTACGATTGCCCAATAGATTTTTGCAGTTTCTTTGTCGCGAAATTGCTTGTTAAGGCGTTCAAGAGCTTTGCTCGTTCTTGCAAATATTACGGCGCCGCTCGTTGGTCTATCTAATCTGTGAACTACCCCGCAAAAAACATTTCCTGGTTTATTGTATTTTTCTTTCAAATACTCTTTAATCGCATCTGGAAGTGTTTTGTCACCTGTTTTATCCCCTTGAACGATATCAGAGGATTTTTTATTAACAACAATTACATGGTTGTCTTCATATAAAATTTCAAGTGCCATAGTTATTATTCCTCCGTTCCTTCTTCAAATAAACTTGGTTGGTCTTCATCGCCTGGCGTCACATCCCATTCCATTGTAGGAGATTCACCTTCCTCAGTAAGAGCATCATTTGAAAGTTCTCCTGTTCCTTCTTCATTTACTTCCTCTTCTGGCCAGGGTTGTTTTCCTTCAATCGGATGTGTGAGAACAATTTCTTTTACTTTGAGTTTCGTTAATTGATTTCCTTGGGCTTTCATTCCTTTTACATCAATAAAATCTATTAATGGAACGATATTGTCAGGTAGATTCTTAGTTTCTTTTAACAACTTATTGTATATAATGCGAACTTCAGGTTCATATGCAGTGGAAGCTACATCCAGAAAAGAGCCTTCACTTTCACTAATAAATAACACCCGTTTATCGGTAGTTACTTCGCAAAGAAAGCGTTTCACAAAATGCAGTTCTTTTTCCCCATCATAATAAACTGCGGTGATAGGACGACGAGGATGCCATTTTTCGATATGCGTCATGTCTTCATCGAAATGAGAGGCCAAGTCAAAAGAACTTAACCGATATTCTCCATTTTTATAAAGGGTGAGTATTTTATCTTCTCCTTTGAAATCACCCAAGAATTTGCCTCTCTCTTCATCGTTTAATCTGCCGACAATAGGATCATACCAAATTTTTCGAGCTGCTAACGTGGATCCTCCTACTTCTTTTTGAACGATTTTTTGAATGATTTCCTTTGTAACTCGATTTCCGGCAGAATTTCGTCCTTTTATTAACAATGCACCAAGGTCTATATCATAGCGCAACCTCTTTAAATGAGGACGTGGTCGAAGTAAAACCGTTACCACTTCTCGTTCTCCATTGGGGTGCACAGAGAAATAAAGCATTTTGGATCCTTTTGTTCCGCGGGTTAAATCATATTCCGTATCGCGTGTAATGGAATTAACATAGAATCGTTTCATCATGGTTGCTCCACCAATTCCATCTTGATAGAATAAATGATAGATGGTTCGTGTATCTCCTTTTTTCCATACAGCCACGTGAACGATTCCTTTGCCTACAAATTTTTTGTCTGCAATTTTAGTTACCATCATTTTTCCCGAGGCAAAGAATATGATAATGTCATCAATATCGGAACAATCAGAAATGGACTCAGTTTTTTTCAACCCATGTCCAATGAAGCCTTCCTCATAATCCACGTAGAGTTTACGATTTGCAATGATTACTTTGGATGCGCTTATGTTGTCAAAGACTTTTATTTCTGTTTTTCGTTCTCTTCCAGCGCCAAATCGTTTTTTCAAATCTTTAAAATATTCGATTGAATATTCGATTAGATTATCCAAGTGATGTTTGACTTGCTCCATTTCTTCCTCAATTTTCAATAAAAGCTCATCTGCTTTGCTTCCATCAAATCGAGTGATTCGAATCATTGGGATTTGAGTTAATTTTTGAAGGTCTTCATCCGTGATTTCGCGAATTAGGTTTTTGTGAAATGGTTCAAAACGCTTGTATAAATATTCAAACAACGATTCTTTATCTGAATAATGCTTGAAATCGATGTACATTTCATGATTGATAAATAATTTTTCAAGTGTTGAAAAATGCCATTGTCTCTCCAGTTCATCTAATCGGATTTCTAATTCAAGTCTCAATAAACGGACCGTGTTGTCTGTATTGAATTTTAATATTTCTGTTACACCTAAAAATTGTGGTTTATCTCCAACTATGATCGTTGAATTCGGAGAGATAGATACCTCACAATCTGTAAATGCATATAATGCGTCTATTGTTTTATCGGGCGATACCCCAGGAGCCAAGTGAATGATTATTTCTGCTTCAGCCGAGGTGTTGTCTTCAATTTTGCGCAGTTTAATTTGACCTTTATCATTCGCTTTGATTATAGATTCAATTAATGAGCCTGTGGTAGTTCCAAATGGGATTTCATTGATGGTTAATGTTTTATTATCAACCTTTTTGATTTTTGCTCGAACCCGTACTTTTCCTCCTCTCAATCCATCGTTGTAATTAGAGAAATCGGCCATTCCTCCATTCATGAAATCGGGTAGTATTTCTACTTTTTTTCCTCTTAAGTGATTAATTGATTGTTCTATTAGCTCAATGAAATTGTGAGGTAAAAACTTACAAGCCATACCAACCGCAATTCCTTCTGCTCCTTTAGCCAACAAAAGAGGGAATTTTACCGGC
>CAZTFG010000130.1:0-5852 GCA_964612725.1 uncultured Lishizhenia sp. | reverse complement strand
ACTGCAGTTTCACTTGGCACAATGTTTTTGGCAACTTTTCGCTGCATCGCCTTAAATTGTGAAAGCAAATCCGTTGCTTGACCATACTTGTTATCTTGAGCAGCTTGATTCACCATGGATAAATAACGTAACAATACGGTAGACATGAGCGTATCTGAAGCTCCTAATTCAACACTTAAAGGAGTAAACCAACGATTTTCTTTATCATTTGATTTTGGAATTAATTTCATGTATCTCCACATAAAAATGGCTTGAACTACCTCAAACTTCTCGTTTAATTTAATTAATTTCTTATCAAATTCGTTTTTACGGGAATCAGCCTTTTTAAACGCCTCTTCATATTGTTTTAACCACTTGAATTGACCCGTGTTATCCATCACCTCTTCCAACGTTGCAAATTCATTTTTCAATTTCAATTGATCTCTTAGTTGAGCTGGGACTTGTATAATTGGCTGCTTCATCCAATGGGCAGGATACATATGCATACTTAAAACTGTCTGCACCGCATTCCATTCATTGTATTTATTTGAACGATATATTTTACGTAACAGTTGATCACACATGGTGTGGAAAGGAATAATTCTTCCAGAAAAATCTTGTATTAACAGGGTAGCCAATTCATTTGAGTGTTCCTTCGAAACCACGTAAAACACAGTCTTTTGATTCTTGTCTGATGGGTCCGTTTGGGTATCGGAACCAGCCTCATTAACACTAGCATCATGATTATGCATTGAATGATCATGTCCATCATGCTCTTCGTGCTGATGCGTAGTGTCACCGGATAAACCTTGGGAAAAAGTAGGTTGAAAAAATAAGAATGAAATAGCTAACACCAATACTGTGAGACTTGCTCTTTTCGACTTTAATTTTTTTAATTTTTCATTCAATTCTTTGAATCTTCCCGAATTGGAAAATAACGATAGTACCATTCCAATTGCCATTAACAAATAGCCAATGTAGGTGATATTGGTCCCCCACCAATCATGGTTCACACTCAACCTAGTTCCTTCCTCATTTTCTGGTGTTTTTGGATCATCCAAGTCGTAAGCAGATTGAAAAAAACGATATCCACCATAATCAACTACATTATTCATGAATACCCGAACTTTTTTATTTACTCCATTCTTTGGATCCTCTATTGTTAGGTCGCTTGAAAAGGAAGAGGGAGATTCAGAACCCGGATATTTATCCAACTTAAAATCACGACATTTCATAGCAAATGGAAGAGGAATTTCAATTGATCCATAATCTAACTCATACATTAAGCCGTTAAAATTAAACATCGTATGTTCTGGAATAGTGTTGAGTCCCCCTTTCAACTGCACCACTTTTGATTTCGAACCATCCTTAATTTCAATGGTCAAATAATCACTTCCACGATCTTTTTTACCGGATGGAACCAGTGTCTTTTTTGCATTTTTAAGCAGCTGTTTGAATACAAATTGATTTTCACCTGATTGGTATAACGTAGTAGTTTTGAATGCTGTCCATACATTTTTTGGAACAACCGTAAATAAGCTATCTGGAACCGGAGCGCCCGTTTGTCTTGCCTTTTGCATTTCAGACATAGGTAAAAAACGAACATCCAATGCTGTTTTCATTTCCACCACTCCGTTTTTTTCACGCACATCTATTCCTCCTTTCGGTGAATTTGCTTTTTCAAATGAAATAGGTACGGTTCCTGCCATCACGAAATCATCTTTAGACACATAGTTCGATTGCATGCCATTAGTAACGATATCCAATACAGTTGTTTTTAATGCTGGATCGATGATGAGCGTATCAATCATCTTCGATTCAAATTTTACGTAATTAATTTCTATCGGAGTTTTATGATTTGGAAATTCAACCGGTATATGAAAGTCGTTGGACGTAATAGTTGACATAAACATCTTTTCTTTGAACTTATATTGCATTTTTCCATCATTGATTCGAATACTTAAATGCGGATCGGATGAATAAATGTAATTCACAGATTGTCCTTCACGAATGACCATTAATCCCTCAAAACTTACGAATCGAGTAACAGCAGCACCAATCAGAATCACAATAAATGAAAGATGAAAGGAAAGCATAGCGATTTTCTCACGTCTAAACATTTGGTATTTGAAAATATTGGAAATCAAATTCATACCCAGATAAACCAATAACACCTCGAACCATAAAGCATTGTAAATCAATATTTTTGCAGCTTGAATTCCATTTGCCGATTCTATAAAAGTTGCCGCTCCAATAGCAACTAAAAATACAAGCATCGCAAGCGTCATCATACGCATTGAGAAAAAGGCTTTTGAAAATTTTTCCATAAGATAGATTGGTGACAAAATTACGGAATAATCAGAGGAAATGAAAGAAAGGTAGGAAATGAAATTTTTGAAATAGATTCATTTTATTAGGCTTTTAATTTGTTTTGCTCCCACCAGCGCTTTCATCTGACTTATCGCTACTTGATTCAATTGTAAAATTCGTTCATGCGATAGTAATCCTTGCTGAATCAATAAAGCGTTGATGCTTTCCATATTATTTAAGACAACTAGCTGTTCCAGGGTAGCTTGATCACAGATATTCCCATCGGATAATGGATTTTACGCTCTCCACTTTTGAGCTGTTATACCAAATAAGGGAACATTCAATAAATCAGCTTCGTTGGCGTAAATCATCGATGCTTGTTCATTTGTTAATGTAGTGGGAATCAAATTTTCTTTGATGGCATCGGTATGAATTTGATAATTGATTTTTGCGATGGTTCACTGAACTGACCATTGGATATTTTTCTGATTTGCTTCTGTTTCCTTGAGACGTTGGAATTCATTTATAAGGTAGAGTTGAAAAGTTGGGCTCAGCCATATGGCAAAATGAAACGCGATATCTTTTGTAGCAAAAGTACCTCCGTATCTACCCGATTTCACCCTGATACCCATGGCATTAGTTCTTTCTATCCATTGCCCAGCGGACATGATAAATCGGTTGACACCAGATTCATTTTCAATTACCCCGAATTCAGGGTAATTAAAACTCGAATTATGGATTTGTTCCCAAATACCAATGTATTCCAATGTGTTTTTATTAGTTATCCATCTTCCAATTAATCAATTCCTTCTCTCATTCCAAATGTCATATCTGTTCATGAGATGTAATCTATATTCTAATTTTCAATTACTCGCACTTTTATTCCCTTAACTTCAATTTCATTCTTCATACATTCATTTCCAACTAAACATACGAATAAATAATCAATTTAAAGTTTATTTTCTAATCAATATTAAACCTGTTAAAGCCAAAGTGAAAATCCAGTAATTTAGGTGAGTCCCCAATATCTTATTGATTACCCCACTTCTTTTTCTTGCAATTTCTTATCTGTTAAAACTAATTATCCAGACAATCACATCTTTCTTTAAGATTGAATATTATTACGCTACGAAGCAGATCTATGCATGTACACTCAATTCAATAAACTACACCATCCATCAAGCTAACTAATTTATCTTCTTTCATTGATTCTCCCCTATTTTTAAAATCTAAAACAGTTAACGGTGGAATTGCTTCATTGGATTTAACGTGCTCTGTCAATTCAATGTGAGGTATAAGATTTGATTTTTCTTGAACAACTATTGTTTTACCTTCACGGTATTTAAAAATAGTATCAACCATTTTTTCCTGCAGATAAACCGTGTCCGCAATCGAGAAAATTGGTTTTTCAACCACTTTAACAATGACCGTTTCTTTGCGAAAGAAGAAAAAAGTGAGGAGCGCAGCCGCTGAAGCAGAAGCGAATGGAATAATAATCTGACGTAAACGATTTGATTTTACTTCAGTCAAAACAAACGGACGGGTCTCCGGGACAACGTATAAATTCTTAGCTTCCAATATAGACAGGTGGGCCTGGTCAAATGCTTCTTTCGATGTTTGACTCAATACAAATCCTTGTTCCTTTGCCGTTAATTCTGTGAAAAAGAATTTTTCTTGTAATTCCAACAATTGTTCTTGCTCCTTTTTTAAACCTAATTCCATGTTAACTCAATTTAAAATGTTGCCCTGATTGATCAGGTGTAAATTCGTTTAATGATTGTGTGATTTTTTTCGTCGCATAAAACAAGCGCGACTTCACTGTTCCTTCTGGTTGATCAATAATTTCCGCAATTTCTTTCACGCTCATTTCTTCCATGTAACGAAGTATGAATGCCATTCGATGATGTTCTTGTAATTGTTCGATTGCTTCTTTTAACGAACGTTGAAATATATCTCTATCCATTTGATTATCTGTAAAGTCGAAATGAAAGTCAAATTCCTTACTTCCTTCCTCAATACCTTCGTGAATTTTTTCTCGAAACAATGTTTTCACCATATTACTTGCAATGGTAAACATCCAAGTATAAAAACGTTTTTTAGGATCAAACAAGTGATGTTTTTCTAGAATTCGAAGAAACAAGTCTTGGACTAAATCCTGCGACTTATCTTCGTTTCCTTTCGTCATTCGCAGAAAAAAGCCAAGTACTTTTTTACTGTACCTGGCATGAATTTCTGTCAGCGCTTCATTGCGACGGCGTGAGGCCAGCAACTGCATGAGTGATTCATCAGAAAAAGATTGTATGTCTTTTTTAAGACCAAACATCCTACTCAGCTAATGCTTTTTGAATCTCTGCTTCAATTTTTAATTCCTTTGCAATTGCGTCAATAAGGCCTTTGTAGTATACAATTCCCTCCAAATCGTCTGCAGTTTTAGAATGAAAATAGAGTTTCATTAATCCAGGAAGATACATATGCTTGATGCGAGAATCTAAATCGCCATAGCTATATGAAAAAGTCTTTGTCAAATGATCGAGAAGGAATCGTTTCTCAAAATTACGCTTGATCACAGCAATATTCTCCACATCTACTTTGCTGTAAACATAAGTCAAGCCTGTTAGATACAAATTTTCAGTTATCGTGGTATCTGTAAATTGTGCGGAAGCCGAAGTAGAAACATGAACGGAAATTTTTGCGTTATTTTCAAAAATATGCTTAAAAAGTTTAGTTTCAAATAGTTCATTTTTATCAAAATCAAATGGGGTAATTCCTTTTTCTTTGAACAACTTAGCACGGTAATCATCCAATTGAATCATGGATGTATTGATGACGGTTACATCTTTACGATAATTCAACGCTTCTTGAACAATCCAAAGCGCATACGTGTCATTATCACCCGCTGTAAAAACGATTCCATTTTCTGTAACTTCAGTTAAAACATTATAGCCCCAGTTCAATGCTCCTGAAGAAATTCGATTAATTTCAAACAATTTCCTCGCTACCCTAGAAAAAGTTTCCTTGTCTCGCTTAATTTCTGAATTTATCAAATAATCTAATAAAACACGCGGATCGTTTGGTTTTAGTTGATAGGCTTTAGCTAAGTATTTTTCATCATTATCACCCAAACCTCTATCCCAATACATGATATAATTTGCTTCAAAACTTTCTGGAAGCGTGACAAATAAATCATTCGCTATTTTATGACCTAATTCTGTATATAATTTCAGTTCTTTCTGATTGTTATAACTACAATTGCGTATGGCTCGAACCGCACTGTAATAGTTCATCCATGCTTCGTTATTTTTTTTGTTTTTATCAATTTCTGCTTTCCACAATTTTTCTTGTGTTTTGTACCATTCTACATCACGCCATTCGACAATAACGCTATGCACCGTTTGTTTTTCTTGTGCTGTTGCCCCAAAAATGAGCAAGACTAAACTTAAACTTCCAATTATTTTTTTCATCTCTTATTTTTTTTATTCAGGGCGGTGCACCAGCCGGTTTTGTTATTACTAAAAGTAATACTCAGAACGTTGACTATCGTTCATTGATTTTAAAAAAAAGTT
>CAZTFG010000129.1:0-5981 GCA_964612725.1 uncultured Lishizhenia sp. | reverse complement strand
GTAAGTCCCTAATTTTTCAATAAACTTACCATCTCTTTTTGCACGACTATCAGCTGCTACTAAATGAAAAAACGCCTTGTTTTTCTTACCGTGTCTTTGTAAACGAATTCTTGTTGCCATAGATTTTTACGTTGTGAGGTGCGAAACCTCGATTCATAAATTAATTTTAAGGGTGCAAATATACTACAAATAACTTGAAATACAATAATCACCAGCTTATTTTACATTATTATCAAATTCATACGAACAAAAAAGCGTTCAACTATTAAATTTATTACATTTGTTCAAGATTATGGCAGGTAGTGTAAATAAGGTGATTTTAATTGGAAACCTTGGTAAAGATCCAGAAATCCGAAGGTTAGACAATAATGTTGTGGTGGCAAGTTTTACATTAGCAACTTCTGAAACATACACAGACAAGTCTACAGGTGAAAAAAAAGAGCTGACCGATTGGCATGATATTGTTATGTGGAGAGGATTAGCTGATGTGGCCGAAAAATACCTTAAAAAAGGAATGAAGATTTTTGTTGAGGGTAAATTAAAAAAGAAGAGTTGGCAAGATAAAGAAGGTAACGTTCGTTATTCGACTGAGATTGTTGCTGATGAAATGACAATCCTTTCCTCAAAAAATGAATCCGGAACTGGTTTCGCGAAACAAAATCCATATCCCACTGTCGGAACACCTACTCCTCCTGCCCCACTCGGAAATTTAGATAGTTCACCCGATGATATTTTACCTTTTTAAATTATGATAACTTCAGAGCCTCCCAGTTTTAATTTTATCGATTCAACTGAACACCTAGTATTTTTTGGTGTCTCAAATTCAATTGGAATCTATTTTTTTGTAATTTTTCTTTTATTATTCCTTTCTGCAATGATGTCAGGTTCTGAGTCAGCATTTTTTACTTTAGGACCAAAGGAATTAGATGAATTAAGTGAGGATGAAAGTTCAAGTGCTAAATTGATTCAAAAACTTTTGGATAAACCACGCGATTTGTTAGCTACAATTCTTATTACCAATAACATGGTAAACGTAGGTGTTGTTATTTTAAGTTCTTTTATTTTGAATGAGTTTTTTCCTGCCACCGCTGAAGAAAATCATTTGCTACGTTTTTTATTGGATGTAATCGGAATTACCTTCGTTATTTTATTAACTGGAGAAGTCGTTCCTAAAATATACGCAAATAAAAATCCGCTTTTGGTTGCAAAACTAACTGCTAAACCCCTTTACTTTTTAAGTAAATCCCCCCCTATTTCCTGGATTAGAATTATTTTAGTTAATGGCGGAGCATTAGTGAATAAATTAAATAAAAATGCTTCAATTAAAATCACTTCCGATGACTTAGAGCATGCATTGGCATTGACAAAAGAAGAAAACGGATCCATTGAAGAACAAAAATTACTGGAGGGCATTGTGCGCTTTGGCAACACTGAAGCTTGTCAAATCATGAAATCAAGGATGGAAATTTCGGCTATCGATGAAAATGTTTCAATTCATGAATTATTGGCTTTCATTCTTGATTCAGGCTATTCAAGAATTCCGGTTTATAAAGAATCGTTAGACAATGTAATTGGAATTCTATACATCAAAGATCTTTTACCCTTTTTAAATCAACCGGATGAATTTGAATGGAAACAGATGGTTCGTAAACCATTCTTTATTCCTGAAAATAAAAAAATTGATGACTTATTGAAGGAATTCCAACAAATGAAAATGCACCTTGCCATTGTTGTAGATGAATATGGAGGCGCCTCTGGACTGGTAACACTTGAGGATATTCTAGAGGAGATTGTTGGTGATATAACTGATGAATTTGATGAAACAGAAATAGTCTACACCAAAGTAGACAATCACACATTTGTTTTCGAGGGAAGAACGGCACTTGTTGACTTTTATAAAGTAACATCTATTGATTCTAAAGAATTTGAACAATTGAAAGGTGAATCTGATACACTGGGTGGCTTTTTAATTGAGCAAGCCGGAAGGATTTTGAAAAACAATGAATTTATTATTTGCAATCAGGTTAAAATGATTGTTGAATCGTCGGACAAACGACGAATTAAAATGATAAAGTGTATTTTACCTCAAACACCTGAAAATGAAATCTAATAAAGTTAAAGCATTCTATCTTTTTGTCTTACTCATGGTTGGTACTGTTGGTTGCGATAACAATGTATTAATACCCAAACCTCCTACCCATTTAATGGTAGACTTGCCAGCGCATTCCTACAAACCATTTAAAGACAGCACAAATTATACATTTGAGATGTCTAAACTTTGGAATGTACGATTTAATTTTGCCAATCGAGACTCTCTCATATTATACTTAGGAAAGCAAATTGATGGAGACCTCCATTTTCAATATTTCAAAATTGATACCGCTAATACATTAGCCAAATTGATCAACCAAACATTTGCGAAGATAGACTACCATAAAATTAAAGCTAAGCAAATGATTGACACCTCATTTATCCTTAAAGACAAACGTGTTTTTGGAACATTGTATGAATATATAGGAAACTCAGCTACTAACTATCAATTTTATTTAACAGATTCTACAACCCATTTTGTTCGATCTGAATTACTCATTCGCAGAACCCCAAATTATGATTCATTGCAACCCACTTTGCACTATATACGAAAGGATTTGGTACATTTAATAAATACATTTGAATGGAAAAAACAGTGAAAACTGTAATTCTTGCGCTGGGAAGTAACCTCGGAAATCGACTGGATAATATTAATACAGCAATTCAAAGAATTGATTCTGAAGTTGGTACAATAATCAAAGTAGCGGATTGTATTGAAACAGTTCCTTTTGAAATGGAGTCTGATAAAAATTTCCTGAATTCATGCATAGAAATTGAAACTGAATTAAGTGCTTGTGAGGTGTTAAAAAAGCTGCAAAAAATTGAGGTCGACTTAGGAAGACCGGAGAAAACAAAAGGGAAAAATGAATCAAGAACAATTGATTTAGATATTATTTTTTACGGATCAGAAATAATTAACATTCCTGGACTTAATGTTCCTCACATATCATATTTGAAACGAGATTTTGTTTTGATTCCATTGCTACAAATCGCACCTTTATATATTGACCCTATTCGTAATTTGACAATAAAACAGTTAATAAATTAAAAAAGTCAATTCGCAACTTGGTTTACAATCAAATAGTTGTTAATTTTGACCGAATTATTAAATTACGATAATAGTAAGAATATGAGAAATACAACTTTAAAAATCACATCACTTGTATTAACAACCTCTTTATTAAGCAGTTGTGATGTACTTAAAGAACTAGAATACAAAGTAACACCAAATCCTTTAGAGATGCACGGTGACTCAGTTCGAGTTAGAATTGATGTAAAAGTTCCTGAAAAAGGAATTAAAAAGAAAGTTGTAGCTGAAATTACTCCAACTCTTGGAAGCCAAACTTTGGAAACAATTAGAGTTGCTGGTGAAAAAATTCAAATTGGTGAGAAAACCATTTCATACAAAGCAGGAGGTAAAGTAAGTTATGATAAAACTTATGCTTATGATCCAAGTTTTGAAAACAGTGAATTAGCTATCACTTTAAAAGCATACAAAGGAGCAATTGGAACAAAAGAGAAAAAGAAAGAAACAATTGAATCTAAAAAATTAGCTGATGCTACCATTGTTACTCCACTTTTAGTTCAACCTGATTTCAAAGTTGTTTCTTTGACACAAGAATATGTACAAACTAAAAATTACACAACATCATTTACCATTAATTTTGACAAAGGAAGATCTGAGCTTCGTCCAAATGAAATGAAAGATGCAGATGTTATTGCATTCAAAGAATGGTTAGTTGCAAATGCTTCCAATTCAAAAATTGCGATTAAAGAAATTGCAATCAATGGATTTGCTTGTCCAGATGGAGTTGAAGGGAAAAACATCACTCTTTCAGATAGTCGTGTATCTACAACTTCTAAAGCGATTGAAACTATTTTAAAGGATGCTAAATACCCGAAATTAGATCTTAAACTTTTAGAAAAAACAAAAGGATTGGGAGAGGATTTTGAAGGATTTCAAGCTAAATTAAAAGAAAGTAAATTAGCGAATGATGAGCAAAGTATGATTATTCGTATTATTAAAGAAACTTCAGATTTAGATTCAAGAGAGAAAAAAATTAAAGATATTTCTAAAGTTTATAATGAAATAGAAAAAGACATCTTCCCTAAATTAAGAAGAGCTGAGGTTGTTGTTACGTATTCTGTTATTGGTTTTTCAGATGATGAATTGAAATCAATTGGTGCATCGAACCCATCTTCGTTAAAACTAGATGAATTAATCCAAGCTGCTACACTAACGAATGATTTAAAAACAAAACAAACTATTTATACTACTGCATTAACTTCTAGTCCTGAAGATAAATTAGTGTTAAATAATTTAGGTGTTGTTTTGTTTGAACAAGCTAAATATGATGAAGCTAAGTCTAATTTTGAGAAATCAAGTAAGATCGATAATAGCCCAGAGTTGAAAAATAATTTAGCTGCTGTTGCTGGTAAAAAAGGAGATTATGAATTAGCAAAAAAATTATTAGATAAAAATAATTTAACTGAGGCTAAACATAATTTAGGTTTCTATTCAATCAAACGAGGAAAATATGCTGATGCAGTTACCCAATTAAAAGGGTACCAGTCGTTTAATTTAGCATTAGCTCAGTTATTAAATGGAAAATCAGAAGAGGCAATTAAAACGATAGATGCTTCCCTAACGAAAGAAACAGCTGAATCATATTACTTAAAAGCAATTGCGAACACTCGTTTAAATAATGATGATGCTGCACTTTCTAATTTGAAAAACGCAATAGCAAAAAATGCAAGTTTAAAAGAGAAAGCGTCAAAAGATAAAGAGTTTTTACGATTTGCTGCAAATTCAACGTTTACTTCATTAATTAAATAGTTGAACTTATAAACGAATTGAAAAGACTATCTTCGGGTAGTCTTTTTTTTGTTACACATCTATGAAAATACAATCCTATCCTCGTCATACGTTTAAAATGTATAGTGACCAGCAACTTAAATTGGCTGAGAACCAAGAAGCTTTATCTAATTTTATTGGATTACCTTTCAATGAAGAAAATTTCATACAACAAATTCAATTAAAAAAAATACATTTTACTCCTGCAAAAAGAGAATGTATGGTTAATGCTTTCCATCAGCAATATGAAGCAATAGAACCGGTTGAAACAATAACAAATAACATCAGTTTATTAGCCTTAGAAAATACATTTACGATCACTACGGGTCATCAATTAACTCTTTTTGGCGGTCCTTCCTATTTTATGTACAAGATTCTTCATGTCATTTCATTGTGCCAAAAATTGAATGTAAAATATGCCTCTCATCATTTTGTTCCCGTTTTTTGGATGGCTACGGAAGACCATGATAAAGAAGAAATTTCGGAAACAACCATTTATAATAAAAAATTACGCTGGGAAACAAATGAAACTGGAGCAACAGGAAACTTTTCATTAAACAATGAATTTGAGTTATGTAAAGAAGAATTCATAAGGTTATTTTCTTCTGCTGAGTTCGATGAAATTCAACAAAAAATTCAGTCGTTTTCTGGAAATTCTTTAGCCGAAGGAATGTTTCATTTCATACATGCCATTTTTCAGAAATATGGGTTATTGATTTTGGATCCAAATAAACAAATATTGAAAAAAGAAATGATTCCGATTTTTGAAAAAGAAATCAATGAATCTGTTACTTTTAAATCTGTTTCAAAAACAAATCAGTGGCTATTAGATCAAGAGATTACGCCACAAGCTCAAATTCAGCCAATCAATCTCTTTTATTTACAAGAAGGTAAAAGATCTAAGATATCACCCTCTGAAAACGGATTTACAACGAATGAAATTAGTTTTACAAAATCTCAAATACTGGAAGAAATAAACAATCATCCAGAATTTTTTTCTCCCAATGTTTTTTTACGTCCAATTTATCAAGAACTT
>CAZTFG010000128.1:0-5997 GCA_964612725.1 uncultured Lishizhenia sp. | reverse complement strand
TTAAGGCGATGCAGCGAAAAGTTGCCAAAAACATTGTGCCAAGTGAAACTGCAGTAAAAATGGAGGTTTCGTATAACAAAATGGAAATTTTTAAAAATACGTACCGTAGTTATTTGGCTCTTGGTTTTTTACTTTTGATATTATTCTTTATTCGGATTTTTGCCAAATCGAGCCCGAGATTTTTTACGATTTCAGAATGGATTAGAAAAGGGCTATTGTTTCTGTTAATCGTAATTTTTGTTTACCATGGTGTTGGACTTGGAATGCGTTGGTATATTTCTGGACATGCACCTTGGAGTAATGGATATGAAGCGGTAGTATTTATTGCTTGGGTAACAATGATAGCTGGATTCTCCTTCATGAGAAAAAATGCGGTTATTATTGCCGGAACAGCAGTTTTAGCATCGCTTATGATTTTTGTGACTGAGATGAATTTGTTAGACCCTGAAATTACACCGTTGGTTCCTGTTTTGAAATCATACTGGTTAATGATACATGTGGCTATTATCACGGGCAGTTATGGTTTTCTTGGATTAGCTGCTATTTTAGGGTTGCTAAATTTAACCCTGTATATTTTTAGAACTAAGAATAATGGGGAAGTAGTATCTATTAATATCAATGAACTCACTTATGTTTCAGAAATGACCATGACCATAGGCTTATTTATGTTGACGATAGGAACATTCCTCGGTGGGATTTGGGCCAATGAATCGTGGGGTAGATACTGGGGGTGGGATCCTAAGGAGACGTGGGCATTGGTTTCAGTTCTTGTCTATGCCGTTATTCTTCATTTACGTTATATTCCAGCTTTACGAAGCAAGTTTCTATTTAACGTTGTTAGCTTTTGGGGGTATAGTGCCATCCTTTTTACATTCTTCGGGGTAAACTTCTTTTTGGTAGGCTTACATTCTTATGCTCAAGGAGATGGTTTTGCTAAATTGCCTAATTGGGTATATATCACAATAAGTGTTTTTGCATTATTCACGATAGTGGCGGGGTTCAGAAATCGACAATTTAAGAAGTCTAAGGCATAAAAAAAGGGAACCGAAGCTCCCTTATTTCTTTTAACCAATCGGTTGATTAGTTAACGCTGCTTGATAATTCAGCACCCGCTTTGAAACGGATAGTTTTCTTAGCAGCAATTTTGATTACATCACCAGTTTTTGGGTTACGACCATTTCTAGCTGCTCTTGCAGACACAGAAAAAGAACCAAATCCTACTAATGAAATTCTGTCATCACTTTTTAAAGCTCCAGTTGCAGCAGTAATAAAACCATCTAATGCTTTTTTAGCATCAGCTTTAGACAATCCAGAGTTAACTGCGATAGCGTCGATTAATTCAGCTTTGTTCATTTTTATTTGTTTAAATGGGTTAATAAATAATTTACTCCTACAAATATATTCGAATATCAATGTGCACAACACTTTCAGTAAAAAAAAAATATGGAAATGTTAATAAAACAGGGGTTTTGTTAATAAACAGACCGTTTAGGTGCGCAAAATCAGTGATTTAACCTAGGGGATAGTTGTCGATTAATAAAATTCCAAATGGAATAAAAACGAGTTAGGTATTATAATAGGAGTAATATTGAGTAAAATTTCCTTTTCGAGCATGTAGAAAATTTGATTCGCTAATTTTCTTTTTTGTGAAGTATAGAGGCGCTGGCTTGAGCAGTTGGCATAATGACGATATCATTCAATGTCACATGTTTTGGTTGAGTGGCAGCAAAATAAATGACGTTTGCTATATCTTGTGCCTGCAATGCGTCATATCCTTCATAGATTGATTGAGCAACAGATTCATTTCCTTTGAATCGAACGAGTGAAAATTCTGTTTCTGCTGCACCTGGAGCTATATTCGTTACTTTTATTCCATATTCAACCAATTCAATGCGCATTGCTTTCGATAATGAATCAACAGCATGTTTAGTAGCGCAATATACATTTCCGTTGGGGTAAACCTCTTTCCCCGCAATACTGCTTATATTGAAAATATGTCCTTGCTTATTGGTTTTTAACAAGGGTATAATTGCTTTGGTGACATACAATAATCCTTTTATATTCGTGTCAATCATTTGATCCCAATCCGAAGTTGCTCCATTCTCAAGTGTGTCTCTTCCCGCTGCTAATCCGGCATTATTGATTAAAAACTCAATTTTTGTTTTCGTCTCCTCCGGTAATTGGTCGACGAATTCATTTACTGCACTTTCGTTTCTTACATCTAATTGACCTATTTCGATAGAAACTCCAAAAGCCGATTGCAACTCGTTTTTTAAAACTTGAAGGCGATCAAATCTGCGGGCGGTTAAAATCAGGTTGTATCCGTTTTTGGCGAAAATTTCAGCACATGCTTTACCAAATCCTGAACTTGCTCCTGTTATAAATACGTATGAATCCATGCTCTTATTTTTTGTGATTGATAAAAATGAAAATTGGTTGTGTTTAATAACGACAGGATAGCAATAACTAAAAAGGGCATAGCAGGAATTTTATATCGAACTAACGCACCTAAAATGGGAGTAGAAATTCCGATTATTGAATATAGAAAAAAGGTGAATAAGAAGCAAAACGCAATAAAATTGACGGATCGTACTGGGTTCTTCACTTTTTGTAATACCGCAACTACTAGCAACACTAATAGAATCAAGTTTTCAAGCATGGCTGGAACAAAAAGAGCATTTTTTATTTCAAGTGGCCACGGTCGGCTCAAGCTATTAATTATGCCAAATGGAACAGCCTTTAAAACCGATAAAATATCTTCAGACAAATAATCCATTTGAATTGCACTATTTACGTGAAAAGCAATAGACATATTTATAAAATCATGTTGTTTTCTAACTAGAATATGAATGAAATTGTAGGAGGGATTTAAATAACCTAAAACCACCGCCATAAGAGTTAATACACCAAAAAGAAGGGGGTAAGCTTTCCATTTTAATTGGGTCGTTTCGCTAAAATACCATCCAAGAATTGCCGGGAAAAATGCTACAAACACATAGAATTTCAATAATACAAGGAGTAAAAATGGAATAATTAGTAACAAAAGATTGATCCAGTTTTTATGAATTACTAATCGATAAATGAAGTAACAAAATAACCCCATCGCAAATAGTAATAAAGATTCTTTTAAAATACCGGAGCTCCAAAAAATAACACTTGGAATAAAGAAAACAGCCACGTATACTTTCCATTTACTTTGTACATAATGCAGGAAAAAGCGAGCCATTCCAACAGATCCAATGAACGCAATGAAATTTAATATGATGCTATGAACATGATAATTTCCAAAGGAGAAGATGCGTAAAACTGCATTCACTCGGATAATTAAACGATTATCGTTGTACAAACTATTTTCGTATGCCCGATACCAATTATTCATTTTGTCATAATACAATTGGTCAAAATACATCCCTTCGCAATTTATCCCAAAAAGCATCTTGAAAAAGTCAACGGGTTTTGAATATAAGGCTTCATATAAATAATAGCTATCATCAAAATATTTGAAGGTATCGGCTTCAATGCGGTTTCCATAATAATAAGCATATATCAAATACACCAAAAAACCACAAACTACCTTGGCTAGAAAAGCAAATCGTAACGCATTGGGTTTAAATCCTGCCTGTTTTATAAACGGAATTTTACCAATTAAAAACAAAAGAAAAAATAGGTAGGGTAAAGTAAGTATTAAATTAATCATTCCGTTTTTTCTATTCTTCCTGCTTGTTTAACTGCAAATTTAATCAAACGTTCCTAACTCTTGTTTGAATTATTACAAGTATTTTCGCATACATTTTTTAGGTTATGCGGTATTTCATTTTGTTCACTTGTTTTGCGGTATTGGTTTTAGAGAATTTATTTTATTCTCAAAAGGGTAATTTATCACTTGAATTAGAACTGAATCAATTACTTGATAAATGGCATATTGATGCAGCAAAACCAAATTTTGAAGGCTATTTTGAACCTACTACAGAGAATTTTGTGTTTTTAGGAACGGCTCCAGGTGAACGTTGGAATAAAAATCAGTTTAAAAAATTTGCAAAACCCTATTTTGATGCTGGTAAAGCGTGGGATTTTAAGCCGTCTAACCGCAAATGGGTTTTTTCAAAAAATCACAAAATAGCTTGGTTTGATGAAGAGTTAGAAACGTGGATGAATACGTGCAGGGGTAGTGGTGTTTTAGTCAAAGAAGGGAATAAGTGGAAATTGGCTTATTATAATTTGACCGTGCTAATTGAAAACGAAAAAATGCCCGAATTCATTAAATTAAGAGAAAAATAATGTTTGTCAAACACAATACAATTCATGCTCTTTTTCTTTATGTAAAAGCAAAACTGGAGGGTGGGTTTTCAGAATTTGAAATCAGAAACATTTACAAGAGTTTAATCTGTAAGAGATTAAACTGGAGTGATTCGGATTATTTATTGAATCAGGAACATCGCTTGTCTGAATCAGATTTGTTGTATGTCCGAAATGGAATTAATCGCTTACTCAATCATGAACCTTTTCAATACATAGTTGGTGAAACAGAGTTTTTTGGCTTGCGGTTTTTATGCCGTCCAAGTGCCCTAATTCCAAGACCTGAAACAGAGGAGTTAGTTGCTGATGTTATTAAAACAATACATACTGTTGAAACTCCTAGAATTGCCGATTTGTGCACAGGGTCTGGATGTATTGGCGTTTCATTGGCAAAGAAAATTAAAGGATCACAAATTATTCTTACTGATATATCACAAGAGGCGCTTGATCTAGCTCAAGAAAATGCTGAGTTGAATCAGGTTAATGTGCAGTTTCGAAATGGTGATGTTTTGGAGGCTTCAAGTTTTGAGGATTGGGAGCGAAAATCCTTTGATTGTTGGGTTTCTAATCCTCCCTATATCCCTTTCAGTCAACAGAATCAAATGTCAGAAAATGTGTTGGCTCATGAGCCTCATTTGGCACTTTTTGTGGAAGATAAAACACCCTTGATTTTTTACCAGTCTATAATTCACCTTGCTACCGTATATTTGAAGAAAAATGGGTGGTTATTTTTTGAGATTCACCCTGAATTTTCTGCAGAATTGGTATCTGAAATGCAGGCGTTTGGATTTGTTAACATCGAATTGATGAAAGATTTACAAGGTCGCATGCGCATGCTTAAAGGGCAAAATGCGTAAATTTACGTTGTGAATTCAGAGCAAGCACATCATGAAATTCTTCGGTTAACCGATGTAATCAATTATCATAATCATTTGTATTATGTTGAGAGCCGCAGTGAAATTTCAGATTTTGAATTTGATGGTTTGCTTAAGAAGTTACAAGAATTAGAAATTCAATTTCCTCAATTTGCCTCTTCAAATAGTCCAACCAAAAGAGTTGGTGGTGATTTAACCAAAAAATTTGAAACCATCACTCATCGATTCCCCATGCTTTCGTTGTCTAACACCTATTCGGAGGAAGAGATTCTGGAGTGGGAGACACGAATCAAAAAAATGATTAATGAGGAAGTAGAATATGTATGTGAGTTGAAATATGATGGGGTTGCGATTGGAATTCGATATGTGAATGGGCAACTAGCTACAGCTGTAACGCGAGGAGATGGTGAAAAAGGAGAAGATGTTACAACTAATGTAAAAACCATTCGTACTATTCCTTTGTCTTTGCACGCTGATTTTCCATCAGATTTTGAAATTAGGGGGGAGATTTTTTTACCAATTGAGAAGTTCAAATCAATAAATAGTGAGAGAGAATTAAAAGGTGAACCAACGTTTGCTAATCCTCGAAACACGGCTTCAGGAACCTTGAAAATGCAAGATTCTAAAGTGGTTGCTACACGGGGCTTGGATTCGTTTTTGTATGGTATTTATGGGGATGATTTAAAATTGAAAGGCCATTTTGAATCTGTTCAGAAAGCAGCTGAATGGGGTTTTAAAGTTCCTTCCATTTCTATGAGGTTTATTGAAAAGACTAGTTCGATTAAAGGAATTATGGATTTCATTGATTACTGGAATACTAAGCGAT
>CAZTFG010000127.1:5836-6062 GCA_964612725.1 uncultured Lishizhenia sp. | reverse complement strand
AAGATCCTCCACCAGAACCAAAACCCTACGAAATACAATTAACCTATGCTGATAAAAGAAAGTTTGCGTATCCAGATTTTGGTGAGTATCTTGATGCAATAGTCAAAGGTGACGACGCACAATTACAAAAGTACATTGCAGATTGCCTGGCTGTGAAACAACAGTATCCAAAGGAATAAGGACCAAAGATGGCGACACTAGCATCGTTAAACGTTGATGATACTGG
>CAZTFG010000127.1:3799-5772 GCA_964612725.1 uncultured Lishizhenia sp. | reverse complement strand
CCTCAAAGGCCAACAGCAGTAGTAGGCATGGCTCGATTTAATACTTCAACAAATTTACAAGAATGGTATGATGGGCAGAATTGGATAAATTTAATTCCTCCAGGTGCTGTTCGTTTTTTTGCCTTAACAACTGCTCCAACTGGCTGGCTAAAGTGCAATGGTGCTTCAGTGTCAACAACTACATACGCGGCATTATTTTCTGCGATAGGATATACGTTTGGTGGTGGTGGCGCATCATTCAACGTTCCTGAACTGAGGGGCGAATTCCCTAGAGTATTGGATGACGGTAGAGGTATTGATAGTGGACGAGCTATAAATACCTTTCAAGATCAAGACTGGAAGGGTTTCTATCAATCCAATCTTCCTCAAGGAACGAATTCATATAGTCATGGACCAGTGTATATGGGTAAGAGTATTTTTGGCACTTTCGAACCTGCAGGTAATGGTATATTCAGTGGTCACTGGGCAGCACCAAGTTCTGCACAAGGAACGGCATGGGATACTTCAGAAACACGACCAAGAAATAGAGCACTACTGGCTTGTATTAAATTCTGAGGAGATAGAATTGGCAATTTTAAAAAATTTAACGATAGATGATACTGGATCTTTTCAGTTTCCTTCTGGTACTACTGCCCAAAGACCTGCTTCCCCGGCTACAGGCGATTTAAGATTTAACACAACTATTGCAAACCCAGAATTTTATACCGGCCAAGTATGGACACCACTAGTTCCTACAGGTGCTGTAGAATTTTTTGCGATGACCACACCGCCAGCTGGTTGGCTAAAGTGCAACGGTACTTCTCTATCAACAACTACATACGCGGCATTGTTTAACATTATCGGATATACATTCGGAGGAGGAGGGGCGTCATTCAACGTTCCTGATCTTCGAGGCGAATTTATACGAGGACTGGATGACGGTAGAGGTGTTGATAGTGGACGAGCTATAAATGCCTTTCAGGATCAAGACTGGAAGGGCTTTTACATGACAAATACTGGTTCAAACACCACTGCTTATAGCCATGGACCAGTGTACATGGGTAAAACAATTTTTGGCACATTTACTGGTAACTTGTTCGGAGGTCGTTGGGCAAATCCTGCGGCATCGCAAAAACAAGCATGGGATACATCAGAAGTACGACCAAGGAACAGAGCTCTATTAGCTTGTATCAAATACTAATCAGATTTAACTGATCCCTGAAGGGAATAATTATAAGTATTATTGTTATGATTAATCCCTTTAAAACACCCAAAGTAAAATTTTATTCTTCAATACCAGCAGTAACAAATCTATTTCCAATAGTTCCGGCAAAGACTGTTAAAAGAATTTGGTTTAAGGAAACTGCGGAATTTTATAAAGAAATAAGGGCAGATATAAGAAATTTTAAACACCAGTTTAGCGGTGTTGCAAAATGTCCAGGAATCATAAATCTTTTATCAGAAGGTTGGATACTAACTTCGTGGTTTGATTTTATTATTGATATAAATCAAGAAACTAAAAGTTTTTCTTATATCGTACCGCCGGAATTAGAGAGTGAATTAAAAGAAAGAAATCCGGAGTTTGGAAAACCATTGATACAGTTTATGAATTTAAACTTGCCTCAAATGAAAATTCCAATACCAGATGATGTCTTTCCTCTTTTAATAAAAATATCAACACCGTGGGCCGCCGAAATTCCAAAAGGGTGGAGACTATTATTTTTACCTATTCCTTATCCAGACGATACTGATTTTGTGTCGTCAACAGGGATCTTAAGTCCAGGGGATAGAGAAATTAATCCTCAGATATTTTGGAAAACTAGTGCTAAAACTAAGATAATTTCAGCTGGAACCCCACTATGTCAAATTATACCTATACCAGACAATAGTATAGATTTTGAATGTCTTGATTATGATAAGAAACAAATTAAAAAACAAGACGAATACTTTTATAACAAATCTTTTAAATTTAATAGGTAAAAATGTTTTAATTG
>CAZTFG010000127.1:0-3789 GCA_964612725.1 uncultured Lishizhenia sp. | reverse complement strand
ATCCGATCATTAAAGCAAAAAATGCTCGTAGAGATTGGTTTAAGACCGTAACAGACTCTTATAAGAAAAAAACCAACGACATTTCTCAATATGGTATACAAATGACTTCTGCTTCGAAGTGTCCTGGAATCATTGAAGTTAACAAATTAGGTTGGATACTTACATCCTGGTTTGATTTTACGATCGAAACACATGGTGATAAAGATCTTAAATGGTCAGTTCCCTCGACATTCCCTGTAAGTATATCTAATTATCAAAAGATTATTGGAGAACCAATAAAATACATGGATCTCGAACAGTCAGAATTAAAAATACCACTCCATCAAAATACATTTAAGTTATTAGTAAAAATATCTATGCCTTGGGTAGTCGATATTCCAAAAGGATGGAACATTTTAATGTTGCCAGTTAGTTACTCTGATGATACAAGATTTTTCTGTTCTACAGGAATTTTGAAACCTGGTTCATTCGTACAAGTACATCCACAGCTATTTTTAAACAAAAATTTAGGACCGCAATTAATAAAAGCAGGAACTCCACTTTGCCAATTAATACCTGTGCCAGAAAGTTCTTTTGATATTGATTACGAGTGTTTAAATGTAACTGAAAAAAATTGGAGGGACGCCGAATCCTTTTTTATAAGAAAAGGTAATACTTTTATTAGAGATCCAAATGTTCGAAAAAAATTGAATTTTATTCAACAAATGTTTATTCTCTTTGTTCATATCCTATTGAGCAGTTTAAGACAGACGACTCTGAGTGGTATCAAAATTTAAAGAATCTCATGAAGCTTAAAAATAGCGAGATAATGCAAAATACCTTTCGGTGTCCTGGATTATTTTCTCCTTTTAAACATGGATATATTTTAAGATCGTGGTATGATTTTAAAATAATTCCTAACGAACATACTCTAAATATACAATATCCCTCGCCAGATATATTTTTAAATACTTCTGAATCAATAAATTTTCACGAGCCAAGCATGTTAATGGAAGCTTTTAAAGACAAAATCGTGGAAGGCAAAAAGTGCCATAAATTAATATTAAAAATTAATACAAGTTGGTTTGTAAAATTGCCAAAAGGGTATCAATTGTTGCAGACAAATATTCCATTGACCGAAGAAAAAAGATTTTCCGCAGTTACTGGAATTTATGACCCTCTAATAAACAATCAAATAACAATACCTTTATTTTGGCATCATTTAGATGAATCAACAACAATCAAAGCTGGTACACCATTGTGTTTTTTATTACCTATAAAACTTCCGGATCAAGAAGTTGTGGTAAGGGAAGCAACATCGAGAGAGTATGAATGGGCTATTTTTAATTATCGAAGAAACAACACATTTGTACGTAACTACGAAAAAATGATAGAAGTAGCGAAGAAATTTTTTAATAAGAATTATTGAAATGCTGGTCCATGAACCCAGCCAACTATACAATATCTAGTTCCTGAAGTAATCTGTGTTACTCTGTGTGTTAGATAAGATGGAAAAACAACAAGATCACCCTGTTGAACATTTGAAAATCCAAAGTCTGGCATAAATTCAAGTCTACCACCTTCGTATGTTGAGGGATCATTTAAAAGAATTGAAAAACTAAGTTTTCTTGTAGACATTAAATCCGGTCCTAAATCATTATGCCAACCGTAGTGTGCCTTAATCGAATCTTCGTATTTAAAAATTCTACAAGGATCATAATCGAAAAAACCAGAAAGATTAAATTTATAAAATCGTTCATTAGCATCAATTATAGTAAGACCAATTTTGGCGACTAACTCACTATCTAAATCTTCCATCCAAACTTTTACACGTCGAACTGTATCTTCGTCGTATATACCATTTTCCTCACCGCTTGAGATGCCATTGGCCCAGTTGTCTGTAACATTGCTGATTAATTGATTACATTCGCTTGTTGATAAAAAATTTTTAACTGCAATAAAACATAATGAATCATTAGTTTTTGAAAATCTCACAGAGTAAATCCTCTTTGATAAGCATTTTGATATTGGTCTCTATCATAAGCATGATTAGCATAATGGCCGTTTTTTCTAACATAGTGAAAAAACCCTTGAGTCTGCCAATTTTGATGAGTCATGGGATTTCTCCAATGGGGAATAGTACAGCCTTCATATAAGCAGATATCTCCTCTTCCTAAATTCATTTCAATTTCTTTTCCGTCTACTTCTGCATAAAATAACCAAGGGGATATTTCGTAATCTAAAGTAACTGTAAAACTTATTTCACATGCCGGCCTATCAGTATGACGAGGTAAAGTATTATTTTTTTTGTAAACTCTACAGTAATTAAAAGAAGGAATAATTTCCTCTCCTACTAATTCTTGTACTTTAGGATGACACAACGCTAATACTTTATCAAAAACTCTATAAAAAGATGCCGAGTTAGGACATAATCTATCATCCTTTAGACTTAATCCAGCTTGATCAAGCTGTAGTATATGATTTGACATTTCTCTACAGAGATCTTCTTTCAAGAAATTTTTAACAACCACGATTTTGTTCATTTTTTTAATATTTTTTTAATTTCTGGAAACCAAGTATATGTTAATTCTGATCTTTTCATCATGCTCTTAACATCATCAACAGTGTCTACTAAAGGTTCACCTGCTAAGTTTAGACTAGTATTTAATAAAATTCCATGTCCGGATATTTTTTTAAATTCCTGTAGTAGTTCGTATATATGGCCATCTTCCTTGCTAACTGTCTGTATTCTGCAGGTATTGTCAACATGTACAACACCTGGAATTACAGAAATTTTAGATTCCTTAACTGGAAAATTAATAGTCATGAATGGGGATTTTTTAATATTTCCCATAACAAAATATTCAGAAGCATCTTCTTCTAATACCATCGCAGCAAATGGTCGATACCATTCGCGTTTCTTAATTCGATTTACGATATCTTTAGCGTTTGGGTTAAGAGGATTGAATAATAAGGATCTATTTCCTAGTGCTCTTGGTCCACTTTCTGCCAACCCATTGAATACGGCTACAGAATTATTATTAAAAATTAGTTTGGCAATTTCTTTAGCAGTTATATTATCACCGTCAACTTGACCTAAGTCGTGTGGAGTTCCGTGTACAAATGTATGTTTAATTGGTCTAATTGTAGAGTCTTGAGATTCATTTCTATAAACAAATTGTGCCATACCAATACTGTTACCTGAATCATCTGCTAAAGGTTCAAAGTAAAATTCTACATCGGGAAATTGTGTGGTGTAATAGTGATTAGCAACAATATTCAGTCCATAACCTCCAGACACGCAAACTTTTTTCAGTCCTGTCTTTTCGATGGCTTTTTTAATTAGCGAAGCTACAGCTTCTTGTGTTTGAGTTTGCACTTGATAGGCATAATCTGCATACCATTGATAGTTTTGTAAATTGATAATTTTTTGAGAGTGTTTATATAAATCCCTATGCGCAGATCTCCATCCTGGACCATCTTTAAAGGGTTCTCGAACGAATAACAAATCATTAGGTATGTTATTTTCTTTAAAAAACTTTGGAGGATTATCGGACGGTTTTCCATAAGAAGCCAAGCCCATAGTTTTTCCGTTTTCTAAAGGATGTTGTTCAATTAACGATGTTGCCGTTTCGTAAACTAGTACTATTCCTAACATACTTTTGCAATCTATTTATACTGATTTATTTTTATAATTGTTTTGCAACCAATAATGAGCTTTTTCATCATACTCGTCGTACCAAAAATTTTTATATATTTCTTCAAAATTGCAGGGATAGCTTGCTTTAAAAATACTTTCAGATTCTCTAA
>CAZTFG010000126.1:0-6094 GCA_964612725.1 uncultured Lishizhenia sp. | reverse complement strand
AGTGCGGATGGAGGGACTCGAACCCGCACACCTCTCGGCACTAGATCCTAAGTCTAGCGTGTCTACCAATTTCACCACATCCGCAAATATTCTTAGTTCAAAAGTTGCATTTAACTTTGCCCGATTATAGTCTGATAAACTATATTTAAGGGGTGCAAAGATAACGAATTTTTAAAACTCACAAAATTTTACACACACTTTTTTGCAATAAGCAACAAGGTGTTCATAAAAGAAAGGATAAATTAACTGTGTTCAACTGATTTTTATGAACTTTACATTTTAAAACAAGGAAATGATCAATTCGATTCAAGAATTAATTGATACAAAGTTAAGCGGTGAACCAAGTTTTACCTATACCTATGTTCAATTGGCTGCGCAAGCGGCGGCTATTTTGATTGCTGGATTTGTGTTGTGGCGTATCAATGCTTATCTAAATAATAAACGAATAGCAAATAGGAGGAGAAATAATTTTTTCGAAACAAATTACTCAAAAAATTGGAGGAAATGATGCAAGATGAAGGGAAAAAAGCCATAATCGTTGGGGCTGGTTTAGTAGGCTCCTTGTGGGCAGTTTATTTATCCAAAGCTGGATATAAAGTCACCATTTACGAGCGCAGACCTGATATCCGTAATACCGTGATCTCTGCTGGAAGATCGATAAATCTTGCTTTATCCAATAGAGGATGGAAAGCATTGGATGAAGTAGGTGTGGGCGATGAAGTAAGAAAGTTTGCTATTCCTATGTATGGTCGAATGATGCATGATTTGGCGGGTAACTTAACCTACCAACAATACGGAAAAGACGATCAAGCCATTTATTCCGTTTCACGTGGCTTAGTAAATGCCAGAATGATGGATATGGCAGAGCAAAAAGGAAATGCAACAATTTTCTTCCAACATGAATGCCGCAAGGTGGATTTGGAGAAAGGCATTGTTTATTTAACCAATATGCAAACAAATGAAAATTTAGAAGACCAAGCAGATGTGGTTTTTGCTATTGATGGTGCATTTTCGGCTGTTCGCTATAATTCCATGCAGAAATTAGATCGATTTAATTACAGTCAAAATTTTATTGCAGATGGTTACCGGGAAATCCTTTTACCGGCCAACGAGGATGGATCTGCAAAAATGGATACAAGTGCTTTGCATATTTGGCCTCGAGGTCGTTTTATGATGATTGCACTTGCAAACAATGATAATTCTTTTACATGTACGTTGTTTATGCCGCATAGCGATCATAAATATGCCTTCGATAAATTGGTTTCGAAAGAAAAAGTAAATGACTTTTTCCAAGAAGTATTTCCTGATTTTTATCAAATGCTTCCATCCATAGCGGACGAGTGGGAAAAGCATCCATTGGCCTCACTGGCTATTATTCGTTGTCATCCTTGGACGTCAGGAAAGGTAGCGCTAATGGGTGATGCAGCGCATGCAACTGTTCCTTTTTATGGACAAGGTATGAATGCAGGATTTGAAGACTGTACAGTCTTGTTTGAATTAATGGAGAAACATGGCGAAGATTGGCCGAAAATCTTTGAAGAATACAACAGAGAAAGAAAACCAGATGGCGATGCATTACAAGATTTATCGTTAGGTAATTATTTTGAAATGCGCGATTTTGTTGCAGACCCAATGTTTTTATTGCGTAAAAAAATTGAAGCTAAATTCAGTGCAATGTACCCGGATAAATGGATGCCGTTGTACTCTCAAGTAACGTTTAGCTCCATTCGCTACAGTGTAGCATTGAGGCAAGGAGAGGTGCAAAAAGGAATAATGGATCAAATTATGGAACGACCGAATATCGTTCATGATTGGGATTCTCAAGAAATAATGGATAAAATGCTTAGTTTATGCGTGTAGTAATATGTTTATTATTCGCCCTTTGCTTATCGCCTTTTACCGATGCCCAACGGGTTTTTAAAAAAGGAGAGGTCAATGAAAAAAGCTTGCGCAAAGAAGCGAAGATGGATAAAATGGTGATGAACTATGGAATCCAATTTAATTTTGGACCAACGTATATGATGACAGGAAAAACCAAATCATATAATATAACAGACAATAGCGGTGTTCGTGGGGTTTATAGTCTCAATCCTGCTGGAAAGCTAGGTTTTAATGCAGAATTTGGTTATACCTATTTTCCTCTTTGGAAGGGAATTGGAATACCGGCGTTGAAAAAATCAAGAATTTTAGACTACATCGAAGGGGGATTGGGGTACAAACAATTGGCAGGCAAAGAAGAAACTCATATCGATTTTAAAAATGCACTAGGTCAAATTACGAATTCTGAAGATGGAATAGGAAAATACAGAAATAACTTTGTTTACCTTAGAACATCCTTTCATTCAATTGTTTTTGTTGGTAAAGCAAAAATCGATAAATCGAGAAAGTATTATATCGACAATGCATTAGGTTTTAATGTGGATTTTAATTTGATTCAAGGCAATAAAACATATGAGGATCCGGGGATGTCTTACACACCAGTTATGAATTTTCACAATCCTTTTGTTGCTCAAATGAATTATTCATTAGGCTTTGGTATTCGTTTGGATCGTGCTTGGATGTTTATTCCTACCATTAATTTACCTGTAATAGGATTTTATCAATGGAATGGGGTGAATGCCAGAATGAATTGGTTTTCGAGTCAATATTGGCCAATTCAATTCAGTTTTAAATTTATGAAACTTCGAGAGAAAACCCGTAGTTCTTGCAAAGGAGCAAGATTAAATGACATTGACAAACAAATGCTTCGCGAACTACAAAAAAATAATTAGTTAAAATTTCTTTTTTATTACAATGATTTTAAAATTTCCTCTTGCTACTATTGAAAGTTTACCTACCTTTGCACGAATTTTTGAAAGTCGTCAGATGAAATTTGTTAGTATGAGCATGATCAAGTTATTAGCAGTCACATTATTAGTAGTTTTTTCTACATCCCTTTCTTTTGCTTCGGGAGACAAATCTACTGAGAAGGAATTTAATGTTGGAGAAATGATTATGCACCATATAAAAGATGCTCATGAATGGCATTTATGGGGCCCAGAACATGGCGGTACTTCCATTTATCTTCCCGTTATTCTAATGGATGAAGGCATGAAAGTATTTTCATCTAAGAATTTATATCACGGAGAATTAGCTACGGCAATCGACCATAAAACACATCAACCAGTTAGTTACTATAAAGGAAGTGGTGATGCTGCAGGTTATGGTATGTTTCATGAGAAAATCTACAAATTAAATAACGGAGAATTAAGTTTTGAAGACGGACATGTCCACGGAAACACAAAAGTATTAGATTTTTCAATCACTAAAAATGTGCTTTCATTGTTTTTTGGAGCGGCAATCATTTTAGCAATGATGTTAACAGTTGCAGGATATTACAAGAAAAATGGTGCAGTTGCTCCAAAAGGATTAGCTAAATTCATGGAGCCAATTATCGTAATGGTTCGTGATGATATCGCTAAAGCCAACATTGATAAGCATAAATATCATAAATACGTTCCTTATTTAACAACTATATTTTTCTTTATTTGGTTGAACAATATGTTGGGTCTAGTTCCAATCTTACCAGGGGGAGCAAATTTAACAGGTAATATAACCGTAACGCTTTTTTTAGCGGTTTGTACCTTATTGGTTACTGTATTTTCTGCAAACAAAAATTATTGGTCGCATATTTTCGCAACACCAGGGGTTCCTAAGTTGTTGTTGCCTATTATGATACCTATCGAAATCGTAGGTATTTTCACTAAGCCTTTTGCTTTAATGATTCGTTTGTTTGCCAATATTACGGCAGGACATATCATCGTTCTAGCATTGATTTCAATTATTTTTATAAACAAGAATGCTGCTTGGGGTATGTTATCGGTTCCAATGGCATTGTTTATTTCAGTTTTAGAGTTGTTAGTTGCGTTCCTTCAGGCATATTTGTTTGCTATGTTGTCTTCCTTGTTTATTGGAGCGGCAGTTGAAGAAGCGCATCATTAAGTAGTAATTTTTTAATCTATATAGTATGTACGGAAGTATAGCAGCAATTGGAGCAGGTCTTGCGGTTTTAGGCGCAGGGATGGGTATCGGTCGTATCGGTGGTTCAGCAGTAGAGGGTATCGCAAGAAATCCTGAAGCTTCAGGAAAAATTCAAACAGCAATGATTATCGCAGCAGCGTTAATCGAAGGTGTTGCGCTTTTTGGAGTAGTAGTTGGTCTACTAGGAGGAGCGAAGTAATTAATTTTCAATCCCTAACGGTTGGTTGGGGATTGATTTTTTTAACTATGTAAAAAAGAAAAAATGGATTTAATATTACCAGATTTAGGATTGTTATTTTGGACAGGAATAGTTTTCTGCACCTTGTTATTTATACTAACAAAATTTGCTTGGAAACCAATTTTAGGTGCTGTTAATGCTAGAGAGCAGAAAATTTCTGAAGCATTGGAAATGGCTGAAAAAACAAAAGCAGAAATGAAGGCCTTACAGTCTGAAAATGAAAATTTGTTAAAAGAAGCTAGAGCTCAAAGAGATTCCATGTTGAAGGATGCGAAAAATGCCGCAGATAAATTGATTGAAGAATCTAAGGATAAAGCTAAATTAGAAGCTGATAAAATTGTTACAGCTGCGAAGGAAGCAATTAAAAATGAGAAGTTACAAGCCATGAGTGAATTAAAAACACATGTCGCTGGATTATCGTTGGAAATTGCTGAGAAAATTATCCGCGGTGAATTATCTTCGGATGATAAACAAAAAGCATTAGCAGAAAAAATGGCTGAGGATATCAATATGAATTAATAAGTCATGAAAAGTACTAAATCAGCAATTCGATATTCAAAGGCACTCCTAGAGTTGGCTGTAGAGCAAAATAAGGTTGATCTTATTTTGAAGGATATGGATTTCTTTTTTCATTCAAGTAGAGATAACAATGATTTATTAGTTTTTCTAAAATCACCGGTTATTCGTGCTGATAAAAAATTAAACGTTCTGAACGAGTTGTTTAGCCATTTTGATGTCCTGACAACCTCTTTCATGCAACTAATTGTAAAAAATGGAAGAGAGTCCTTGTTGCCTGAGATAGCAGCATCTTTTATTACACTCGTTAAAGATCATAAAGGAATTGTTCCGGTAACGTTAATTTCAGCAACTACACTTTCAAAAGAAAGTAAAGATAAAATTCTTTCAAAAATTAAGATTTCTGGTCAAATTGAACTTACAGAGCTTATTGATGAAAAACTAATTGGAGGATTCGTAGTTCGCATTGGAGATATTCAAATCGATGCATCCGTGAATAACCAATTGAAAAAATTAAAATTAGACTTGATTACAAACAATTAATAGATAAAAAACAAATCATGGCAGATATTAAACCAGCAGAAGTTTCTGCAATCTTACGTGAGCAATTATCAGGCTTTAGAAGTGAAGCAGAATTGCAAGAAGTTGGTACCGTTTTACAAATAGGGGATGGTATCGCTCGAGTTTATGGATTAACTGGAGTTCAGTATGGTGAACTTGTTGAATTTGACGGAGGAATTCGTGGAATTGCATTAAACCTTGAAGAAGATAATGTTGGAGTTGTAGTACTTGGACGCGCTTCTGAAGTGAAAGAAGGTGACACTGTTAAACGTTTAGGTAGAATTGCTTCTGTGAATGTTGGTGAAGGTATGGTAGGTCGTGTTGTTGATACCTTAGGACAACCGATAGACGGAAAAGGAGTTATTACGGGTGAATTATTTGAAATGCCAATCGAAAGAAAAGCTCCAGGTGTTATCTTTCGTCAACCGGTAAATGAGCCACTTCAAACAGGTATTAAGGCAATTGATGCCATGATTCCAGTTGGTAGAGGTCAACGAGAGTTGATTATTGGTGACCGTCAAACCGGTAAAACTACAGTGGCGATAGATACAATTATCAACCAAAAAGAATTTTACGATAGAGGTGAACCTGTTTTTTGTATTTATGTTGCTATTGGTCAAAAAGGTTCAACAGTTGCAGGGATAGTGAAAAAATTTGAAGATGCTGGTGCTATGGCCTATACAGTTGTTGTGGCAGCAAATGCTTCTGATCCTGCTCCAATGCAGTTTTATGCTCCAATGACAGGTGCTGCAATTGGTG
>CAZTFG010000125.1:0-6105 GCA_964612725.1 uncultured Lishizhenia sp. | reverse complement strand
CTGGAACCGGTATTTTTCTTTTTTCTGTTAAATAATCAGCGGTTAAACTATTTTCTGAATTGGATAATTCACTAAATACTCCTTGAAAAACAACTTCTCCACCATACTTCCCCGCCATTGGTCCAATGTCTATGATCTGGTCCGCAGCTTTCATAATCTCTTCTTCGTGCTCTACAATGATTACTGTATTACCGACGTTACGTAATTTTTTTAAAACAGATATTAACCTTTCGGTATCTCGGGGATGAAGTCCGATGGAAGGCTCGTCTAAAACATAAATAGAACCAACTAAACTACTACCTAAAGATGTGGATAGATTAATGCGCTGCGATTCTCCTCCTGATAAGGTGTTTGACTTTCTATTTAAAGTTAAATAACCCAACCCAACGTCTATTAAAACAGATAGCCTACCCTGGATTTCTGGTAAAATCCGCTTAGAAACAGAGGCGTCATGAGTTGTCAAATTAATCGTTGAAAAAAAATCAAAACAATCAGTTAAAGGCATTAAGACGAGATCGGTAATTGACTTTTCATTAATCTTAACATAGTTTGCATCCTTTCTAAGTCTCGTTCCTAAGCAATCAGGACAATCCGTTCTTCCTCGATAACGAGAAAGCATGACCCGATATTGAATTTTATAAGTTTGACTTTCTACAAATTTGAAAAATGCATTTATTCCAGTGAAATAGGAATTGCCTTCCCATAAAATGGTAAGTTGTTCTGCGGTCAATTGTTCAACTGGTCTATGAATAGGGAAATCAAATTTTTTCGCATTAAAAACCAAATCATTTAGGTACTCTCCCATTGTATCTCCTTTCCACGGAGCAATAGCCCCTTCAAAAACACTTAGTTTTTTATCTGGAATTACTAAATCTGGATCGATACCAAGTACTTGACCGAAACCTTCACATGTTTTGCAAGCACCAAATGGATTGTTAAAGGTGAAGAAATGTTCATTAGGCTCTTGAAATTCCATTGAATCAAGCTCAAATCGATTATTAAACCAAGTGATAGAACTGTCAATCAATCTATAAATCCCACAATTGCCTGCACCTTCAGCATACGCAATTTGAACGGAATCAGCATATCTTGCTTCATTTCCTTCTTCGTTAAATTGAATTTGAATTCGATCAATTACCAAAAATGTACTATCTAATTCAGCTGGGTTTTTGCTAATTAACGTGTTAATTTCAACTAATTCATTATTCGATAAAACACGCTGAAATCCTTGTTGAATTAAAATTTCTAATTGCTTTATCGCTCCAAATTTCTTCCAGTTTGAAATCGGGCTAATAATAACAGCACGTTCATTCTCATTGAGCGTTTTCAAGAAATCTACAACATCAGTGATTGTATGTTTTTTAACTTCATTACCAGATATGGGTGAATAGGTTTTACCAATTCGAGCAAATAACAATTTAAGGTAATCGTATATTTCGGTACTTGTTCCAACAGTTGATCTTGGGTTGCTTGTTATTACCTTTTGTTGTATGGCGACAGCAGGAGCAATTCCTTTAATGTAATCCGTTTCTGGTTTGTCTAATTTCCCTAAAAATTGTCTTGCATAGGAAGAAAGGCTTTCAATATATCTTCTTTGACCTTCAGCATACAAGGTGTCAAAAGCGAGCGATGATTTGCCAGAACCTGAAAGACCAGTGATTACAGTGATTTTGCGATGAGGTATTAGAACGTCTACATTTTTTAAATTATGTACCCTAGCACCTTTTATTTCTATGAATTTTTCTTTTCCCACTCTACAAATGTAAACAGATCAACCCACAAATGGTTTTATTTTATTGATTTTATTACCTTTATCCTATGCGATTGAAGTTTCTATTCTTTTGGTTATTGTTCCTATCCAGCTTTATTCTTCAAGGGCAGCAATTCATGGATTTGAAAAAAACCGCTAATCCTGTTCAGAAATTACAAATTAGCCATGATTTATGGGAGAAGTATTTGAGGACTGATGTGGATTCGCTGAAAATATTGTCCTTAGCTCTTCAAGAAAATCATCAAGGTATTTTAATTCAGGAGCTCATGTTTTTTTCAAAACGTGTTTTAGGATGTTATTGGACTCGTAGGGGTGAAATACAATTAGGAAAAAATCAACTTAAAGAAGCGCTTCATTTTCATCGTAAAATAGGAGATAAGGCTAATGAAACGGAAGAATTAAATGAATTAGGTATAGCTAGTTTCATGGAAGGAGATTATGCAACGGCGAAAGGTTATTTTCTGCAATCGTTGAAAACGGGTAAGGATTCTCCTGATCCTACTCATTTTTTCATGGCCGAATTGAATTTGGCAAAGGTATATGATAAACTAAATTTAAAAGAAAAAGCAAAAGGCATTGCCAAGCATTATCTCAAAGAGACATTAAACAGGAAAAAAAATGAATCGGCTTCTAATGCGTATGGTTTTTTAAGCGATTTGGAATTGGAACGGAAAAATTTACCATTAGCAAAAGAATACCTGGAGAAAAGTATTCATTGTTTGGATAAAACAGATAATGTTTTTTTTAAAGCTCAAGCCTTAACTAATATGGGTGCTTATTGTGCCACAATTCAAGATTTTTTACTAGCAAGCAAGTATTTTAACCAAGCCTTGGAATTAAGGATAAAAATCAAACATTCTAAAGGTATTTTGGAGTCATATTACAATTTAGGATCGTTGGCCTATATTCAAAACGATTATACCGAAGCTGAAAATCAATTTTTAAAAGGGTTAAAGTATGCTGAAAAGGCAGGAATGATTCCTGACCAAATTGATTTTATGGAAATGCTTGTTGAAGTACAAAAAGAGGTAAAAAACAAGGACAAGGAAATTGAGTATTATCGGCAGTTTATTGATCTTAAAGATAAAAATCAGGAATTACTTTTAAAAAACGAAGAAGATAATGAACGATTGATGGATTATTTCACTGTTCAAAAAATCAACGAACCCACTAAACAAAGTATGAACGAATTTTGGACCGGCATTCTCGTTGGATCGGGTTCTGTATTACTCGGTTTAATGCTCATAAAATATTTTTATAGACGCAAACAAATCTCTTTTTTTTTCAATCGCTATGACAAATGACCAGTACGTTCCTGATGAATATATACTTCAAGAATTTTATGAAATGCTTACCCCTGAAAGAATTCGGTTATTTGAACAAATTATTGACCAACGCACCAATCATTTTACAGTAATTTCAGAAGATATCTTTCAAGAGCACAATGCCTCAGCAATAGTCCGAACATGCGATTCTTTTGGGATACAAACACTTCATCTTGTCGAATCCAGAAATACATATCAAGTTCATGAAGGTATTGCTCGGGGTTCAAACCAATGGGTAACGCTAGAACATCATTATACAAAGGGAAGAACCTCTGAAGATATTTTTAAGGAGATTAAAAACAGAGGATATAAACTGGTTGCTACTAGTCCTCATGCCATTGAATACGATATCTTTAATGTGCCAATTGATGAACCGTTGGCTTTTGTTTTTGGTGCTGAAAAAAAAGGAGTTACTCAAGTAGCGCTTGAACAAGCTGATTATTTGGTTCGAATTCCCATGTATGGTTTTGCTGAAAGTTTAAATGTTTCCGTTTCAGTGGCAATCATTTTGAACGAAATGAGGAATCGCCTTCACAATTCAAGTATTAATTGGAAATTAAATGATGCTGTGCAGTTAGAAACAAAATTGAGTTGGTGCCGCAATCATATTAAAAGTAGTGAACTTATTGAAAATGAGATAAAAAGAAGATATTTGGAGAAAATGTTGTAATTTTGGCGCCATAAAAACGTGAAAAATGAAAGTAATTTTACCAATTCTCCTAATTTCATTAACGCTATTCCTATTATCATGTGGTGGGAAAAGTGAAACATCTACGGAAAATGCAAAAAAATCAGTGAATGCTAAGTTACCTGTTCAATCTACTGAAACTCCTGTTTGCAAGTTGAAAATTAGTGATATTGTAGGTAATTATGTCAACAAAAGTGGATTTACAGCATCAATTAAACCATCTGAAAAAGATTCAACTAAAATAGATTTTGTCTTTCAACTAAGTAAAGGTTGTACAAGAAGGTATTCAGGAACCGCCAGTAAAGAAGAATTCTACAGTGAGAATGAATTGAATTTTGTTTCAAGGGATTCGATAAACAAAATTGAGATTGAAATTTCGATGTTTTTTAGTGAGGGGAAAGTTTCTGTAGCTGAAAGAACATCAGAGAAAAAAGATAAACGCAATGAAAAATGTGTTTTTGAAGGACATTTGTCTAAATTGAAATAGATTTCAAAAGAACGTCTTTTGAAAGAAAAAGAATATTAACTTTGTATCATAAATTGAAAATCAAATGGGTAGAGGAGATAAAAAAACAGCGAAAGGAAAACGAGCAATGGGTTCCTATGGTATTTCTAGAAAAAGAAATGACGAGAAAAAAATTGAAGTTACAGTAAAAAAAGAAAAACCTGTAAAAGAAACCAAATCGGCGGAGGCAAAAACTGAAAAAAAAGCCGCTTCTAAGGCTGCGCCTAAAAAGACAACAACAAAAAAAACGAAAGAATAATTTGAAGCCCGATTTTCGGGCTTTTTTTTTGGATAATTTACAGATTTATTTTTACGATGTTTTGATGTTAGCACCTTCTTTTGCAACTTTGTTACTACTTAAATTAAAATGATATTTATGAAACATAATTTTGGCGCAGGTCCATGTATTTTACCTCATGTTGTTTTTGAACAAGCTGCGGCTGCTGTTCTAGATTTTAATGGCCTTTCTATTCTGGAAGTTTCTCATAGACACAAGGATTTTGTTGCTGTAATGGATGAAGCCATGGATTTGGTTAAAAAAGCGCTTAACGTTCCCTCGGGTTATTCAGTTGTTTTCTTACAAGGAGGGGCTACACTTGGATTTACCATTGCAGCGTTAAATATGATGCGGACAACCAAAAAGGCTGGGTACATTAATACAGGAACATGGGCGTCTGGCGCTATCAAAGAGGCGAAAAAAGTTGGCGTAGATGTTAACGTTTTTGCTTCATCTGAGGACAAAGGATTTACATATATTCCAAAGAATTTTGAAATTCCAACGGATGTAGATTATGTTCATTTTACCTCAAATAATACCATTTACGGAACACAGTTTAAGCATTTTCCAAAAACGGATCTTCCGTTAGTTTGTGATATGTCTTCTGATATTTTTTCTAAAGAAATTAATGTGGCTGATTTTGATTTAATCTATGCAGGAGCTCAGAAAAATCTTGGTCCAGCAGGCGCTACGCTATACATTGTAAAAGATGAAGTTTTAGGTAAATCAACTTCTTCATTTATGCCAACCTATTTAGATTTAAAACAACAGGTAGAAAAGGAATCTATGTTAAATACGCCACCGGTATTTTCGGTATTTGTTGCTATGTTGAACCTTCGCAATTTATTAGAAACAGGCGGTGTAAAAGAAATGGAATTAAAGAATAATGCAAAAGCTAAGCTATTGTATGATGAAATCGATAACAATGTTGCATTTAGAGGTGCGGTAGACACAGATGATAGATCTAATATGAATGTCACATTTTTATTGAACGATGAAAGTCGCGCTACTGAATTTGACGTGATGTGGAAAGAAGCTGGAATAGTTGGTCTTCCTGGACATCGTTCTGTTGGAGGATACAGAGCTTCTATGTATAACGCTTTGCCAATTGAAAGTGTACAAGTATTGGTAGATGTAATGAAAGAATTTACCCGAAAAGGATAATAAAATAAAGAAAAATGAAGATTTTAGCGAACGATGGTATTTCAGATTTAGGAAAGGAACTTCTTGAAAATGCAGGATTTACTGTAATTACTGATAAAGTTGAACAAACAGAACTTGCTACTTTCATTCAAAAAGAAGGTATACCTATTTTATTGGTTCGAAGTGCCACTACTGCTCGTAAAGAGTTGATTGATCAATGCCCATCATTAAAATTAATCGGTCGAGGAGGTGTAGGAATGGATAATATTGATGTTGCATATGCACGAGAAAAAGGATTGAAGGTGATAAATACTCCTGCATCCTCGTCACAATCAGTAGCAGAATTGGTTATGGGGCACATGTTTTCTATTTCTCGATTTCTAAATGATTCATATA
>CAZTFG010000124.1:0-6123 GCA_964612725.1 uncultured Lishizhenia sp. | reverse complement strand
AATTCAATGAGTTGCATGCTGCATTATTAAACCGAGGAGTTTATCTTGGTCCAAGCGGTTATGAGGTTGGCTTTGTTTCCTCTGCTCATACAACCGAAATTTTAGCTGAAGCAACACATCTATTTTGCGAAGCCTTGGATGAAATTTATTCTTAATTAGGCATTATGCAAAACAAAAGTTCAATCTTATTAATTTACACCGGTGGCACTATCGGAATGATCAATGATCCAATCAGCGGCGAATTAAAAAGCTTCGACTTTAAACACATGTATGATCAAGTTCCAGAATTGAATCGTATTCCAGTAAACATTGAATCCGTAAGCATATACAAACCGATTGATTCTTCCGAAATGACGCCCGATCATTGGATTAATCTTGTCGAAATCATTGAGGAGAATTATAACAAATATGATGGTTTTGTCATTTTACATGGCTCAGACACTATGGCTTATACGGCTTCTGCCTTAAGTTTTTTAATTCAAGGAATAAAGAAACCGATTATTTTAACTGGATCTCAATTGCCCATTGGAACAATCAGAACCGATGGTAAAGAAAATTTAATAACTGCGATTGAAATTGCCGCGCAAAAAGATGATTACAATCAATCGGTTGTGCAGGAAGTATGTGTTTATTTTGAATATTCCCTTTACAGAGGAAATCGCTCGTCCAAAGTATCTGCTAACCAATTTCAGGCCTTTTTATCACCCAATTATCCTCCCTTAGCTGTTGCTGGGGTCACCATTGAATATGATAAAAATCGGTTATTTAGATCAACAGAAAAAACAACATCTTTTTCTAAGAAATTAGATAATCGAGTGGCATTAATCAAATTGTATCCTGGAATACCATTTGAAGGATACCGTTCCCTCTTAGATGTTTCAAAATTTAAAGCGGTAGTTTTGGAGACATTCGGTTCGGGAAATGCTTCCAGTGACGTGGTTTTTCAACAAAGCGTGGCCTCCTATATTCAATCCGGTGGAATCGTTGTTAATGTCAGTCAATGTTCATCAGGTGCCGTGACACAAGGTAAATACGAAACAAGTTCTTTTTTTCAAAAAGTAGGAGTTGTCAGCGGAACAGACATGACCACCGAAGCGGCAATAACCAAGTTAATGTATGTGTTATCACTTGACTTGGATGTACATGTAAAACATCAACTTTTAGAAATTAACTTGTGCGGCGAAAAAACACCAACTTCTCTTTTCTAGGTTGTATAAATTGCCGAAGAAGTTGATCTGGCCTTAGATTTTTAAGTTTTCTATCAGAACTGAGTTTTGTAGATTTGGAGGAATCCGAAGGATCACTGACAAATCAGAAAATCAGGATGATCTGAAAATGGTTCGGATAGAATTAATAATGGCAACAATTTTTAAAAGTGCCGAACCAAGAAAAATCCAAAGCCTTGATTTTTTTACTCCACTTTTTTGATCAAGCAAAAAAGTGGAAATTGATGTCAACACATTTTTCAAATTTCTTGCCATTTGATCGAAAAAACACCAACAACTAATTAGTATAATTACGTATTTGAACCCGCGTATTCATTGGTAAAATTTCAAATACCTAATACCATTTTTCCAAGTAATTTTGCGTTATGTATCACCTTTGTTTTATAAAAATAGAACAAGATGACAACTTACAATCAAATCTCTAGGCAGCTTGAGCGAAAAGCAACAAAGCTTGTACTTTCAAGACATAAAGAATTTTCCCACTTACCCATTCATGATAAAGAGGTGTTGCTCATTGCTACTCGAAATAAACTAGAAGATTTCTCTTTATTTCTTACCTTGTTTTTTGTGATTTCTACATCATTGTTTTTGTTGAGGTTCTTGCTCATGTAGGGTAGGAGTAAAACTATAGTCTCTTTTTTGGATACATAATTATTGGTATCTTTGAAATTAGATTTAATAATTAATTCGATGCAAACTAGCACAATAAAATCCTACAAAAATTGTCAAAGTTGTGGAATGCCTTTGAACAAAGACCAACAGGGTGGAGGTACAGAAATAGATGGGACAAGAAGCCAAAAATACTGCAGTTATTGCGACATCAATGGTGCATTTGTTGGTGGTGATGTTTCTTTGAAGGAATTTTCAGAAGCATCAAGAAAAGGAATGATCGCAGGAGGGAATAGTAAATTCTTTGCGTGGTTTTTTTCTCGCCCGTTCATGCTTGGTCACCTCGAAAGATGGAAATCAAAAAAGTAAAATTAATTTTTCCATTCTCCATTCTGTAAAGCTGAGCCTGTCGAAGCTTCAATTCTCCATTCTCCATTCTCAACTCTTTAATTTCTCCGTTTTCATTTACCACCTGAGGTAAAGCTCAAACTGCTTCTGTAAAATATCTATTCCAATTCCTAAACTAACTTTCAATATTACATTTTCAATTCTACAATACAAATTCTCCATTTTTCTTCCGTAATTTTACAGCGTGCAAAACGAAAGACCTTTATCCGACTGGCTCCCTTTATCTCTCAAAGAAGCCGAAAAACGTGGCTGGGAAGAATTTGATGTAATTTTAATTTCTGGCGATGCCTACGTAGATCATCCTGCGTTTGGAACAGCGGTAATTGGTCGTATCATTGAAGACGAAGGATTGCGCATCGGAATTGTGGCTCAACCCAATTGGAAAGACGATTTGCGCGACTTTAAAAAAATGGGAAAACCCAAACTTTTTTTTGGTGTAACAGCCGGTTGCATGGATTCCATGGTGAACCATTACACAGCAGGCAAGCGATTGCGTTCAACAGATGCTTACACACCAGGTGGAGTTTCTGGTTTTCGTCCCGATTATGCAACAACCGTTTATACTAAAATCCTCAAAGAACTTTTTCCTGACGTCCCTGTATTGATTGGTGGTATTGAGGCTTCATTAAGACGAGTTACTCATTACGATTATTGGAAAGATCAATTGATGCCATCGGTACTTGTTGATTCGGGTGCAGATGCACTGGTATACGGAATGGGTGATCAGCCTTTGCGTGAATTATTGAATTTATTGAAAAAAGGCATTCCGTTTAATCAAATCAAAACGATCAGACAGATTGCTTTTGTGCAAGATAAAGTCAACGAATTGCCAAAAAATAAAAATTGGGAAACCGTTGAATTGGCAAGTCATGAAGATTGCTTAAAGGATAAATTGAAATATGCGGCCAATTTCAAAGTGGTTGAGGTAGAATCCAATAAATGGGATGCAAACCGAATCATTCAACATGTGGGTAATCAAACATTGGTAATTAATCCGCCATATAAAACGATGACTGAAAAGGAAATTGATCGTTCCTTTGATTTGCCATATACGCGTTTGCCTCATCCTAAATACAAGAAAAGGGGCGTGATTCCGGCATATGAAATGATTAAGTTTTCCATCAACATGCATCGTGGATGTTTTGGTGGATGTAGTTTTTGTACGATTTCAGCGCATCAAGGGAAGTTCATCGCATCAAGAAGTGAAAAATCGATTTTAGCGGAAGTGGAAGAAGTGGTGCAGCATCCTGAATTTAAAGGATATATTTCCGATCTAGGAGGTCCATCAGCTAATATGTATAAAATGAAAGGAAAAGATGAGGCCATTTGTGCTCGTTGTTCCTCTCCAAGTTGTATTCATCCCGTAATTTGTAATAACCTTGATACTTCTCACAAGCCAATGACTGAGTTGTACAAAAAAGTGGATGCCAACCCAAAAGTGAAGAAAGCATTTGTGGGTTCTGGTATTCGTTATGATTTGCTGGTAGATGATTTCAACAAAAACAACGAAGATGGCAACCACGATGAGTATATCGAGCAATTGGTTCAGCATCATATCAGCGGTCGATTAAAAGTGGCGCCCGAACATACCTCTGATGCAACCTTACGCGTAATGCGTAAACCATCTTTTTCTTATTTTCATAAGTTTAAAGCCAAATACGATAAAATCTCAGCCAAGCACAAATTAAATCAGCCCTTAGTTCCTTATTTTATTTCGTCGCACCCCGGTTGTGAAGAGGAAGATATGGCGAATTTAGCTGCAGAAACCAAAGATATGGGCTTTCAATTGGAACAAGTTCAAGATTTTACTCCTACTCCTATGACTGTTGCGGAGGTAATCTATTACACGGGCGTTCATCCATATACCTTGAAACCAATTAAAACGGCGAAAACGAAAGAAGAAAAACAAAACCAAAATCGCTTTTTCTTTTGGTATAAGCGTGAGAACCACCAATGGATCAAATCCCGTCTCGACAAAGCTAAGCGCCCTGATTTGGCAGAAAAACTATTGGGTGATCTTCAAAAACCCGAAAAGAAAGTACCGAATTGGCTCGAAAACCGAAGAAAAAACAAAAGATAAGTTAATTAATTGATTATTAATGACTTAATTGTGTATTTTGTAATATAGATGGGGTTATTTTAATCATTTTTTGTAACAGAATAAGGGGTGTTTCCATTCTAAACTCTTAAAGCCGAGCCTGTCGAAGCTTCAACTCTCATCTCCTTAACCTACTTCGCATTTCTTGGATGAAACGACTGAATAGCATCCCGTAAAAAGCGCTGATCTAGGTGGGTGTATATTTCTGTGGTGGTTATAGATTCGTGTCCCAACATCTCTTGAATTGCCCGCAAATTGGCTCCGCCTTCAATTAAATGAGTAGCAAATGAGTGCCTGAACGTATGAGGGGATATGTTTTTTGTCAGCCCAATCGCCTCGGATAAATCCTTAATAATCGTAAAAATCATAACACGAGTAAGTTGAGCACCCCTGCGATTTAAAAAGACAATATTCTCATTTCCAGGCTTTGCGTCCTGTTGTTTTCGATAAAAATCCACGTATATCCCAATTTCCTTTTCCACACTTGGACTAACCGGTACCAAGCGTTCTTTGTTTCCTTTTCCGATAACACGAATAAATCCCTCTTCAAAAAATAAATCAGAAAATCGTAGGTTTACTAATTCACTTACCCGCAAACCGCAACTGTATAGGGTTTCAAGCATGGCTCGGTTGCGATGCCCTTCATTTTTACTTAAGTCAATTGCTTGAATCAATGCGTCAATTTCTTCAATGGTCAGGTAAACAGGAAGTTTTAGCCCAATTTTGGGTTGTTCCAATAGTTCGCTCGGGTCTTGGGTGATTTCATTTTCTAACAACAAAAAGCCAAAAAAATGCTTGATTCCGCTAATGATACGGGCTTGACTCCGTGCACTCAGCCCTAAGTCATATAAGATAGATACAAACTCAGTTAGGTCGGCATAAGAAATATCCTGTACGTTCTTTTTGCGTGGGATCGAAAAGTCAGCCAGTTTGAATACATCATTTTGATAGGCCAAAATAGAATTATCAGCTAATCCACGCTCAATTTTTAAGTATGAAACAAAATGCTTAATATAGCGGTCCCAAGCTGACATAGAAATGAAAATTGCACTTATTGACGGCCCCAATTTAAACTTGTTGGGTACACGTGAAACACAAATTTACGGAACACAATCTGTTGAAACGTACCTCTCTGAATTACGTTTGAAACATCCGAATGTGGATTTGTCTTATTTTCAGTCCAATGTGGAGGGCGAAATTATTAATTACTTGCAAGCAGCTGAAGTTGATGGGGTTATTATCAATGCAGGAGGGTATACCCACACAAGCGTTGCTATCCGAGATTGCATAGCCGCGATTCAAACTCCGGTGGTGGAAGTGCATATTTCAAATATCGCCGCGCGCGAAAGTTTTCGTCATACTTCCATGATCACGCCGGTGTGCGTGGGCTCCATTTTAGGCTTCGGACTCACGAGCTATGCCTTGGCTCTTCAATATTTTACTGATTTTTTCGAGAAAAGGAATTAATTCTCAATAGATTTTAATTTCCCCTGTTCAAACATGAAAATGAGGGTGGAGTACCCCCTAAAATAGATTGAACAGCATTCTTATACGTAATACCACGTATTAACTCCTAGGGATTACACCTTATTTTTCATTTAGCAAGGTAAATTTAGTTGGCTGCTTTATTGATTATGCTGAAGTTTGTTCTGTAATACAACGCCAAACGAGGCAAACCAATCAAATTATCATATACAATTTTCAATTCTAATTGACCTTATATCAGCAAGATGAAGTAGGGGAGAGCAGAAAAGAAGTACCAATCTCGAAGCCGGAATAAAT
>CAZTFG010000123.1:0-6232 GCA_964612725.1 uncultured Lishizhenia sp. | reverse complement strand
AATTGTGGGTTCACTTCATCAGAATTTTTTCCCAACGGAAAGAAAGTTGAAGACCCTATGTATTGCTCGTTCTGTAATCCATAATGCATTCAATAATTTTCATACCAATCAAAGTTCTTTTCAACTATTGCCGATTTTTCCTGATTCAAAAAGGAGAGGTATGATAAAGCAACGGGTGAATGTTTTTTACCTTTCAACCAGATTAAATACCAGACCGATTCAATAGGAAAGCCTTTCGTTGGAATAATTTGCAAATCACCATTCTGAAGTTCATTCTTAATTCCAATTAAAGGCATTATGGAACAACCAAGACCAGCAATTACCGCTTGCTTAACAGCTTCATTTGATGTTAATTCCATTTTTTTTCTAACTGAAATTTTGTTTTTTATCATGAACTTTTCCATCGTACTTCTTGTTCCCGATCCTTTTTCACGATATATGAGGGGCAACGACTCAAAAATATCTTGAGAATATACTTTCTTTTTGATGTCAAATTTCTTATTAGCAATCACAAACAACTTATTTTGAAGTAATTCAATTTTTTCTATGAGTAAACTGTCGGGCAATACAGAAACCAATGAAAAATCAACATCATTATTTTCTAAACTTTCAATGACCTTGTTTTTATTGGTAACATCCATATTGAGTTCCACACCTTCATGCTCATTTATGAAATCAGCAATAAAATACGGCATAATATACTTCCCAGTTGACACCACGGATAACTTTAAGGGACCTGTCAATTTTCCTTGATGCTGCAATGTTTTATAGTGAATATCACTAAGCTGATTTAGAATTTTTTCAGCATCTTCCGCTATTTCTTTGCCAAAATCGGTAATATAAATTTGCCTACCAATTGTTTCTGTTAGTGGTAAACTAAATTGATCTTGAAAATTTTTTAACTGAATAGAAACCGCAGGTTGAGTCAAATGTAATTCCTCTGATGCTTTTGTGATGCTCTTTGTTTGCGAGACTTTTAAAAAAATGCGTAGTTGGTTAATTGTATAATTCATAAATATTTTTTATGTTTTCCATATCAAATATAAATAAAAATTAATGAATTACATTTCTCAATTTTGCTCGACGTTTTTAAACATAGATAAATGACATTTTATTTTTTGACATCCTTTTTTTCTCTTTGTGTTACCCTGTTGTTTTTCACCTTGAACTTGATGTTGGAAGAAACCATTTATTCACATTTATTTATTTGTGGATCAATTATTTATGGCGTATTAACCTTAAGTATTTTAACTAAAAAATGAAACAAAATGAATAAAGAATTAATCTTAATTGAAGGTACTTTCTCTCCTGAAGATGCGCGAGAAGTTTTAATGAACGCATACACGTCTAAAATCAATTTTCATAACCTTAAAAATCTGACTTCGTTTGAAATGGTTGGTAAAGAAGATGAGCTGGCAGTAAAAAGAATAACGGAATTAAAATCGGTACTTAGCCAGGTTAGGGAATTAATAGCCGAAGCCAAAGAGAAAGATATGAAACTTGTTATTCATTCTACTATTTCAATTAAGGGTTTAATTGAATAATAAATAGTATTAGCTGATAGCTAACATGAATTTAAGAAAGGAAAAATTGGTGCAAACAAGCATATGTAGCATCCATTTTCACCTAATAAAGTTAGATTGTGAAAAGAAAAATAGCGAAAAATCAGAGATTATTAAACTTGCAGAGATAGATGAATATTGAACTTTTAGTGACGAATTTGACTAACCCTACCTTATTGTTTTTTGCATTAGGCTTGTTTGCTTCTTTTGTTAAAAGTGATTTAGAAATTCCTGAGTCTTCTTTTAAATTCATTTCGTTATACTTGTTGTTCTCTATAGGATTTAAGGGTGGACAAGAATTAGTTCATGCTGATTTTAACAACGAGGTTTATTTTGCATTAATCAGCGGTCTAATTTTAGCCTCAATGATTCCACTATATACATTTTACATTTTAAAATTAAAACTAGACACAGCCAATGCAGGAGCAATTGCCGCTGCTTACGGCTCTGTTAGTGCCGTAACATTTATTGCCGCTTCTTCTTTCTTAGAGTTTCAAAAAATCCCTTTTGGAGGCCACATGGTTGCTGTAATGGCTTTAATGGAGTTTCCCGCTATTATTGTGGGGGTTTATCTTATTAATCGATTCAATACAAACAATAATAATCCAACGTCTATGAAAAATACACTGAGACATTCCCTCACGAATGGAAGTGTTTTAATGATTTTTGGAAGTTTACTCATTGGATATGTTTCAAATGAGCAACAAGCCTTGGATATAAAACCATTTACGACAGATATTTTTAAAGGATTTCTGGCTCTATTTTTATTAGAAATGGGTATTACTACTGCCAAACGATTTTCAGCCTTTCGAAAAAATGGGTTATTTGTTTTACTATTTGCTATTCTAATTCCCTTAATAAACGGGATAGTTGTAGCATTTTTTAGTCAATTCATTTTAGATTCAGATGGAAATAGATTCATTTTATCCATTCTTGCCGCGAGTGCTTCCTATATTGCTGTGCCGGCGGCCATGAGACTAGTTGCTCCCAAGGCGGACCCAGGTTTATATATTCCTATGGCTCTTGGTGTAACTTTTCCAATTAATATAACCATAGGCATGCCTATCTATTTCGAGATTATTTTTTTAACTAATTAAATCAATTATACTCTAGTGGCGCATCACACATTTCTCCTTTACACCGATACAAAATTGTTTTATCTGTTACTTCTTGCTTTTCTTGAAGAATAGGAAGCGAAAAACGGATACCACCTGAATAAATTGTTCCTATTTTGAACTTTTTATTCGTTTTTTGTCTAATTTCATTCGCCTTGGGGCCAATAATCTCTATTTCTTCCATAGAATCAATGAGTTGCAACAGAAGTAAGGCCCAATTGGAATATCCCGAACCATACATTTCCATACCATCATAAACATTGGCCAACATTTGCTCTGCAAATTCTCTCCATTCCACCCTTCGATAAAAGAAAGAAAGTTTATTAAAATTATTGGCCATTACTGAATTACTCGCCGGAATAACATTGTCATTTAATTCCATTTTACGTGCAATTAATTCGGTATCAACCGAGGTATAAAAACACATTTTAGTATGTGAATCCTGAAAATTACTTACCACAGTTTCAGTGAGACTTCTAGCAATATCCATCCATTTTTCCTCAAATGTAACTTGATATAAATCAATAAAACTCTTGATTACAAAAGCGTAATCCTCTAGTACACCATCAATTTTGGAGATTCCATTTTTGCGTGTTCTCCATAGCGTATGATTTGAGTTTAACTGATGTTTTTCTATCCATGTTGCTGTTTTCCTGGCGGCGAGAACAAACAAATCATCATCAAAGGCACTGTATGCTTCGCAAAGACCAGAAATTACCATCGCATTCCAAGAAGTAAGGGCTTTATCATCCATGCCTGGCTTAATTCGCTGATTTCTAAATTGCAAGAGTGATTCTTTAACAAATTGTACTTTTTGCTTTAAAAATGAAACTTCCCAACCGTTGCGTTTAGCAAATGATTCGTCGGTTTCATTTCTGAGAAGAATGTATTTTTCATCCTCCCAATAACCAAGTTGACTGACATTGAAGTAGTCTTTCACCCAATCAAAATCTGTCCCCAGCAATTCCTTCAATTCTTCCTCTTGCCAACAATAAAATTTACCTTCCTCTCCCTCACTGTCTGCATCCAATGCACTGTAAAATGCCCCCTCATCAGAAAGCATCTCTCGTTGCATCCAACTCAAAATCCCATAGCAAGTCTCCTTATATAATTCGTTACCGTAGTGCTTATATGCTTTGGCATAAATTTCAAGTAATTGACCATTATCATAAAGCATTTTTTCAAAATGTGGAACTTTCCATAACATATCAACCGAATAGCGGGCAAAACCACCTCCTATTTGATCATATATTCCGCCCATCGCCATTTTGTCCAAGGTAAGTTCAACATAACCTAGTGTTTTCTGATGTTCCTGCCAAACGCCGTAGGTCAACAAAAAATCCAAATTGGAAGGTAAAGGAAACTTAGGGGCTCTTGTTGGTCCACCGTAAGACGAATCAAACGAATGAGACCAACGTAATACTAACTCATGCAATTTTTCAGCCTCCCATTCACTAATTTTCATCGGATTTTCAATCAACTCAGATTGCTGAACACCTTCCTTTAATTTAGCGGCGTATTCCTGAACTTTTTGAGGCTCATTTTTACTAGTGTGAACCAGTGATCGCAAAACATGCATCCATTGTTCTTTCGGAAAATAGGTTCCTCCATAAACCGGACTTCCATCGGGCAATGTAAAACAATTTAATGGCCACCCTCCCTTTTGCGTCATCAATTGAACGGCAGTCATGTACACTTGATCCACATCGGGATGTTCTTCGCGATCCACTTTAATATTGACAAAATGTGTGTTCATTAGAGCTGCAACTTCCTCATCTTCAAAGCACTCATGCTCCATCACATGACACCAATGACAGGCCGAATACCCAATACTAACCAAAACAAGTTTGTTTTCTTTTCTTGCTTTTTCAAATGCATCTTTTGACCATGGAACCCAATTGACTGGATTGTGTGCGTGCTGCAATAAATAAGGAGAAGATTCGTGAATGAGTTGATTAGTGTGCATCTGCGAAATATAGGATTAAACTAGTTGAATAACCAAAAATAAGCAGGCTTTGTTTAAGTATTAAGTATACATTTCAGATTTTTGGATAATTTTACACAAAAAACTAATTTATGAGGTATTTATTTATTGCAGCAATGGGATTAGCGTTATCTAGTTGCGGGGGGTGGTCGAAAGGACAAGAAAACGCATTTTTGGATAGTTGCAAAAAATCACCTTCGTTTAATTGTGATTGTGCTTTGAAATTAGTTCAAGAAAAATACCCAAATTCAAGTGATTTCAATGAAAAAGGGGGCAAAGATCTAGAACTTGCAAAGAAAATAGGAGAAAAATGCTCTAAGTAATTTCGTTCGTGAAAACTTTTTGAAAAAGAACATTCTAAGATGAAATTCTCGAAGGATTTTCTTCTACTTTTGTTTAATCGATTAGAATTTCACGCATGAAACAATACCATGACTTACTTCAACATATTTTAGATAACGGAGCCCAGAAAGAAGATAGAACGGGAACGGGAACTATTTCTGTTTTTGGGTATCAAATGCGCTTTGATTTAAACGAAGGATTCCCTTGTTTAACAACTAAAAAATTGCATTTGCGTTCTATCATTCATGAGCTTTTATGGTTCTTGAAAGGGGAAACGAACATTCAGTATTTAAAAGAAAATAATGTTTCCATTTGGGATGAATGGGCTGATGCAGAAGGTAATTTGGGTCCGGTTTACGGGTCTCAATGGAGAAGTTGGCCTACGGCAGATGGAAAACATATCGACCAAATCAAACAAGTATTAGATCAACTAAAAAACAATCCTGATTCGCGCCGAATTATTGTTTCTGCTTGGAACGTGGGAGAAATTGACAAAATGGCCCTTCCACCTTGTCATGCTTTTTTTCAATTTTATGTAGCAGATGGTAAATTAAGTTGTCAGTTATACCAGCGCAGTGCGGATACTTTTTTAGGGGTTCCATTTAATATTGCTTCGTATGCGCTTCTAACCATGATGATGGCTCAAGTTTGCGGATTAAAACCAGGTGATTTTGTTCACACTTTGGGCGATGCTCATTTGTATTCCAATCATTTAGATCAAGCAAGATTGCAATTAACTAGAGATTTCAGACCGCTTCCACAAATGAAAATCAATCCAGAAATTACCAATTTATTTGATTTTAAATACGAAGATTTTGAATTAGTAAATTACCATCCACACCCACACATCAAAGCTGCTGTTGCAGTATAATTATGAAAACAGCATTAATAGTAGCCATAGATGCAGCGCGTGGCATCGGAAAAAACAATGATCTCATGTGGCATTTGCCCAATGATATGAAGTTTTTCAAAGAAAAAACGCAAAATCAAATCGTCGTAATGGGTAGGAAAAACTATGATTCCATTCCAGAAAAATTTCGTCCACTTCCCAACCGTTTAAATGTTGTTCTTACAAGAAACCCTGATTTTCAAGCACCTGGATGCCATGTTTTCACCTCATTGAAAAAATGTATGGAATTTTTTAAGAAGGAAGAAGAGCGCACCCTTTTCATAATTGGTGGTGGGGAAATTTACAAAATGGCCCTGGAATCCAATATACTGGATGAAAT
>CAZTFG010000122.1:0-6244 GCA_964612725.1 uncultured Lishizhenia sp. | reverse complement strand
AATCCTTCTTTAGAAGATGTTTCTCAAATTCCATTTAATTTACCCGGTTTTCAATTCTGTGATGAGTGGTGGAATCCTTACATTAACACTACTGACTTATTTACTTCATTTACCTCAAGCACAAGTAATAATTTTATTCCTGAAAATGTTTTTGGTTATCAACCAAATAATGATGGTCATTATTATGTTGGGCTAGTATTTGTAAATTGGAATTATAACTGGAATAATTATTTCAATTTTAGAGATGATTATGTTGGTGGTAAATTTTCTGATCAGTTAGTAAAAAATAAAATTTATCAATTCGAATTTTGGATGAGCAAAGCAGACAAAGGTCTATTACAATCAAATGCCATTGATCTAATTATTACCTATGATACTCTTATAGATGTTAATAATTATTCTAATTACGGCTACAATATTTGGTCAGAACAACCCCCCATGACTGATACGGTAAATTGGATCAAAGTTTCAACGTGTTTTAAAGCCAAAGGAGGAGAAAAGGCTTTTGCGATTGGGAACTTTCACAAAATAGAAGATGTCATCCGTTATTTACCTATACAACCGAATGTGGATGGAGATATTGACTATAGATATTTAGATAAATTTTCATTAATCGAATGTCCAACCTGTTGCCCGGAGCAATTTCCCAATCAAGAACAAGTCTCTGTTTTTTCAAACCCTTCAACAAGCTCCCAACCGACAACCATAGAAATTTGGCTTAATCCAAACACCACTGGAAAATTAGAAATTTATGATAGCGCCGGCAGATTAGTAGCCGAAGAAAACTATTCAGATTTGCATACTATTTATACTTTCGCCCAATTTGCCGCTGGCATGTATCATTATTGCGTAAGCACCGAAACGGGTTTTACTGAATATGGAAAAGTGTTGGTGAATGAATAAAAGGAACAGAGTATTCTGCTTTGTTGGAAAAGAAGAAGGTGAATTGTGATATCTGGTGGTATGAATGTGGCATAGGATGAAATAAATACTGAAATAAGTCTTGCTTTTCGTATCACAATCGTATTAAATCGTATCATTCAAATTAATTTTAGAAAACACGCAGTTGATTACAGAAAATTGGAATAATCCACATGGTCATGGAACTATTGACCCCATGAATTTTATTCCGTGTCCTAAAAATCATTGATGCACTCATCACCGGGTATTTGTTCACGATTGGTTTAAACGCAGGATATTACCTTCGTTTTTAGAACGATTTCTTATTTCTTACCAACTTTTCGGTTTTTAAACGAGCCTTTTTCAATTTGTAATTCGCCCATTTTTCAGGAAAAATTTTCCCCATAATCGTATCTAAGGGTGTGATGGCAGTAACGTACCAAGCTCCTTTGATCAATTCCCAATTGGATGTATTTAAACTTCGAAGTGCCATGGAAAATCCTCCCGATTCATATTCAATAAAATGCCAATACTTAGCAGGAATATACAGTGTATCGCCTTCTTCGATGGTACAAACCCACCCTTCTAAATGTGGAAAGGAAGGAATTTGAGAGAAGGAAGGTTCTGTCAGGTTTAAATGACTGTGCGTGGTAAACGGTTGACGGTATAACCATACTGAATTGGCTGGATGAAATAGCGTAATTTTCTTTCTACCCGAAAACTGGGTTAAAAACACGTCTGAATTATCAAAATCATAATGAAGACGAACGGTTGAACCTTCCCCACCAAAAAAAAGATAGGGCATTTTTAACCAACGGGAAGCAAAAGGAGGGTAATTGAAATCTTTTTTCAACTCCGGATACGATTTAAATAAATTAAAGGCAAACAATCGGTATTCCGTTGGTCCCTTTTCAATGGCAGTCAAAAAATCTTTAAACTTCATAGTATAATCTGCGCCGCGATTTATTTGAGTAGCATTATTTTTAGACCAATCACCCGATACCGGTACCACCAATTCTCCTGCATGAGCTCGAAAAAAATCAAAGTTCCAACGAGAAGTTGCTTTCCAATCAGCTGCAAAAGACTTAAAAATCAAAGGAGTATGGGTGTTAAGAAAATCTCGTTTAAATTGCTCCGGGGTAATTTCATCGACCCGCTTTATTGGTTGAATTTTCATACTATTTTTTTCAAAATTGATTAAAAAAAATCGATAGCGAAAACTGAAAATAACAACTATAACTTTAGGTGTTGCGAAATTCACAAAAAAAATTGCAACATTCTCACTTTTCCGTCCTGTCCAAGAACGAAATCGTAACGTAAAAGCTAGCTTTTCCTATTCTGAAATGTATGGAACACCAGCATTTTTGAGGCTTTCGCGCACAGCTTTCATTCTGCCGTAGATCTCCTCTACTCTTTTTTGAAGGAGTGCATGATCTTCTGAAACGATTTCCAAATTGCGTTGATGGGTTTTAGAAACGCCAGCACGGTTATCGTAAACTTTATATTCAACCATAGAAAGTCGTTCGTTTAAGCTAGGTTCTACTTCAAATTCACGAGAAGATCGTACCCCATCTCCCCACATGATTACCGCACATTCGGTGCGTAGCTGTCTCAATACGCGGATTTCTTCCAACAACTTCAAATCAGCACCTGGAAAATTAATCGTTGCATTCTCCAAGGCATCCAATCGCTCTTGAATCTTACCGAGTTTTGCAGAGGTTTCAGCTACATTTTTGTTTAATTTAGCAACCTCTCCTCTGAATTTATCCAAGGCAACTACATCCGCTGCAGGTACAGATAAATTTTGCCACATTTTTACTTCAAAGGTTTGTTTTTCATTCACTTCTTCTACTTTGCCGTTTTTCATTAAGAAACACGTAGCCGTATATTTTCCGGGTTGAACCAAGAATCCGTTTGAAGAACTTGATTTAGCAGAAATAGGGTTGGTAGATTCACCTCGTAAATTCCACACAAAACGTGTTGTACCTTTCGTAGCCTTTGTTTTTAATCGTTTGATTTCAGCACCCGCCTCATTGGTTATTACTACCATCAATTGAGTAGGTGTTTCCATTTCTTCTGCCCTGATTTCATCAAATGTGGGATAAAAAACATCTTTTTTATCTTTTTCCAGTGCGCGTTCTTTCTCTATGCGAATTTCTTTGGCTGTTTTGTATTCATCTTTCACATGAACAAAAATTGCTGCGCCAAATTCAGGATTAGGTGCTGCCCACAAATTTGTTCCTTGAAATCCAGTGCCATCCAATCCAAGTGGATCAGCAGGCACATACATCAAAGCGTCTTTAATTTGGAATAAATGCACTTTTTTATCTGTGTTTTCCTTGGATAGTTCCCTTAATGGAGCGTAATTATCCAACACGTAAAATCCTCTTCCGAAAGTGGCGGCTACTAAGTCATTTTCCCGTTTTTGAATATCCAAGTCGTAAACAGCAATAGTTGGTAAACCACTTAATTTTGTCCAGTTTTTACCGCCATCGGTTGAGAAAAAAGCACCAAATTCGGTTCCTACAAATAATAAATTAGGATTTACGTGATCTTGCTTGATGCAATATGCGGTACCTCGTTCAGGCAAATTATTTGCGATAGACACCCAGGTTTTTCCTTTATCCAACGATTTCATTACGTACGGTTTAAAATCGCCCATGCGTTGATTATTAAACGTGGCAAATACTTCGTTTTCATCATGCAAGGAAGCACAAATCATATTCACCCGAGTGTTGGCAGGTACACCAGGAAATATGGTTGATTTGTTCCAACTTTTCCCATCGTTTTCCGTGATTTGAATAAGCCCATCATCCGTTCCGGCATACAATACACCTTTTTTCTTCGGTGATTCATCCAACGCTACTATATTTCCATAAATGGTGGTTGAGGCATTTTTCATAACTGCATCCATACCCCAAACTTGCCCCATTACTTTCAATTTATTTCGATCAATCTGTTGCGTTAAATCGGCTGAAATGATTTGCCAATCATCCCCCCTATTTTCAGACTTGAAGACTTTGTTGGCAGCAAAATAGATCGTTTTTGGATCATGAGGAGAAACCAAGAGCGGTGCATCCCAGTTCCAGCGATATGCTGCTTCCCCTTTTTCAGGCATGGGTTGAATAGGAACTTTTTCTCCAGAAAGTTTGTCAAAACGAACCAACCAACCGTATTGTGCTTGTGCATATACAATATTCGGATTTGACCAATCCACTGCCGATTCAAAACCATCGCCCCCGTTAGTAATAAACCAATCGGTGTTCAAAATACCCGCAACGTTATTGGTTCTTGCCGGTCCGCCCATTGAATTATTATCTTGTGTTCCTCCATAAATATTATAGAAAGGCTCCGCATTATCCGTTGTTGCCTTGTAATATTGAATGATTGGGAGATTGGCAAAATAAAACCATTCTTTTGCATGAGAAAATGTTTCATACAACCCACCATCACATCCAACAAGCCAATGATTGGTATTAGACGGATCAATCCAAATAGCGTGATTATCTACGTGCTTATTTTTCTCTCCTGTTTGCACGAATGTCTTTCCGCCATCTTCTGTGTGATGCAAATACGTATCCATTGCAAACACTTTATCTCGATTTTTTGGGTCACAAAAAATTTCTTGATAATAGTTGCCACTGGTATTGAAATCAGACATTTTTGACCAAGACTCTCCCCGATCCGTTGAACGATAGAATCCACCTTTTCCACTTCTGCCTTCTACGATCGCATAAATAAAATCCGCATCCACAGGTGAAACAGCTAATCCAATTCTTCCCATATTTTTTTTAGGCAACCCCACTCCTATTTCATTCCATGTTTTTCCACCATCCATGGATTTATAAACGGCACTTTCAGGTCCACCACCGACATACGTCCATTCGTGTCTTCTGCGTTGGTGAGCCGCTGCATACAACACCTCTGGATTTTTTGGATCTGATACTATTTCGGAAAAACCGGTATCATTGGAAATAAATAATACGCGTTCCCATGTTTTACCACCATCAATTGTTTTATAAATTCCGCGTTCGCCTCCCTCGCTCCAAACCGGACCATAAGCGGCCACCCAAACTATATTTTCATTCGTAGGATGAATGATGATATTACCAATATGCTCGGAAGTTTTTAAGCCCATATTGGTGAATGATTTTCCGCCGTCTGTGGATTTATATACTCCATCTCCGTATGCTACTGAACGTTGGTTGTTGTTTTCTCCAGAACCCACCCACACCACATTGGCATTGGAAGGAGCAATTTTAACACAAGCAATTGAATAGGAACCGTATCCATCAAAAATAGGTGTAAATGTGGTTCCGTGATTTTCTGTTAACCAAACTCCACCAGAGGCAGCTGCAATGTACCATTTGTCTGGTGCGGAAGGATGAATAGCAATATCTGCAACCCTACCGGATGTTAAAGCAGGACCAACTAATCTAAATGCCATAGGACTTACCGTAGAGGCATCATAGGGCAATTTAGGAGCGATTTCCTCCGTTTTTTTCTTTTGGTTCCAAGAAATAAATGAAACAGATAAAACGAGTGTAAAAAATATCTTCTTAAGCATAATGAAAATTTAAGTGGTAAATATACGCAGTAAAAAGGGAAAGAAAAAAATAAGATGCACTTGTATTATCGGAGTTCATGCCCTATAAAAATACCTCCTCTTTATTACAATTTATTACAAATATTGGTGTCGCTTTATTACATGAAATAGAATAAATTGGTGTCGCTTTATTACAAATATTTAAAAATATTGCCCCCTCTTTATTACAAATAATAGAATAAATTAGTGTCGCTTTATTACAAAAAAATCAAAAAATTAATCCCTCTTTATTACAAATAATATGTATATTTGCTTACTCTTCCTAACAAAAAAAGCGAAAACAAAATGATTAAAAAACTAGTTATCAATAAATTAATAGATTGGAAGAACTCCAAAGAAAAACTACCTATCATTTTACGTGGTGCAAGACAGGTTGGGAAAACTACTTTAATTCAAGAATTTAGTTTGGATTTTGAAAATTATGTTGAATTTAATTTAGAACGGAAAGAAGATCAGGATTTATTTGCGCTCAGTAGCGTGACTGAAATTTTTGAAGCAGCTATTTTACAGAAAAAAATAAAGTTGAAAGAAGGAAAAACCCTTGTGTTTATTGATGAAATACAGGAGGTTCCATCAGCCATAAGTTTACTTCGTTATTTTCATGAAGATTTACCTGAAATCTATGTCATTGCGGCTGGTTCTTTGTTAGAATTCGCATTGGACAAGGTTTCCAGTTTCCCTGTTGGAAGAGTTGATTTTTTGTACATTCATCCAGTAACATTTGAAGAATTTCTCATC
>CAZTFG010000121.1:0-6486 GCA_964612725.1 uncultured Lishizhenia sp. | reverse complement strand
TGGTGTATATCCATTTAGAATTGGACTGTCTATTAATGTGGATTATTTCCAATAAGGAAAATCTACTCCCTACCCTCCTGTCAATTTCTTGATTTCGTGTAGTTTCATCAAAGCCTCCACCGGAGTTAATGTATTGATATCTATCATGATCAATTCTTCATGAATTTGTTCTAAAACCGGATCATTTAATTGAAAGAAGCTCAATTGCATGTTTGCCGTGTCTGGCTTTACTGATTTTACATCTTCGTTTTGGTTGCCCACTTGTTGGTGAGTAGATTCCAATTCGCGCAACACTTCTTCAGCTCGTTGTACTACAATGGGAGGCATTCCCGCAATACGCGCCACGTGAATTCCAAATGAGTGTTCACTTCCGCCTTCGATTAACTTGCGTAAAAATAAAATGCGTTTTCCAACCTCCTTCACCGCTACCGTATAATTTTTAATTCGATTATACTGTTTGGTCATTTCGTTCAATTCATGATAATGCGTGGCGAAAAGGGTTTTACACCTTCCTTTTGGATTTTCATGCAGGTATTCTGCGATCGCCCAAGCAATAGAAATTCCATCGTAGGTACTGGTTCCTCTTCCTATCTCATCCAATAAAATCAAACTGCGGGGCGAAATATTATTTAAAATACTTGCTGTTTCATTCATTTCAACCATAAAGGTAGACTCACCAGAGGATATGTTATCCGATGCTCCTACCCGGGTAAAAACCTTATCCACTAATCCTATTTTAGCAGCATCGGCAGGAACAAAACACCCCATTTGTGCTAATAGGACAATCAACGCGGTTTGACGTAAAATAGCACTTTTCCCACTCATGTTGGGACCGGTAATCATCATGATTTGCAAATCATCATTCGACATCCTTAGTGAATTAGGAATATACTCTTCCCCTACTTTCAGTTGTTTCTCAATGACGGGATGTCTACCGTTTTGGTATTCCAACTCAAATCCATCCGTTATGATAGGTTGATTATAATTGCGTTCCAATGCTAAAAAAGCAAAAGAACTTAAGCAATCAATACGCGCAATTAACAATGCATTTTCTTGCACTTGCAACGTGTATTTGGCTGCTTGTTGAACCATTTCTTGAAATAAAGCCGTTTCAATTTGATGAATTCGATCTTCAGCTCCTAAAATTTTCGTTTCATATTCCTTTAATTCCTCGGTGATATATCGTTCAGCATTTACCAAGGTTTGTTTTCTGATCCAATCTTCAGGAACTTTATCTTTATGGGTGTTGCGCACCTCAATATAGTACCCAAATACATTATTAAATGCAATGCGCAAACTAGAAATCCCGGTTCGTTCTGCCTCGCGGCGTTGTAGGCTTTCTAAATAATCTTTTCCATTTGTCCTGATGTTCCGAATATCATCTAACTCTTGATGAAATCCTTCCCGAATTACCGGTCCTTTTCCTACTTGAATGGCTGGTTCAGCTGCTAACTTTGTTTCAATTAACGTTATCAACTCAGAACATGGATTTAACCGTTTTACCAAGTCAATGATAGCATTGGTTTTTGCGCCCTGTAATAGGTTTTTTAGCGGAGTAATTTGTTCGAGCGTTCGTTTAAGATGAACCAATTCTTTTGGGTTGATTTTACCGACAGCAACCTTAGAAATCAGCCGTTCCAAATCACCAATATCTCCCAATATTTCTCGAACCGCGTCGTTAACAGAGCTGTTATTTTTCAAAAAGGCAACTGTTTCCAAGCGTTCTTGTATTGGCTTGCTGTGTTTCAACGGCAACACAATCCACCTTCGCATCATTCGGCCTCCCATTGGAGTAAGCGTGTTGTCAATCACATCTGCCAATGTCGTTGCATTTTCATGTGGCGAATGCAATAATTCTAAATTACGAACCGTAAACCGATCTAGCCAAACATATTTATCTTCCTCAATTCGATTTAAAGCTGTAATATGCCCTAAATTGGCGTGTTGATTTTCATTGAGATAATGCAATACGGCACCAGCAGCAATGATTCCCATGTCTAGGTTTTCTATGCCAAACCCTTTTAATGATTTTGTGCCAAAATGTTTAGTAAGGCTTTCAAGTGCAAAATCAGGTGTAAATACCCAATCGTCAAAGCGAAACGTATAATAATTACCCGTGAAATTTTCAGAAAATTCCTTCGCTCTATTTCGTTGATACACAATTTCTGAAGGCTCAAAGCTGCTGATTAATTTATCAATATATTCTTGATTGCCTTGGGCTACCAAAAACTCACCAGTTGATACATCCAAAAAAGAAATGCCGTGCTCCGTTTTACCTAAATGAATAGCACATAAAAAGTTGTTTTTTCCTTTTTCAAGCACTTGATCATTAAAAGAAACACCCGGTGTAACCAATTCTGTAACACCTCTTTTGACAATGGTTTTAGTCATTTTTGGATCTTCCAATTGATCACACACCGCAACGCGCTGACCCGCTCGTACCAATTTAGGTAAATACACTTCCAGTGAATGGTGCGGAAACCCTGCTAATTCGATTGTTGCAGCGGCTCCATTTTTGCGCTTAGTTAAAACAATTCCCAGGATTTTAGCTGTTTTTATAGCGTCCTCACCAAATGTTTCATAAAAATCTCCCACACGGAATAAAAGCAATGCTTCCGGATGACGCGCCTTTATTTGATTGTATTGCTTCATCAAGGGCGTTTCCGCATAACTTTTTTCTTTCATGTTTTTGCACAAGTGAAAAGATTTTATGATTTTTGAACCGTAAAGATAAAATCAACCAACTCGAGTTCAAAATAAAATCCAAATATCTTATCAACAGATGAATAGAAAACTGAAATTGTGGGAATTGAATCGAGTAGATGAAAACACCTTTAAGCAACAAAGAAAATTTCCCATTACCGTTGTGTTGGATGACATTCGTTCGTTTAATAATGTTGGATCCTTTTTTCGAACTGCCGATGCCTTTAATATTGAAAAAATATATTTGTGCGGAATCACCCCTAAACCACCTCATCGCGACATTCAAAAAACAGCCTTGGGAGCAACGGAAACGGTAGCATGGGAATTTCGTGAATCCATTGTAGAACTCATTTCAGAACTAAAAAACGCAGGCAAAACCATTTGTTCTGTAGAACAGGCAGAAGAAACACTCATGTTAAATCATTCCGACCAAATAGTGTCAGATGATTTGGTGTTAGTCTTTGGAAACGAGGTGCATGGCGTGAATCAATCGATCATTGATCTTTCTGATTATATTATTGAAATTCCGCAATATGGCACCAAACATAGTTTGAACGTGAGTGTTTGTGCTGGAGTTGTTTTGTGGGAATTTGTGCGTGACAGAAAAGTGGACTAACAAGTAATCCAAGCGCTTCATTTTGGTTACCTTTGATTCAAGAGAGGAACATGTATAAGAAAGTAAATAAAATTCCCGGTTACCTACGAGATTTTGCCAAGCGCGGGAAAAAAATTGGTTGGATAAACATGCTCCGAGAACTTTTTCATTACAATCAATTTTATTATTCATTACTGAAAAAGAACGGGGTCTCAACCAGTAGTAAAACGATCCTTTACCATACCGCCTTTTATGCCAAAGTTGTTCATTTATTTAGTGACATTTCAAAAGAAGAACTGCTTAAAATAATTCCTAGAAGCGTTACCCATGGAATTTATGAAAAACTACAGATAAACCGGCAAAATATTACCTATGACAAACATAATATGTATGCACGCATGCATCAGAACAGCATTAGCATACCTCATCTATTTGTAGTCACCGATTCACAGAGCCAATGCCTCATTGAAAACACAACGTTTACTGAGTTGACAAATAACGCAACAAACCAACGCATTCTTGCCAAACCTCGTTTTGCTAATGGCGGAAAGGGCATTCACCTCCTTTCACCACAAGATACAATTTTACCCAACTATATTTATCAATCATTCGCATACAACCACCCAGATATCATCGATTTACAAGGATCCGATTACTGTGGAACTATTCGATATGTGGTTTATCAACAAGGTGAAAAAAACCTACTTCCTGTTGCCGCATCCATTCAATTAAATGGCGGAAAAATAACCGATCACATGATCAACGGCGGCTCCATTAGTGCTTCCATTGATTTAATTAACGGAAAACTTTCAAGCCTGGGTTTGGATCACCAAGGTAAATTGTATGAAAACAACCCTCTGTCGGGTAAGAAAATCCGTGGTTTTCAAATTCCGTTTTGGAGGGAGCTACTGGAATTGGTAGAAAAAACTTGCTATGCTTACCCAGAATTGCCCTTGATTGCCTTTGATATTGCTATTACAGAAACGGGACCTGTACTCCTAGAAATCAATGCTGGATGCGGAACCGTAGCAGCACAATTTGATCAGGGGTGGTTGGAACATCCTTTTGTAACAGATCATTATATGATGTAAGATCGCAAGTTTAGTTTTTTCCAATCTCCCATTATTTCATAAAAAAGTAGGTTTCCCTCAAAAGTTGGTCTACCTTTGTCAAAATTCTATGTTTTCACTCTTTTTTGTCTTCGTAGAATAAAATCTATTTATGACATTTAATGAACTAGATCTTTTAGAGCCGATCTTAAACGCTCTTGAAAAACAAGGATATTCAACTCCCACTCCGATTCAACAACAAGCCATTCCAATCATTCTTTCCGGATCAGATATCATGGGTTGTGCGCAAACTGGAACTGGAAAAACGGCTGCCTTTGCTATTCCAATTCTTCAGAATTTAACGAAAAACAAACGCCCAGAAGGACGTCGACGAATCAGAACACTGATCTTAACTCCAACGCGTGAATTAGCTATTCAAATAGAAGAAAACATTAAGGAATATGGAAGTAACCTAGACATACGTCATGCTGTTATCTTTGGTGGAGTGAGTCAATTAAATCAAATTAATCGACTAAAAAGCGGAATTGATATTTTAGTGGCAACACCTGGTCGTTTACTCGACCTACAACAACAAGGATTTGTTGATTTACGCAGCCTAGAGGTTTTTGTACTTGACGAAGCAGACCGCATGCTGGACATGGGTTTCATTCACGACGTGAAAAAAATAATCAAACTCATACCAACTAAAAGACAAACCTTATTCTTTTCGGCTACGATGCCCAAAGAAATAAAAACCCTTGCAAGCACCATTTTAACTAACCCTAAACAAGTGGTGGTTACACCTGTTTCTTCAACCGCTGAAACGATTGAACAAGAGTTGTATCATGTACTAACCGCACAAAAAAAGGATTTGTTACTGCATTTGCTTGATGAGCGGAAAAATGGTTCCGTTTTAGTGTTCACACGCACAAAACACGGTGCAGACAAAGTGGTTAGAATTTTAACTAAAGCTCAAGTAAAATCTGCCGCCATTCATGGAAATAAATCCCAAAATGCTCGACAAAACGCATTAAACAATTTCAAAAACAAAGAGATTCGGGTGCTCGTAGCAACGGATATTGCCGCACGAGGAATTGACATTGACGAATTGGCTTTGGTGATTAACTACGATATTCCAAATATTCCCGAAACCTATGTGCACCGTATTGGACGTACCGGTCGAGCGGGAGCAAGTGGTAAGGCCATTTCTTTTTGCGACAAAGAGGAACAAGCTTACATTCGCGATATTCAAAAATTAATTGGCTTACAAATACCGGTGGTAAAACAACATCCGTATAGTTAATGGAATAATGCAATTTAGAAAGTTATAGCTTATTTTTGCTTTTAATTAATCATGAATCAAAAAATACGCCCCGTAACAACTGCCGATGTTGATGATCTAAAATTAGTTTTAGATTCTTGCGAATTATTTCCCTCTGAATATTTGGACGAAATGATTTCAGATTATTTCAATAATGCAGAAACGGAAGATCATTGGTTTACTTTTTTAATTGATGAAAAACCCGTAGCTATTGGTTATTGTATTCCTGAAAAACTAACAGAAGGAACCTATAATCTATTGGCGATTGGTGTTTCGCAAAACGCTCAAAGAAAAGGGGTGGCAAGTGCCATGATGGAATACATCGAACAACAATTGAAACAGAATAATGGTAGGTTATTACTAGTGGAAACATCAAGTGATGATGCACAAATGGCAGCCAGAAAATTATATCAAAAAATTGGATACAAGCAAGTTGCTGTGATTGATGACTTTTGGAAAGAAGGTGAGGATAAAATCGTTTTTTTGAAGCAACTTTAAATGAATAAACTGTTATACAATCAACGTTTTACAGCTATTAGGTAATACCTGCGATTACTTTTACTTTCTTGTTTTGGTTCTTCCCAAAAAAACTGAAAAACATCGTTTTTTCTACCCGCCATTTCCACTTTGAGGCGTTCCTTGGGATGCGTAAATAGCTGTGCCTCGATGTACGAACCCAATTTGATGGTATCATTGGCGATAATTTCACCTTCCAATTTCTCTTCATCAAGAGGCGCACCTACACTGGATGCTTTATATTTTCTGGTTTTTCCAGTAGCATTTATCAAATATACCTCTGTGGAATAAATTTCTGCGCA
>CAZTFG010000120.1:0-6574 GCA_964612725.1 uncultured Lishizhenia sp. | reverse complement strand
TGTATCAGGTCAATGTTCAAATTCTACTGCCACTGATTCTGTGGTGGTTTCAGTACCTGTTTTTCAGCCCTTACAATTAACTGTCTCGAATGACATAACAGAAATTTGTCCTTTTATATCTACCACGTTATACTCATTTGTATCAGGAGGATCTGGGACATACTTATATACATGGAATATCGGAGGCAACTCAATAAGTAATGTAGATTCGATTGTTGTAACTCCAAGTTCTAGTACTACCTATGTTGTGACCGTTAGTGACGGCTGTGGAACCACCTTAAACGATTCGATTACCTATACAATTACAAGTCCACCCCTCACAACTTCTGTGATTAACCCTCCAGCAATTTGTCCAGGTGATAGCGCATATATTTCCGTTTCGGCATTCGGAGGTTATGGAAACTATCATTATTATTGGGCACTCAATGGTGATACAACAAATGGAATTTGGGTTAGCCCTTTTGGAACTAGCACTTATTTAGTTGAAGTTTCGGATGATTGCAATACATTCAGCATCCCTACACTTGCGCAAGTAACAGTTGTTAAACCCGCAGCAAACTTTGCAATTTCTAGTTTAAATCTAATCGAAGGACTTCCTATTTCATTTCAAAATCTAACTGAAAATGGTTATGTTTATGATTGGTATTTTAGCGATGGAGGATATTCCAATTTAGTCCATCCATCCCATACATTTAGTCCATCCGGCGATTATTTTATCACCCTAGTTGCCACTGATGCAAAGGGCTGTATTGACAGCATCACCAAACCAATTCATATCTTTGAAGAATTCTACATCTATATACCAAATACATTTTTCCCAGATGAAGATAGAATTAACGAGTATTTTTCAGGCAGCTTCATCGGTGTGAAAACGATTGAAATTTCCATCTTTAACCGTTGGGGAGAAAAAATCTTTGAATCTTCTGACCTTAATTTTAAATGGGACGGAAAATACAAGGGAGAAAAGGTTCAGCAAGGGACATATTCGTGGCTATTAAAATACAAGCGTACAAACACAGAAACGGAGATAATAACGGGGCACGTTAACGTTTTACGATAAAAATTGAAGAGGATGTTGGATTATGTGATTGATGTTGGAAATTCATTTGTGAAAATTGCGCCGATCGAAAAGGGTGAGATTGGTGAAATACTACGAATTCCATTGGTTGATTTGAACGAATTGAGAAACAAAATCAAGGGAAAAAAAATAATTCTTTCGACCGTTAGCAATGAAAACATACGAGCTGAAATTTACAATCATTCAACGGTTTTATTCGAATTAAATAATTCCATTTCCTTGCCTTTCAACAGTCAATATCAAACGCCAATGACTTGGGGAATGGACCGAGCATGCAATGTCTGTGGAGCCCTTGCGTTGCAAATTGATACACCTATTCTAATTGTTGACATAGGCACTTGTATCAAATTCGATTTCGTTGATCATAACAAAACCTATATCGGTGGATCAATTAGCCCTGGAATTCATTTAAGAACACAAATTCTTCATACTGGCACGGCTAAACTACCCCTCATTCATCCAACGAATAGCTATAAATTAATTGGTCAATCCACCCAGGATAGTTTATTAAATGGCGTAATGACAGGAATACAGTGCGAAATTTTGGGTATGATTGATTTATATAGGCAACAATTTGAAAAATTAACAGTTATTCTTACAGGCGGTGACTTAAAATATTTTGATTTCCCCGATAAAAGTAACATCTTTGCCGAACAAAATTTAACCATTGAAGGTCTATATCAACTATATAAGTATCATTCAGAATAAACTATTCCTTTTTAGTTTATTTGTTTTGAACATGATTTCATCACATTCTCAGGTGTTAACTACCTCTCCCCTATCTTATTATGGAATGGGACAAAAATCAATTGAAACTAATCCGATTTTTCAGGCATTAGGTAATTCTTCGAATGCATTTTTAGATTCCGGTGTCATTAACCTCAATAATCCAGCTAGCTATGCCGATTTAGGTTCTGGATATACATTATTATCCACAGGTATACATGGTAATTTCTCACGGTATTCTGAAAATGGATCAACATCTTTATCGGCTTTCGGTAATTTAAATCACCTAGCTATTGGAATGCGCATTCATTCAAGGTTAGGAATTTCATTTGGATTAAAACCTTATTCATACAGAGGATATAATTTTACTGATAAAATCTATACTGGGACTGATTCAATACGATACGATTACAAAGGCATAGGAAGCACACAAATTGCCTTTTTTGGGATGAGTGTGAAACTATTAAAATTCAAATCAACTCAACTATCTATTGGAGCTAATTTTGGATTGCTTTTCGGGAATTTATCAAATGATAGACTCAGCAGATTGATTACGACTAATTCCCTCGAGGGTGGTGTTGAGAAAACACAACTTAGTCTATCTTCTGCATACTATCAAATTGGTGCATTATTTCAGCAAAAAATTTCGAAAAACTCTAAGGTAAATATTGGTTTTTCGTATGAACCGAATCAAGTATTCAAATCAAAGTACAGCGAAGGTTTGTATTATTCAATCAATGTTTTCAATGAAAAATATTACGATACCATTTCTTATTATTCAGCAAATGGTCAAATACAGATGCCAAGTTCCATGCAGATCGGAGCAGAATACACGCTTAAATTTAAAAATCTGGTAAAAAATAACCGAAAATTAAACTCTGAACTTAAATTCATTGGTAGTCTATCAACAACGGATTATTCAACTTATTCAGAAAAATTTGACACGCTTACTATTACCACCAATTTAGCTCAAAATCAACGTATTGGATTAGGAGTTCAGTGGATACCAGAGCGCAATTATTTTGAAAATAATTCACTCACAAAATTTTATGAACGAATCTACTACCGTGCAGGATTTTTTCAAGATAAAACAACTTATTTGAATTCGGAAAGAGAAAACAAGAACTTTGGCATAACCTTTGGAATTGGTCTACCCATATTTGCACAACAGTCACTTTCATCAGTTAATTTTGGTGTAACGCTTGGGTCAAATAGCTCGAATATTGAAAATTCTTTGAAGGAAAAATATGCATCTATAAATTTTGGTGTAATTTTGTCGCCTTCAGTTTTTGATAAATGGTTTAGAAAAAGAAAATTAGATTAACAGTATGAAATCATTAGTAATTAGCGTTATTTTATTCACTGCTTTAGGTTTAAATGCGCAAACATCAGATTGTTTAACAAATGGAGCGGGGAAAAAACCTTTGTTTGATGCTCAACGAGCAAAGAAAGCTGCCATGACAATGGATTCAATCAACAATACTTCTGCAGCGATTGGTGAATACAAGAAAGAACTTGAATTTCGATTGAAAGCAGAAAAATTATGTACTGATTTTGATTTAAAAAACTATCGATTTGTTCAACGCGTATTGAATGATCTAATCAAAAGAGATACAGCTAATGCTAAAATTTATTACGACTCCTTGAATAATTTATTGGAGCGCATGGATACCAAAGGAATTAATGATGCTAAAAACAACATCCGCGCATCAAATTACCTTAAAGGAAGTAATGCCAACAGAGAAAAAGCAGATATTTTCTTCAAAAAAGCTATTAATGATGCAACTGTTAAATTGGATGATGAGGTAGTGAAAAATTATTACTTGAACATTTATAACATCTATCTCAATGCCCCTGTAGATAAACAAGCAGAAGTAAAAGCAAGAATGATTTCTGAATATTTTGTTCTTAGCAAATTGTGCGTGGATAAAGCATTGAAAGAAGAAACTTCAACGTATTTAACTAACACGTTGAACTTAGCTATTAAATCTTGCGATGATATCTTACCTGAAATTTCTATTTATTTGAAAGCATTACCGAAGGACAAAGATCAAAAATTAGTTACGGTTAACAATCTAATCAATTTATTGGAAGATAAAGGATGTACTAGTTCTAATGAATACGTAATTCTAATCGATACATTATTGAAGATTGATCGCTCATACAAATCAATCCTTGCTAAAGCGAAATTGCTTACAATGAAAGGAAATACTACTGAATCTATGAATTTATTCAAAGAAGCACGAGGTATGGCTAAAAATGAAACCGAGAAAAAAGAAATAGAAGCAGAAATCACACGAGTTCAAGAGAAAATTGCAGCTCAAGAGTATAACCGCGTTTTATCTATGTTTAATGGTGGAAATTACAAATCAGCCTATAATGCAGCGATGGGATTATCGGGTAAATATCGTGCTGATGGATTAAAAATTGCCGGGCAATGTGTTGGACAATTAGCAAACAGCTGTGGTTCTACAACCTTTGAAAGAAAGTGTAATTTTTATCATGCTGTAAATTTACTTCAACAAGCACAAAATGCAGGGGCCAATGTGGGTGGTTTAATCGGGTCTTATCGTTCTCAATTACCTACTGCTGATGAGAAATTTGATGCTGGTAACCCAAGTTCGCAATCGTTAAGTTGTTGGGGTGTTACGGTATCCGTTAAATAAAATTTCGATACCCTTTTTATTAATTGGCGCTTGTCTTTCGTCTTGTGTTAATGACTTGGATGAAATAGAGAAAGTCACCTATAATGAGAAAACACCGAACGAAGTAATTCAAGATTTAGATGTGATCTATTTAGATTCTGGGAAAGCTAAAATTGAGGTGATTTCAAAAATAACCGAAATAGAGCGTAAACAAGAATCAATTACAAAACTTAAAGACAAGGTTCAGGTTAACTTTTATTCCAGCAAAGGAGAGATTGTATCTGTATTAACTGCTCTGTATGGTGAGATTAATTTCACTAAAGGCGAAATGTTTGTTCAAGACTCTGTGAAACTTTACAATATCAAGAAGAAGCAATCGTTGGAAACAGAACGGTTAGACTGGAGGGAAAAGGATAGCCTTATTTATACTACATCTAAGGTTACAATTAAAACACCTGAAGCCATTTTATATGGAACCGGAATTAAGACAAAACAAGACTTTACCTATTATCAATTCCTCAAACCAAAAGGAAAAATTGATTTAAAAAAGTCCAAGATAAAACTGGATGAATAATTCCGAATTGAAGAAATTCTATATGAATATTTAGATTCCTTGTTGAAAAAAATGGAATTAAAATTTAATAAAAAATGCTTCAATAAATTGAATTAAAGCTAATTCACTATATCGTTTAGATTACAAAAACTATAGTTTAGAAAATAAAAAAGGACCATGTAGGTCCTTTTTTTATTTGATTTATAATCCTATTAATATTTCAAATGTACAAATCCATGAAGTTGAATATCTTCTCCTCCTTGAAGGGTTGCATTTATTTTATAGAAATACACGCCTTCCTCCACTAAAGTACCGCCTTGCGTTTTACCATCCCATCCACCAGCTGGATCAGTATATTCATAAATTTTGTTCCCCCATCTATTCAATATTACACAGTCGAATGCTTCCAATCCACTGTAATTTACAAAGAAGGTGTTGTTTCCTGCCAGCGAAGATAAAACAACAATATTTGGAGCGGTAATATCACACACTTTATTACCAATTGTTGCTGTATCTGAAACTGTATAACATACATTCGAAATTGAAGCTACATAATTACCTGGCTCATTAACTATTCGTATTGAATCAGTCGATCCATTATCCCACATAAAGAAAAACAAGGGATCATAACCCGCTTGTAATGGTCCTGAATTGACAGTTAACGGATTCAATTCAAAATTGGCTCCTTGACAAATAGTTGTATCCAATAATTGAATGTAAATGTGTGGCGGGAATTCTATTCGACCTGTATCTGAGTAGTTACATTGATTATCAGTAAAAACAACTTCATAAATTCCTGGAGTCGAGGTGACGACTATAGGATTATTACTTGTACTATTTGAAAAATTAATTGCCGTATCTATAGCTGACCAAACCCCACCATTAAAGGCTGTTGTACCTGATACTTGGAAAAAATCATTACAAGCTATCGTGTCCTCAAAAATATTCGCTAAAGGCAATACAACAAATGCAACCGTAGTGTCATATTGACAACCAAAATTATCAATTACGTTAAAGGTATATCCATAAGTTCCTACTTGATTTGGTTGAACAACTAGTACAGTATCATTTTGTCCAGAAATTATCGTTGGATCATTAGTCCACCAACTTGTATCCGCTTCCGTTTGGTAACTTCCTAAGCCAGGAAAGAAAGAGGCATCGAAAAACAATCCCCATTCAAAAATATATCCATCATCAATTCCTAAATTATCTTGAACGTGAATCGTCCAAACTCCATTAATCGGACATCCAGCAAACGATGAAAAAGCAGTTTCAGGTTGATACGTATCACTTGGGTCAATCGAATTTCCTGCTGAAAGGGGTGGTTGAGAGGCAACGGTAACTGTGTTTGTTAAATTTGCTGTCATAGATCCAGTAATGGTATTAAACACTGAACTAAAGCAATATTCCCATCCTTCACCTGGGCCACCACCTCCTGAATCATCAATAGGATGACCTAGAAATGTTCCGCCACCACTATTCCCTCCAGGTATAAATCCCGGACTATATGAATTTACTAAAGGAACCGTTTGACCAGATGGACACTCCAACCATATTTCTAAATCACCCAAA
>CAZTFG010000119.1:0-6694 GCA_964612725.1 uncultured Lishizhenia sp. | reverse complement strand
ATGAATTATCCCAGCTGTATGTATATGGAACAGTTCCTTGAATAACATCGATGACAGCAACACCATCAGCTCCAGAATTACAAGTAACATCCACTTGATTAGCAATACTTAATATCATAGCTGGAATTTCGGTAACGGTTACGTTAACGGTTCCAGAACATCCTATGCTTGAAGTTACCGTGCATGTATAGGCTCCAGCTGCCAAACCAACTGCTGTTTGAGTTGTTTGACCGTCACTCCATAAATAAGTAACTGTTCCTAATGGCGGAGTCATTGTTGCTGTAGCCGTTCCATCCGAACCTCCTGGACAACTTACTTGCGTGGTAGTGCCTGTAAAACTTGCAGGGGTATCACCCACAACAACAGATCCATTTGCCGTGCAACCATTTCCGTCTGTCATGAACACTGTATATGTTCCAGCCGCAACATTGTTAACTGTTTGTCCTGAAGCACCTAACAAAGGCCAACTGAACGTGTAGGGTGGAGGAGACGTTGCACCTGGAACAGCTGTTACAGTACCCAATGATTGAGAGCAAATATCAGGAGTAGAAGTTGCTGTGACCACCGGATTTGCAACCGTTAGCCATGTTGTATCGCTTGTTATCGATCCAACACTTGTGCCGCAGGCAGCACCTGATAAAAAGTATCCGGAAGTTCCTGCAGGTATAGTATATGCAGGATTTGTTGAAGGTAAATTTAGAACTCCGTTATTGTAAGGGAAAGTTGCTAAAACAGTACCTGATGAATTAACTGCTTGCCAAACAAAGTTACTTCCCGGACTATTTACCATTACATATGGTATTTGATTAATAGTATAATTGTTTGTATTTGCTGCGCTTGTTGGTGTGAATCTTCTTCCATCTTGGTTAGCAGACCAAACGGCATTGTTTCTACCTGGAACTGTGTGCGCAACAGTCATTGGATTATTTTCAGAACCTTGAATGGCAAGTCCACTGTTCCAGGAGTTACAAAGCGGTTTATTACCTATATGAAGTTCAAATACATTGGTAGTTTCATAAAGTACAATTGCCATATAGTTACATTGTGATGTACAGCTGAACATATAAATGTCCTTGTACAACACTACGAATTTACGATTAGGTGCTGTTCCTACCGTTTGATATTGAATTTGGCCCCCTAAACTAGGATTTATATCCTGATAGGTTAGCATTATAGAGTTTCGAGCACCTGTTAACACAGCATTAGGAAGCGGACCTCCTGTTAAGGACCATGGGCAATATGAATTAGCTTGTGCAGTATTAAATGAAATAAGCCCATTAGAACCAATTACACATTGGGTATAGTTTTGTCCGTAAAAATTAAACGTGAAACCAACGTTTACTACTCCAGACCAAACGTCATCCGTAAGACTTACACTTGAAGGTGAATTTAAATAAATACCAGCGGCATTATTTGCATTACTTCCTGAGTTACAGTTGGTGATAGTAACCGGTTGACCAGCACAAATCGTAGCATCATCACCCAAACAAAGGTTTACGGGTTGAGCAAGAGAGATTTGATAAGAGGTAATCCATAGAAAAAGTACAAAAATCGAATATAAATTTTTCATAATTCAGTTTAGTTAATACAAAAACGTCCAAACTCAAGGAATGGTTGCCAAGTGTCACAAAAATAATTAATATTTATAATAATACCCGTAACACCGTGGAGATTTTATTGTTTATTAAATATTAACTTTGTCGCCATAAAACAAGGCTTAGGATGTTAAAACGAAAATTAGAATTTGAAACCATTTTGGAGATTATAAAAACCTCAGAAAAAATAGTTATTACCTCCCATAAGTCACCAGATGGAGATTCGCTTGGAAGTAGCCTGAGTTTGTTTCGTTTTATAAAAAAAATAAACCCTCAAGTTGTTGTCTGTCATCCCGATAGAGCTTCAGCTGCTTTTCAATGGTTGGAAGACGTTCAATATATACAGTTGTATAAAGAACACAAGGAAGAGGTGATAAAGTCAATTCAGGAATCAGATTTGATTTTTTGCTTAGATTACAATTCATTTGATCGATTAGGTGAAGAATTTGGTGAAATCGTTCAAAATTCGAAAGCAAAAAAAATATTAATCGATCATCATCAAAACCCTACAATTTCTGCTTCGGTTGCTATTTCTGAAACATCTATTGCATCAACATCTGAGTTAATCTTTGAACTTATTGAACAGAGTGGAAATGGTGAATTTTTAGATCAGGATATAGCACGGTATATTTATTTGGGCATTATGACCGATACAGGTTCTTTTCGTTTTCCATCCGTTTCTGCACGTACACATGAAATCGCATCAAAATTACTGAATACTGGACTTGCACATGCTCACATTCATGAATCGATTTTTGATGTTAATTCCTTAGATCGAATAAAATTAAAGTCTTATGCAATCGTTGAAAAATTAGAAGTATTAAAAGACTCTCCCATTGGGATTATCACTTTGGAAAATGCCGAGTTAAATCAATTTAATTATCAAAAAGGTGATACCGAAGGCTTAGTGAATACCATATTATCCATAGAAAATATAATGGTTGCAGCATTATTTATTGAAGCTGAAGATGGAATTAAAATATCATTTCGATCCAAAGGAAAGTATTTTGTGAACGAATTAGCCAGTGTTTATTTTAATGGGGGAGGGCATAAATATGCTGCTGGCGGATTTAGTTCGGAGTCAATTCTTCAAACCAAGGATCGTTTTAAAGCTATTATTGAATCTGGTTTTTATAATTTTGAGTAATGGTTAAAATTTTGTTCTCCTTTTTATTGTTTGTTTTTATTGTCTCTTGTTCAGATCGAAAAAAGACTGACGTAGCTACTGGAAATACATGGAATGACAGTACTTCTGTGGGATTTAACAAGGATCGTTTAAAGGAGGAAGAATTACAAATAAATCTTTATTTATCTCATCACACTGAAATGAAAGTATTATCTACAGGTACCGGTTTGCGTTATCAGATTTATAAAAAGTCAAATGGTGTTATGGCTGAATCTTCTGACTCAGTTGAAGTTTCGATGAAAATATCGTTATTAAATGGCGTCATTTGTTATCAAACTGACTCTACTGATGTTGATCAATTTTTAGTGGATAAAAGCAACGTAGAATCCGGCGTTCAGGAAGGAATTAAGTTTATGAAGGAAGGAGAGAAAGCTCGTTTTATTTTACCCAGTAATTTAGCTCATGGCTTGTTGGGTGATTTTGAGAAAATTCCTCCAATGTCACCTATAGTAGTTGATATTGAGTTAGTTAAAGTTTTAAAAAACATAAGAAAAGGATGAGTAATAGTAGTTGGATTGTTATTTTATTGTTCTCATTGATTTCCTGTGGAGAAGCGGTGAAAAAGAAATCAGCGACTAAACCAGAAAAAGGAGGAGTGGCTAAAATTTCGAAAAATGTTAAATACATTGATTCTGCTACACAATCAACTGGATTGAAAATAAAATGGGCATACAAAGGAAAGGGTGAAACAATTGAAATAGGTGATGTGATACTAATTAATTATGTGGTAACCTTACCTAATGGTAAATTGGTTGATGGTAGTTCAAAAATTACGAAGTCTGATTTACCGTTTATTGTTGGGTATAATTTGCAAACCAAAGGATGGGATGATGCACTACTTGCGATGAAAGTTGGCGATGTTGCAACGATAGTTATTCCAGCAGAATTAGGTAGATCGGACAGGTCTCTAGGAGAAGTATTACCGGCAAATGCAGATAATTTATTGCAAATTCATGTAGTTAAAAAAATAAAACCATCGATTATTGAAAATGGAAGTAAAATCTGGAGGTGGAGTTTGAAGAAAAATGAAAAATCAGATTTGAGTTTTGGGCCTGGAAAAACAATTAAATTTCACTTGCTGGCTAATTCTAGTAAGGAAGTTGGTGTTATTAATACCTTCGCTAAAAACATGTTGATATCGAACAAATTCGAGGATGAAATATACCCTAGTTCATTGAAGAAAGCGTTAACAAATGCTAAAAAGGGGCAGGGAGTTTTTATGTTGTTATCTCCGTCAGATGTGTCACAAATCAAAGGGTTAGAAAGAAAAATAGATCCATCTCAACCGTTATTCTATAACATTCAAATCGTTGATGTTATTTCGAAATAATCGAATTAATGTTATCTTTGAAAACAACTGCATGATAAATGATTGTTATTAAACGAACATATTTTTCTTTTTGTTTTGTATTTTTTTGTCTAATCACAATTAATGGTCAAACTCAAAAAATAATTGACACCATCTCTACACCAAACGGAGATATTGTTCTTTATTCCAATCGCACTTGGGAATATTTAAAAGACAAAGGATTTGATGGTGTTTTAAATCCTGGTATTTATGCAAGCTTAAAACTGTTAAGTCCAGTTGAGTTTTCACAAGGTTGGGATAATCAAAAGTGCTTCACCTCGGCAAAATCATCTGACCCCTCTCAATTAAAGGACACCTTGTGGTTGAATGTGTCTGAGGATGATCATTTGGCTTTTTCTATGCCAGTTCCTGGTATTAAAACTTCTCCTTTTGGACCACGTTGGGGGAAGAATCATAATGGTGTTGACTTGAACTTAAATGTAGGGGATACAGTCGTTGCGGCCTGGTCAGGTAAGGTTCGTTATGCTAAATTTAACGAGGGAGGGTTTGGTAATTTAGTAATTGTTAGGCATTATAATGGTTTAGAAACCTATTATGCGCATTTGAGCAAGTTGTTGGTTCAACCAAATGATGAGGTGAATGCAGGAGATATTCTTGGATTAGGAGGTAATACAGGTCATTCTTTTGGTCCACACCTTCATTTCGAAGTGCGATTTTTTGATGCGCCGATAAATCCAGAAGTATACATTGATGTAGTTTCAAAAAAACTAAAAATGGACAAATTATTCGTTCATAAGTCACTATTTAGCCCAGGAACAAAACCAATTGAATATATTAAACCTGTTGAAAAGCAAGAAATCGCAAAAAAAATCGTTCCTGTAAAACCGAAAGTGGTTAAGAAAGAAACGGTTATTTATTATAAAGTGAGAAGTGGAGATAATTTATCAAAAATCGCCTCTCGATATGGTACAACTGTTTCAGCGCTTTGCAAATTAAATGGGATAAAACCATCCACCTCCTTGCAAATAGGTAAAAGCTTGAGAGTAAAATAAGAATGAATTAAAATGAGATATATTATTTTTCTAGGGTTAATTAGTCTGTTAGTCATGAGCTGCTCTGATTATCAAAAAATCGTGAAATCAGATGATTATCAGAAAAAATTTGTTTCGGCCAATGATTTGTTTGATGATGCAAAGTTTAATAAAGCAATTGTATTGTTTGAACAGATTTATCAAAATTCTCCCAAAACGGATCAAGGACAAGTTTCATACTACAGATTGGCAAAGTCCTACTACAACCTGAAAGATTATTACATGGCCGGTTATTATTTCAATTCCTTTATTCAGCGTTATCCATACAGCGATAAAGTGGAAGAAAGTTTGTTTATGGTTGCGATGTGTAGTGTTAAAAACTCACCCGAATTTCATTTAGACCAAGACGAAACAAATGTTGCGATTAATAATATTCAACAATTTATTAATGAATACCCAACTTCCGTGTTGGTGGATAGTTGTAATCGAATTATAGATAACTTGCGTTTCAAAATTGAATTAAAAGAATTTGAAACCGTTAAGTTATATAGCAAAACACAATCTTTCAAAGCTGCCGTAACCGCTTCTGAGCTCTTTCTGGAAGGCTATCCTCGATCCAAATTCCTAGAAGAAGCTTGGTCTATTTTGGTTCAAAACTCATATTATTTGGCTAAAAATAGTATTTCTAGCAAAAAAAGTGAACGTTTTGAAAAAACTTTAGAAAGATATCGTAACTTTGCATCCCTCTTTCCTGATTCTTCATTCTTGAAATCGCTAAATTTTATAGAGTCAGAATCAGAAAAGGAAATGAAACTATTAACCAAAAGAAAGTCAGAGCAATGAATTTCAAAAACATAACTGCGGAGAAATCAACTGTAACAAGAGATACTATTCGTCTTGAAGAGAAAACAGGAAATATCTATCAGTCAATTGTAGCGATTTCAAAAAGAGCGAATCAAATTAGTTCTACATTGAAAGAAGAGCTAACTCAAAAATTACAGGAGTTTAATACTTCTACTGATAATTTAGAGGAGATTTTTGAAAACCGTGAGCAAATTGAAATTTCTCGTCATTATGAGAAAATGGCGAAGCCAACAGCAATAGCTACCCAGGAATTATTAGAAGATAAACTTTTTATCAGAAATCCTGAGTCAGACAAATAATGCGCCCAAAACGCGTATTGATTGGAGTCACCGCAGGTATAGCTGCGTACAAAATTCCATTTCTAGTTCGCTTATTAATAAAACAAGGATTTGAGGTTCGTTGTATTACAACTCCTGATTCAAAAGAATTTGTAAGTCCTTTAGTTCTGTCTACGCTCACCAATTACCCTGTCTATTCCGAATTAATCGATGAAAATAAGGCATGGATAAATCATGTTGAAATCGCAGAATGGGCAGATTGTTTTTTAATTGCGCCATTAACAGCGAATACCTTAGCTAAACTAGCAAGTGGAATATGTGATAATTTACTTCTGGCAGTCTATTTTTCGATGAAGGGTCCTACGAGTGTTGCGCCTGCCATGGATTTAGATATGTATCAACACCCAACTGTTTTACGAAATTTAGATTGC
>CAZTFG010000118.1:5109-6884 GCA_964612725.1 uncultured Lishizhenia sp. | reverse complement strand
GCAAAATCCCTAATGGTAGATTATGAAATTTCGTGGCAGGAGATAAAACGAGACATTGAATTACTCTTTGATTCGTATCAATATGGATTAAGTAAATTAAAAATATTGGAACACCAGGATTCAATTTTAGGAGCTATTCAATCAAAAACTCAAATTCAAAAAGAAGTACAGGAAATTACAAAGCTTGATTTCTCCTTAGTTCAATCCAAAAGAAAAATGGTGCAACATCAAATTGAAGTCCAGCAAGTTGAATTAAAAAATTTGCAATTAAATTTAGGTAGTTTGATACAAACGGATAATGCAAAGATGGCCATTTCGTTCATTCCATATTCAGTTAAGAATATAGTCTTGTTTTCGGAAGATTCACTTTCTCCTTCTCATCCCTTGTATCGCAGGTTTGATGCCGAAAACCAAGTTAAAAATCAGCAAATTGTTGTTGAAAAAGCAAATCATTTACCTGGCTTTTCCCTGTCCTATTTTAATCAAACTTTGGTAGGTGTGCAAAATGTAAATGGAACTGATAAACAATTTAATCAATCGAATCGATTTGAAGGGATTCAAGTTGGTATAGATGTTCCCATATTTAATAGAGGGTATAAAAACCTGCAGAAGACAATGAATATGGAGCAAAAGGAAAATCAATTACAGGCAGCAAATTTTTCTGAGCATTTTGAGTCTGATTATAATCAATTAAAAAATCATTATTATCAATTACTGAAAGGATTGGAATTGTATGAATCTCAATTGGTTCCCGAGGCGAAATTAATGAATTCAGAGGCTGAAATTTCCTGGAATACGGGGGAGATATCGTTACTGAATTATTTTCAAATCAAAGAAATTGCTTTAAAAACAGAATTTGAGTTGTTAGAAATCCAATATGGGTTAAATCAATCAACTATTCAATATAAATGGTTCGTCCAAAAATAAATATCATGAAAAATATCACGTGGATTTTAATAGGGTTATTGTTGTTTTCTTGCTCAGAAAAGGAAGCAATCAAAGTGGAAAAGAAAGCTGAATTAGTTAATTCAGTTACAATAACGAAAAAACAAATGGCAGAGTTAAAAATTCAAATGGCCATCCCTGAGATTCAATCTATTGGACTTTCTGTTCATGCGAATGGTAAAATAGAAGTTCCACCTCAGAATAAAACATTTATTTCATTACCGTATGGTGGAAAAATTAAGTCTATTTCAATATTAGATGGAGATTATGTAAAAAAAGGTGAGGAATTAATTGAAATCGAACATCCCGAAATCATTCAATTGCAACAAGACTATTTAGAGGTTGTTGCGACGCTTGAATTGTTGCAGTTGGAGGTAGAAAGACAGCAAACACTTGTTAATAATGAGGCGGGAAGTCTCAAGAATTTACAACAAGCCAAATCCAGTTTGAATGTAGCGAAGGCAAAAAAATCAGGTTTAAGAGCTAAGTTGGAAATAGCTAATGTGCAGCTTTCTAAGTTAGATAATGGCCAAATACAGCGAATTATAAGTATCAAGTCTCCATTTGACGGTGTTGTTACTAAAATCCACGCGAATGTTGGTGAATTTGCGGCGGAGAATATTAATTTAATGGAGATTATTGATTTGAAACATGCTCATGCAGAGGTATATGTATTTGAAAAAGATGCCAAATACATTTTGGAAGGACAAAAAGTAAAAATAAAAATGCTTGAATCCGATGAAGAACAAACAGCCACTGTTTACCTTGTTGGAAAAGAGGTTGATAAGGATCGAACAATAAAAGTTCATTGTCACTTTGAAAAGGAATCA
>CAZTFG010000118.1:0-5009 GCA_964612725.1 uncultured Lishizhenia sp. | reverse complement strand
TAAGTCATGAAACTTTTGAAATTTTGTCTATCTTTACTAAACTAAATTCAAATGATGAAGAATAAATTTAACTCTTTTCTATTGTTAACCTTTGGGTTGATAATAATTATGGGAATTTCCCAATCTTGTGAGAAAGAAGATGAAGGATGTGGTGAGGAAAACATAAGTTATCTTGGTGATAATGAAAGCCACAACCAAGGTCAGAATTGTATGCAATGCCATTCTGATGGGGGAGAAGGGGAAGGGTGTTTTGTTGCAGCTGGAACTGTTTATGATAGTTTACAGCAAAATACAATTACCACCGGGAAGGTAGAATTTTACACGGAGCCAAATGGATTAGGTACGAAGATTAAAACGGTAGAAATTGATGCAAAGGGCAATTTTTTCACTACAGACATGTTTAATTTACAAGGATTATATCCAGTGGTTGTTGGTCCCACTGGAAATAAAAATTATATGAGTTCACCTTTAACTACGGGGCAATGCAATTCATGTCATAATGCTACGAATCGCATTTGGGTGAATTAATTGAGTTTATTTAATCGTATCTTTTTTAGATTTGCACTTTTCATCCAATTTCGCATACCAAGCATCGTTTTCTTTTGCATATTTGGTTTCATCGCTGCGAACTTTATAAAATTCCTTTAAGTCCGGAAACATTTCTTTGGTTACTTTTTTGAAGCAATCACAATCCCAATTATCACTTTCTTTAAATCCATCGCACATGATTTGAAGTTGTTGTTCAGGTTTGCCATCTTTTTCTTTCCAATCTTCACTGGGTTTTTCCTCACACGAATTGAAGAACGAAATAGAAACAAATAAACCGGATAATAACACTAATTTCTTCATGGTAATTATTTTTTTGTATTTTTACGATATTGTACATACAAATTTAAAATTTTAATCATGAGAACTTTTTTTATTGCATTATTTTTTTTGATATCGGTAAATGAATTAGTTGCCCAACAGGTTGTTGGAGGGGTTACCTTACCTTCTAAAATTACTGCTGACGGGGCAACTCTTGTTTTTAATGGAGCGGGTGTTAGAGTAAAATATACGTTTAATTTGTACGTTGGTGCCCTTTACATCAAGCGACCTTCGATGGATGCAAACAAAATTATAAATGATGATGTTACAATGGCAATTCATTTAAATATTATTTCAGATAAAGTAACACGAGAGAAATTTATTGAAACTGTTAATGAAGGTTTTAAAACAGCATCTCATGGTAAAGCAACAGAAGCTCAAAAAAATGCCTTGAAAGGTTTCTTTTCAGATCCATTTAAAAAAGGGGATAAAATTAGATTAGAATATGTTTCAGGTAAAGGTTTAAAGGTCTATAAAAATAATGTCTATAAAGGAGTCGTTCCTGGTTTAGAGTTCAAAAAAGCCCTTTTCTCAATTTGGCTTGGAACAAAACCTGCTGATGCTGTTTTAAAAAATAAAATGCTAGGTAAAGCATAAGGAATTAGTGATTTCACTTCTTACTTTTCATTAGTTGGATAGTTATTTAATTTTTAATAATATCTACTAAGTAGTATTACTTAAATTTAATATTCTCAATTCTTTAATTAGGCAACTTTTTACATTATTATTCGTATTATTGCTTTGTGAAAAAGTGTTAATTTATGAAAGTAATTTATTTTCTGTTTCTGAGTTTTATTTTTTTTAACATTAATGTGTTAGCTCAAAAAGTAACATACTCATATTTGTTTAGAATTCAGGAAATTACAAGTTATGTTGAGGCAAAGCCAAGTTATGATTATATTAGAGCCAAATTTAACAATTCAGGTTCTTTTTCAAATGTGTTGCATTTTGATAACAAGGAATTGTTTTTCAAGATTACATCGCAGTTCTTTGTTTCAGAAAGTGATTTTAGAGAGTATATCGCTTCGAGAGGTTTGACTTTAAGGGACTTTGACTTTATTGAGATTAAAGGATGAAATTTAATTTCAAAATATTAAGAGTTTTAATAATTTTAGTATTTATTCTAAAATACTCTGAAGGATTTTCTCAACCTTGTTTTACATCGCCATATGGTCTTTATCCAGCTGCTACTTTTACACCAACTTGCACTGGAACCTATCAAACTATTACAACTTGTGGTTACAGAGGAGAATACTCCCAAGTAAATGTTGTTGCTGGCACATCCTATACATTTCAAAGTTCAGTTGCAACAGATATTATAACAATTGACGACAATGGGGCAGCACCTGCTCTTACTTTTGGTACTGGGACTGTAACTTGGGTTGCTACCTACACTGGAGTTATTCGCTTTTACACGCATGGTCCGGGTTGTGCGACTGGCACAGGGTGCAGAACAAAAAGAGTGTTGTGTGGATCTGCAGTTCCACCTCCGGCAAATGATCTCGTTTGCAATGCTACAACGATTTCTTGTAATCAAACAATTGCAGGTACCACAGTTAATGCAACAAATTCAGGTGCTGGAGAAAACCAAACCTGTGGAACTATTCAGACAACTGCCGGTGTATGGTATGTGGTGGCTGGTACTGGCGGGGTAATGACTGCTTCTTTGTGTGGTACTGCATGGGATAGTAAAATCTCGGTTTTTTCAGGGCCTAATTGTAGTACATTAACGTGTGTTGGTGGAAATGATGACAATGGTCCAGCATGTGCAGGTACTTCAGCTTCCTATTCATGGACCTCTGTGGTAGGTGTTAATTATTATATTTTGGTTCATGGATACTCCACATCCTCTGCCTTTAATGTGAACTTGGCTTGTATTGTTCCACCTCCACCTTGTACTTCTAATACGGTGGTATTAAATTTATTGGATTCTTTCGGAGATGGTTGGAATGGAGCGACCTATACATTGACAAACTCTTCTGGTACAGTAGTTTCAACTGGTACATTAAATACAGGTTCAGCTGGTACAGTTACATTATGTCTGCCAAATGGCTGTTATACCATGTCTGTAACTGCAGGATCTTGGCCCACTGAAGTTTCTTGGAACTATTCTTTTAATGGTGCAACGGTTGCAAGCGGCGGGGCTCCTGCCACAAATATTCAAGTGCCTATAAACATTGTTTGTCCACCACCCCCACCAACTCCTCAGGATTGCTCCGGATCACAATTGGTTTGTGCCGATCAAGCAATTAATGGCGTGAGTACAGGTTTTGGAAATACACAAGATTTGAATGCTACCAATCAGGGTTGTATGACAACAGAACATCAATCTACTTGGTTAAACGCCACTGTTGCAACAGCAGGAACTTTTTCATTTAGTATTGTTCCATCAGTTGCAAGTGATTATGACTTTGCCGTTTGGACTTTTCCAGCCGGAACAACCATTCCATGTCCTCCAAATATTCCACCAGTAAGATGTTCTTGGGCTGCTGGTACTTTAAATACAGGAATTGGTAATGGCGCAACTGACGCGTCAGAAGGTGCGGGTGGTGATAGTTGGGTATCTGTTATGAATGTTAATCCTGGTGATGTGATTCTTATTTTAATAGATAATTTCAGCGCGTCAACTAATCCATTTACCATGGATTTTACAGGTTCTGCCAGTTTAGCATCAGGTGGCGTTATTACTGGTAATACAACCTTGTGTGTTAACGCAACTTCTCAACTTGCCTCTACAGGTTCCCCTTCATTAAGTACACCATGGGCATCAAGTAATCCTGCCGTGGCGACCATATCAAATACGGGGCTTGTAACAGCTATTTCAGCAGGAACAACCACAATAACATATACGAATAATGCAGGTTGCCAAACAACTACAACGGTAACGGTAAATACTAATCCTAATGCATCCATAACAGGTAATTTATCTATTTGTGGAACTCAAAGCACTACGCTTACTGCAACAGGCGGAGGATCTTATGCTTGGTCCAATAGCCTAGGTACTAACTCAACGGCAACAATCAATACAGCAGGCACATACACAGTTACAGTTACTGCTCCAAATGGTTGTACTTCTACCGCATCGGCTACAATTATTGGTAATGTAAATCCAACAATTGGTGGTAATACAACTTTATGTATAAATTCCACGACACAATTAACTGGTACAGGAACTCCTTCAGCAACAACACCTTGGACATCAAGTAATTCTTCCGTAGCTTCAGTCTCTTCTACCGGCTTAGTAACAGGATTGCAAAGTGGTAGCGCAACAATTACATATACGAATTCTAATGGGTGTTCAACTACAACTACTATTACTGTAAATGATATTATAGATTGGGCTAATTTACAGTTTCCAGGAAGCGGAACAATTTGCCAAGGCGGGACTTACACAATTTACGGTCAATTATATAATACAGGTGTCGTAAATACTTCTGATCCAGGGCAAGCTGCTGGTGTAACTGTTCAATTTGGATATAGCACATCAAACACTGATCCTTCAACCTGGACGAATTGGAGTAATGCATCTTTTAATACGCAAGTTGGTAATAATGACGAGTATGTGGGGACTTTAACAGGTTTAACCGCAGGTACATATTATTATGCGTTTCGCTACCAAATAAATAATTGCGGTTGGCAATATGGTGGTTTTAGCTCATCAGGAGGAGGATTTTGGAATGGTACTAGTTTTGTGAACGGAACGCTAACAGTTTCTCCAAATATTACACCTACATTCATTCAGCTGGGACCATATTGTTTGAATCAAGTTCCTGATAATTTACCTACCACTTCTACCAATGGAATTTCGGGTACTTGGAGTCCAAATACAATTTCTACTACAACTATTGGAAGTCAAACTTATACTTTTACTCCTTCAGCAGGGGTTTGTGCTACCCCTGTAACGATGATTGTATCAGTTACCCAACCCGCAGCTCCAACAGGATTAGCATGTTATGAAACCGCAACTTGGAACGGTACAACATGTCAGTGGGATGTTACAGGATCTCAACCAAACCAACCTGCCATCGCATGTTATGAAACCGCGACGTGGAATGGAACAACATGTCAGTGGGATGTAACAGGATCTCAACCAAATCAACCCGCCATTGCATGTTATGAAACCGCAACATGGAACGGAACAA
>CAZTFG010000117.1:0-6988 GCA_964612725.1 uncultured Lishizhenia sp. | reverse complement strand
TGCCTTGATTAAAGCGAAAGTTGAAACGCCAGTGATCATGATTAGTGGACACGGGAACATTGATACAGCTGTTCAAGCGATTAAAAAAGGGGCATTTGATTTTATTGAAAAACCACTTGATTTGAATCGGATACTAGTTACCATACGCAATGCGAAAGATAAAACCCGATTTGTAGAGGAAACTAAAGTGTTAAAAACTACGGTAAAACGCTTAAAAGGAAGTTCTATCATCGGCGAAACTGAAGGCATTCAGAAAATTAAAGAAATGATTCAGAAAGTAGCGCCTTCTGATGCTCGAGTACTTATAACGGGTGCCAATGGAACTGGAAAAGAACTGGTAGCACGTGCCCTACATGATAATTCAAATCGAACAAAAATGCCTTTTATTGAGGTCAATTGTGCAGCAATTCCTTCCGAACTCATTGAAAGTGAATTGTTTGGTCATGAAAAAGGAGCGTTTACCTCTGCGGTAAAAGACAAAAAAGGTAAATTTGAAATAGCATCAGGAGGGACACTCTTTTTAGATGAAATTGGTGATATGTCTGCTAGTGCTCAGGCAAAGGTATTGAGAGCACTTCAGGAAAATGTTATTCAACGCGTTGGAAGTGAGCGAGAAATTAAAGTAGATTGTAGGGTTGTAGCAGCTACAAACAAGGATTTAAGAAAGGAAATTGCTGAAGGTCGATTTAGAGAGGATTTGTATCATCGATTGGCAGTAATCCTGATTCATGTCCCAACATTAAATGATCGAAAGAATGATATTCCACTAATCGCCGAACATTTTATCACACACATTTGCACGGATCAAGGTATTCCGAAAAAACAATTCGATAAGGAGGCCTTGTTAGCACTTCAAGAAATTGATTGGACTGGAAATATCCGTGAATTACGAAATATTATTGAACGATTGGTGATTTTGTGTGATCAAACTATTTCAGCAAATGATGTTCATATGTTTGCAAACCCAAGAACGTAAAAAATGGAGGTCAATGAATCGAAGAACGACGTTGTTGCCGTAATTGGCGGAGGAAGCTGGGCAACTGCTATCGTCAAATTGCTTTCAAATAATGTAAAATCCATTCACTGGTGGATGCGTAGTGAAGAGGCAGTAAGTCATGTGTTGAGATTTAGACACAATCCACGTTATTTACAATCAGTTGAAATTGATTTAAATAAAGTACATGTTAGTACTGATTTATACGCAACCATTCACTCAAGCAATATTATAATAATAGCGACCCCGGCAGCTTTTTTACATGAAAGTTTATCGAGCGTAGCACCAGAATTATTGGCGGATAAAATAATTTTTTCTGCTGTCAAAGGAATTATACCCGAGTTTCATGCTATTCCGGCCAGATATATTCACAAGACCTTTGGTACCCCATATTCAAATATTGGTATTATTTGTGGCCCCTGTCATGCTGAAGAAGTGGCATTGGAACGTTTGTCCTATCTAACCATTGCGTGTAGTCAAGAACAATTTGCTAATCAAATGGCTAATTACTTGAATTGTAGGTATATCAAAACAACTATTTCAGACGATTTATTTGGTACTGAAATTTCTGCTATTTTAAAAAATGTTTATGCCTTAGCTGCAGGAATATGCTCTGGATTGGGATACGGGGATAATTTTCAAGCAGTATTAATTTCTAATGCTATTCAGGAAATTGAACGTTTTATTGATGCGGTACATGAGGTGCATAGAGATACCAAAACTAGTGCCTATTTGGGCGATTTATTAGTTACTGCCTATTCTACTTTTTCAAGAAATCGAACGTTTGGATTTATGATCGGAAAAGGATATTCTGTCAAATCCGCTCAGTTGGAAATGAACATGGTTGCTGAAGGGTATTTTGCTACCAAAAGTTTGATGGAAGTAAATAAAAAATTCCATGTTGAAATGCCCATTTTACAAGCCGTTAATAATATCTTGTACAAGAAATCTTCGCCTGCAATGGAAATAAGATTGTTATGTGATCAACTGAGTTGATTAAATATCATCTGCTGAATATACATTTTTACCCAGAATGAAGGTTTTCCAAGCAAAATTATCATTCAATCGTAAAGAAGTTTCTAATGGCTTTTCAAAAAGTACGAATGTAGCTTCCTTGCCCGCTTCTAGCGTTCCTAATCTGGTTTCCTGAAAAGAGGAAAAAGCTGCCCAAATAGTCATTCCTTTTATACATTCAATAAGTGAAATGGATTCATTAGGATAAAAACCAGCTGCTGGAAAATTTGATTGGTCTTTACGTTCCACGGCTGCTTTAATGGTTGCAAATGGATTGGTTAATTCAACCGGGAAGTCTGTGCCAATGGCAATCATCCCATAGCTTTTTAGCAATGATCTATAGGCGTATGCTCCGCGCATTCGTGCTTCACCTAACCTGTTTTTTGCCCATCGCTGATCGCTTACGGCATGTGTAGGTTGAACTGATGGGAAAATGCCATATTTACCAAACAATTCAATTTCGGATGGATCCACTACTTGTGCGTGTTCAATTCTCCATCGATGATCCTTGTTTTTTTCATATACGTTTCGGTACAAGTTAAGGATGATAGAATTTGTTGAATCACCAATGGCATGCGTATTCATTTGATATCCTATTTCCTCACATAATTTTGCGATTTTTTCCATTTCAATTAATGGAGTGGTTAGAATGCCATGATGGCTGTGGTCATCCGTATAAGGTTGTTTTAAATACGCTCCCCTTGAGCCTAATGCTCCATCAGCAAATACTTTGAACGAACGTATTGTGAGGTTTTTATAGTTGAAAATTCCATTTTTTTTAGCAAACTTGATATTCTCCTCACTAGGCATCAACATGGCGTAAAGATTGAGCGTTAGAATGTCTTTGTTAATCAATTTTTGAAAAAATTGAATATCCGTAAATGCGATTCCAGCTTCATGCACGCCCGTGATTCCATATTGAAAAAGTTCCTCTTGAATTTCCTCGACCGCCATAATTTTTTCTTTTTCTGAAAATTCAGGGGCATACTTTTGAACCAAATTCATGGCGTTATCAATTAAGATTCCCGTGGGTTTCCCATTTTTTATTTCAATAGCGCCTCCCTGAATGATTGTATCGGCATTGATTCCGGCCAATTTGATCATTGCGTCATTCACAAGTGCGGCATGTCCATCAATTCGGTATAAACAAATAGGTAAAGTTGGAAAAGCCTTGTTTAGTAATTCATTATTAGGTAACTCTTTCTCTCCCCACGTGGCTTGATCCCATCCGCGCCCTACGAGTATTTTCTTGTTTTTCTTTGCTTGGTAAATTGAAATTCGGTTCAACATTTCTTGATGTGATTTTGTTCCAACCAAATCAATACTTAATTTTTGATTCATATAGGAAAGTATGTGACCATGTGCATCGGTTAGACCAGGATAAAGTTCACGTCCACCTGCATCAATCACTTTTTTTGACCTGTATTTATTTAAAATTTGTTGATTGGGGCCTATTTCCAGTATTTTTCCATCTTTAATTGCAATGGCTTCACTGATTAATCCTGACTCATTCATTGTGTGAATGGAAGCATTGTGAACAACTAAATCTGCATCTAACCCTTTATAACAAGAATTTAAAGAGCTCAATAAAGCTAAAAGCAACCAAAACGAATTAAAAATACGAAGTAATTTTCTCATGAAATAACATTTAAACCTCGCTAAATTAATATCTTTGCTTAGATTGTTGGTTATAAATCTGGAATTAGTGAAAGATACGGTGGATGAACTTAAATGGTATGTTGTTAAAACAAATTCACGTGCTGAGAAAAAAGTTCAAGAACGCCTTGAATTACTTGGTTTAACAGTGTATTTACCGCTGGTAACAACCATAAAACAATGGAGCGATCGAAAAAAGAAAGTGGAGGTGCCTTTAATTTCTTCTACAGTATTTCTTCAATGTGAGGAAGCAGATCTAAAAAAATTATTTACGGTTCTTGGGTTTCACTCTTTATTGTACTTTTTAGGAAAACCAGCCATCGTTCGCGATTACGAAATTAAAAATTTGAGAATTTTACTTCAAGAAAATGTGGATTTTGAAAGCGAGGATATTCTTACTGTTGTTCCTGGGGATAAAGTGGAAGTAATACGAGGCCCTTTTCAGGGGCTGATTGCAACTTCTATCGATGTAAATCGTACACATAAGCTCATTGTTCAGATCGAAAGTTTAGACCAACGGTTTGTTGTACATGTTCCAAAATCATTTGTTAAGAAAATAAATGCTTAACAGATTGAAAATAAATAAGATAAACAGGGATTCAATGCGTTTGCTTGTGACCCATGAATGGCGAAGCCATACCTAAAAACTACTACTATTATGAAAATTGTTGTAACCGGAGGAGCTGGATTTATTGGATCAAATACGTGCGAATCATTATTAAATGATGGATTGGAGGTGATTTGTTTGGATAATTTTTTAACCGGTAAAATGGAAAATATCCAACATTTACTTTCTAACCCTAATTTTTCTTTGATAATTGGCGATATACGGAATTTGGAGGATTGTAAGAAGTCGGTTGAAGGTGCTGATGTAGTGCTTCATTTGGCTGCTTTAGGTTCGGTTCCTCGATCCATTGCTGATCCAATTACAACCAATGAAATTAATATCAATGGGTTTTTGAATATGATTGTTGCTGCTAGAGATGCTGGAATTACTCGTTTTGTCTATGCCGCAAGCTCATCTACATACGGAGATTCAGAATCATTACCCAAAGTTGAACATATTATTGGGAAGCCTTTGTCCCCATACGCAATTACAAAATATGTAGGTGAATTGTACGCAGATGTGTTTGCCAAAACATATGGCATTGATTGTATCGGTTTAAGGTATTTTAATGTATTTGGGAGAAAACAAGATCCGGATGGTGCTTATGCAGCCGTAATTCCTAAGTTTTGTGCTCAATTACTGAATCATGAATGTCCTATAATCAATGGAGATGGCAGCTTCTCACGAGATTTCACTTACATCGATAATGTTATTCAAATGAATAAAAGAGCATTATTTACCAAAAATCAGGAAGCGTTAAATCAAGTGTACAATGTTGCTTTTGGTCAAAGTTCTACCTTGAATGAGTTATTTTACGAAATTCGTCATAATTTGGTTGAATTTGATGCTTCAGTTGGTGATTTAGAGCCCGTCTATGGACCTTTTAGAAAAGGGGATATTCCTCATTCATTAGCATCCATTGATAAGGCAAAATCTTTATTGGGTTACCAACCTGAATTTTCATTGAAAACCGGGTTAAAAGAAACGGTGCGGTGGTATTGGGAAAATGTTGCCGTAAAAAATTAATTGTTGGATATTCTTTCACTTATTGGTAGAAGTTCTCCTTTGTTTGATAAGGATTTGGAGAATGTTGAAACGGAGTTGTCCAAAGTCGTTTCCACGAGTAGCTTTTTAGTTTTGGGTGGCGCTGGATCGATTGGTCAAGCGGTGGTTAAAGAAATTTTTTGTAGAAATCCACTGAAATTGCATGTGGTAGATTTGAATGAAAATAACCTTGCCGAGTTAGTGCGCGATATTAGGAGCTCATTTGGATACATTCCTGGAGACTTTCAAACATTTGCATTAGATATTGGCTCGTCGATATATGATGCTTATATTCATTCTGATGGAAAATTTGATTTTGTATTGAACTTGTCAGCGTTGAAACATGTACGTAGTGAAAAAGATCCCTTCACGCTCATGCGAATGATTGAAGTAAATATTTTAAACACAGAAAAAACCATCCAACAATCCATTCAAAAAGGAACTAAAAAATACTTTTGTGTATCCACAGATAAAGCTGCAAATCCGGTTAATCTGATGGGCGCCTCGAAGCGAATAATGGAACATTTTTTACTGAATAGAAGTACAGAAATTGAAATTTCTACCGCTCGCTTTGCAAATGTTGCCTTTTCTGATGGCTCACTGCTTTCAGGTTTCGAAAATAGAGTTAGAAAGAATCAACCCATTGTTGCCCCAAGTGATGTGAAAAGGTATTTTATTACCCCTCAAGAATCGGGACAACTCTGTCTATTATCATGTGTTTTTGGAAATAATCGAGATGTTTTCTACCCAAAAATGTCTGAGCATGATTTGATTTCATTTTCAGATTTGGCAATTAAATACTTGGAAAATAAAGGATTTGAGGTTGCACTGTGTGTAAATGAAGAGGAAGCAAGACAAAAGGTTAAGCATCCGACTAATTCCAATAAATACCCGTGCTTGTTTACCGTATCTGATACCACAGGTGAAAAAGAGGTGGAGGAATTTTATACTGTAAATGAAAAGGTTGACCTCAATCGTTTTCAAGGAATTGGGATTATAAAGAATAATGCGAACCCAAAACAACGAGAATTGAACTATTTCTTAGATCAGATTTCGAAAATGAGAAAGGAAAATAAATGGCAGAAAACAGAGATGGTTTCGCTTTTTCAAGAACTTATTCCAGAAATGAATTATTTAGATACAGGTAAATATTTGGATTCTAAAATGTAATCACACATGAATTCAGGTCTAATCATAGAATTTGTTCGCGACACCTTTAAATCATCGGATTTTATTCCCCTTCATGCTCCTTTTTTTGGTGCCAACGAAAAAAAATATGTGTTGGAATGTATAGATTCAACTTTTGTTTCTAGTGTAGGGGCTTTCGTTACAGAAATTGAAAACGACTTAAAAAATAAATTAAACTGTCAGAGTGCAATAGCGGTTGTCAACGGAACTGCTGCCTTGCAAGTTGGGCTTCAACTGGCAGGAGTGAAAGAAAATACAGAAGTACTTACGCAGGCACTAACGTTTGTTGCAACAACCAACGCTATATCCTATTTAGGCGCATCTCCTGTTTTTTTGGACGTAGATATGGATACCATGAGTTTATCCCCTCGAGCGATATCCCTTTTTTTGGATGAATTCGGTGAACGTCGACAAGATGGAGCTTATAACAAGCAAAGCGGAAGAAAAATTTCTGCATGCTTACCGATGCATACTTTTGGTTTTTC
>CAZTFG010000116.1:0-7117 GCA_964612725.1 uncultured Lishizhenia sp. | reverse complement strand
GTGTATGTTGCCGGTTGAAGTCCTCCATAACAATCTGTACCATTCAATAATTCATATACATTATATCTCAACAAATTCATTCCAATATATGCGCGAATACTTAATTCAACGGCTCCAGAAGGTGGGGCCGTAAAATAATGCCATACCGTTTGATCAGCTCGATTTGCTGCATTTGGATCTGCAGCTGGTTCACCCGCTAAAAACTCTCTACAGGCAAATACATTTGATCCAGCTACCGATTGAAAGGTAGGATTTGTATTGGCTAGAATTACAGGTACTTCATACAGCGTATTTTGCATCGTTAAACACAAAATATCATTTGCCGGTGAATTTAAAGTAGGATCTGAAATACTAGGATCATATAACCACGATTTAATACTTTGAGTACTAAGTGGCGTTAAGTTATCCGATGGATCAACCATACCATAATATTTATAACCAGGTTCTAAGCATCTGCGATCAATTCGAGCACTTGGATCTCCACCCAGAAAACTATTTGTACCTCCCTCATCTTGAGCAATAAACTCCAAATTAGCACATGAATAATCAGATGGAATTCCAGGAGCAAAACGTGCATCATATCCAAAAAGAGCATTATTTTCACCATATAAAGCATCTTGATAATCTGTTTCAAAGATCATTCTACCACTATTTGGAGCCACAAAATTTAACCAAACTGATTCATTCACTACTGGATTATTAGCTGCCACATGGTCATAATCGTATGCGTGATAGTGAATTGGGTTGTTATCCGTATGAGGCGCTCCTGTTTCAGCATTGTCATTTCCACCATCGTATGCACAACCAAAATCTAACGTTACAGAAGCCGCACCAGCATCCGTACTGATTACATTTGTTCCATAGGTTACGGAAGGAGATTGACATGGAATATCTTCTGCATCAGCACTTCCACCGCCAAGATCATTCACTCTTACTTCAACAATCCCGGCTGCATCATCGTCTCCAGTTAATTGAACATAATACGTTTCACCCGCAATTAATTTCTGATAGCTTATACCCGGAAAAGGATCACATGCATTTAATGAAAGTTGAGCTTCAGGATCCAACCCTAATAAATCAATACCATCGGAAAATTCAATATGAGATAAATAGTCAAATTTATTTTTAATAACTGCTCCCGTTAGTGGTTGTAAACCGGTAGTACAAGAACCACCATCAGCAGCATGATAAATTTGAAAATAGGTTCCAATTTCTGTTGCTCCATTATCAGTAGATATTTCGACAGATCCACTTGGCGGTGCAACAAATCTGAACCATGCAGATGATCCATTCGTGTTTACATCGCCAGCTCTTGGCTCGTTGTTTTCAAGTGTATTACTTTGACAAAGCGCTACATTGTAGGAAGTATTTGTATTTAATTGTGTGGCACTACAAATATCATCAGGTAAAATGATAACAGTAGGAGCAAAATCGATGCGCTCAACAGTTAGATTGATAGTGTAATTCACTGAAGCAGGACAACCCGCTGTACCAGTAGCAGAAAAACTGTATGTAAGTGTACCTGTTGCAGCTGGGACTGGCATAGAAACATTTTGTAACCCTGTCGCACCGTCTGTGTTACCAACAATATCATAATTTCCAGCATCGTCATTTTCATAAGCCTCCCAAGCCAAATTAATGGAAGTAGGAACATCCAATGGACATATGTATTGCCTGTCAAAAAATACAGAATTAACCGCTAAATTAATCGGTCCATTACCAGTAGTATTCGTATAATTGAAATCAAAAATCCCAAATAATGCTGGATTATTGTTCGTATACCCCAGTGTATTGTCTGTTGCTGTATACTCCCAAACAAAATCACTTTGACCTGTTATATCAAAAAGCGCATTATCACAATCCACACTGGGTGCAGTTTGAACGGTAGTAACTTTGACCTTAATGGTTGCTTGAGAAAACGAATTAAAACTAACAAAAAAGATAATCAAACAGATTAACCAATTTGTCACATTGTATTTTTTTACCATACTTATTTTTATTACGTGATTATAAAAAATCCGCGCTAAAGTACAATAAAATAGGAAATTTGTAAAAAATTGTTAATAAGTTAAGGCGTTGTTAATTACAACAACATCGCTGCCGGATTTTCCATGTATTGCTTAAATGTTTGTAAGAAGGCAGATCCGGTTGCACCATCAACCACCCGGTGATCACAGGATAATGTAACTTTCATAACATTTCCAGGTACCACTTGTCCATTTTTAACTACTGGAACTTCCTTAATACCACCAACAGCTAAGATGCAACTATCCGGCGGATTAACAATGGCAGTAAAAGATTCAATACCAAACATTCCAAGGTTAGAAATGGTAAAAGTATTCCCCTCCCAATCAGATGGCTGTAATTTTTTATCTTTTGCTTTTTTAGCGAATTCACGTACTTCAGCTGAGATTTGTAGTAATCCTTTTGTATCTGCAAAACGAACAACAGGAACTAATAATCCATCTTCCACAGCGACTGCAACCCCAACATGAACGTGATCATTTCGTCTAATAAAATCACCCATCCATGAACTATTTACATTTGGGTTCTTTTTAAGTGCAACCGCTACTGATTTAACCACCATATCATTGAATGAAACTTTCACACCCTCCATCGCATTCAACGAAGCACGAGTTGCGATAGCGTTATCCATATCAATATCTAAGGTCAAATAAAAATGCGGAGCGGTAAACTTACTTTCTGCCAATCTTCTAGCGATAGTTTTTCTCATCTGGGTAACCGGTTCATCTGTATAAGATTCAGTTCCAGGAGTGGAAGAAACATAAGCTCTATCAGCAGGGACATAAGGAGAATAATGATCCACATCTCGTTTTACAATTCTTCCATTCTCACCTGTTCCCGCAATAGACTGAATGTCAACCCCTTTCTCCTCTGCTAGTTTTTTAGCTAATGGAGAAGCAAATACACGATCATTAGAAGACGAAGATACAGGAGTTGGAGCTGGCGCTACCGATTTTTGAACAACTGGCTCTGCAATTGTTTGCGTTTTTACAGGCTCTGGACTAGGCACAGCATCAGCAACTGGTTTTGCAGCAGGAGCATCCGCTAGTAATGCTGAAACATCCTCTCCAGGCGTTCCAATAATTGCAAGAATTGCATTCACTTCAGCGGCCTTACCTGTTTCAACGCCAATATGCAATAATGTACCATCAAAAAATGATTCGAATTCCATTGTTGCTTTATCTGTTTCAATTTCAGCAAGTAATTCGCCCGCTTTAACTGTATCTCCAACTTTTTTATTCCATGAAGCAACAACACCTTCTACCATTGTGTCACTCAACTTCGGCATGTAAACTATTTCTGCCATATTTTTTTTATTTATGCTAAATATTCTTTAATGTATGGATAATCCGTTTGTGTATAAACGTCTTCATAAATTTCATGAGCTTCCGGATAAGGAGAATTTTCTGCAAAGGATACAGACTCCTCTACTTCTTTTTTCACCCAATTATCTATTTCGGAAATTTCATTTTCTGACAACCATTTATTTTCTTGAATCACTTTCAAACAATGTTCAATAGGGTCTTGTTCAATCCACTCGTTTACCTCGTCTTTACTTCTATATTTTTGAGGGTCTGACATGGAGTGACCTTTGTATCTATAAGTTCTGATATCCAATAAGGTTGGCCCATCGCCTCTTCGAGCTCGTGCTGTTGCTTCCTCGATTGCCTCATGTACATCTTCAGGTCTCATTCCATTCACAACAATTGAAGGCATTTCATAGGAAGCTCCAATTTTAGATAGGTCTGTTACGTTTGTTGTTCGTTCTACAGAAGTACCCATCGCGTAATTATTGTTCTCAATAATATAAATAACAGGTAATTTCCACATCATCGCCATATTAAATGTTTCGTGTAACGCTCCTTGACGAACCGCTCCATCACCCATGGAAACAAATGCAACATTATCAGTACCATTATATTTTTCAGCAAAAGCGATTCCTGTACCCATTGGTATTTGAGCACCAACAATTCCATGACCACCCATAAAATTCTTTTCTTTATCAAAAAAGTGCATAGAACCACCTTTACCTTTGGAACACCCGGTAGTTCTTCCATATAATTCAGCCATAAGCACTCTTGGATCTGTCCCAAAAGCAATCGGGTGCGCATGATCTCTGTAGGCTGTCATATGTTTATCACCTGGTCTACATGCACTTGCAGTACCGGCCACAATGGCTTCCTGACCTATATAAAGGTGACAAAAACCACCAAATTTTTGTTGAATATACAACTGACCTGTTTTTTCTTCGAAACGTCGAATCAATAACATGTCTTTATACCATTTAACATAGGTTTCTTTTGTGAATTTTGGTTTCACAGAAACTGCTTTTTTCTTTGATTCAGTAGCTACTTTGCCTGCCATTTTACAGAAATTTAATTTGCGGTAACAAATATACAAATGAATTTGATTTCATGTACATATTGTCATTTTAACACTAAGAAAATAATCTTATTATATTCAAATTTTAAAACACCTAGTTGAAATCGACTTAGGCTTGCAGTATTTGATTCGTTTCACTTTTAATTCGCTTACGAAGATCATCAGAAACAGGAAACAAAGGTAATCTCATTGTTTCAGACATGATGCCTTGTTCAGCCAATGAAACTTTTACTCCACCCGGATTACCTTCTTCAAAAAATAACTTAGTTACATGTAATAATTCGTAATGTGTCTTTCGAGCAATTGACAAAGAACCTTCCAGAGAGGTATGAACCATTTCTCCGAACAATTTAGGAAACGCATTGGCAACAACCGAAATTACTCCGTCGGCACCCGCTGCAATTAATGGCATTGTTAAGGCATCATCACCGGATAAAACTCCAAATCCAGCCGGTCTTAATCGAATAATCTCCATGATTTGCTCCATATTTCCGGAAGCTTCTTTAACAGCAACCACATTGGGTAATTCAGCCAACTTTAATGTAGTTGAAGGCAACATATTTGAACCAGTTCTACCTGGAACATTATACAAAATAATCGGTAAATCAGTACAAGATGACAAATAAGTAAAATGCTCTATAATCCCTTGTTGAGTCGGTTTATTGTAGTAAGGTGAAACGGAAAGAATTCCATCGACACCAGCAGGGATTTTCTTGAATTTCTCACCAATATCCATGGTGTTATTACCACCAACACCGTAAACAATTTTCAATTTTCCTTGATTTTCCTCGATCACCGTTCTAAGCACCTCCAATTTTTCGTCTTGAGAGAGAGTTGGAGATTCGCCCGTGGTTCCTTGCACCACTAAAAAATCAGTACCATTTTCAATTTGATAACGCACTAACTTCTTCAAAGCATCATAATCAATAGAAAAATCAGTTTTAAAAGGGGTTACAAGGGCAACTCCAGAACCTGTAAAAGTTGAATTCATAAATAGGATTGTTAATTTATTCGGAATAAGACTTGGTTAATACTTGATGTACAAATTGCACAGCCATCGCAGGTTCATCTGAATCTGCAGTTACATGCATTTCAAAGTATGACCGAGCAGCATTCACTCCTATACGGTTAGTGAATGGGATTTTTTTAATATAGGAGAAGATGCGGTGTGTATCATCACCGAACCAAATCAAGGTGTCATAATCCAATTTAAATTCATCCAAAAGCTGAATATCTTTTAATTTTCCAAAAAAATTAAAATCAGTCGGAGAAACATAATAAATTACAAAATGAGGAGTCATTGCATTTTTATCTACATCTTTTGGTAATAAAACAACGATTGTTAATTTTTGAACATTACTATCGTTTAACGCTTTATCTAACGCTTTTTTATATCCTTTTAACTGATCGTCATTATCGCAATTCAGAACAATTAATAGGGCATCTGTGGTGCTCCAAATACTTTTTTCGTTCAAAATCAATTATTTAAAAGTTTTACAAAATCATCTTCATTTATAATAGCTACCCCTAAATCTACGGCTTTTTTTAATTTAGATGGACCCATATTTTCTCCGGCAAGTAAAAAATCCGTTTTAGAACTTATTGATGAGGCATTTTTTCCTCCGTGTTGTTCAATTAATTCTTTCAATTCATCTCTACTAAACGCTGAAAAAACGCCTGAAACCACAAGCACTTTACCCGTAAAAATTCCAATTGCTTTTTCCTTCTTTTCTCCTTTCAATTGAATTCCATGAGCTCTTAATCTATCAATTACTGCAATATTTTCTAGATCGGAGAAAAACTCAATAATTGAATTCGCAATTTTATCCCCTACTTCATCAACTTCAATCAACTCCTCATGAGAAGCCTGAATTATTTCATCAATTGAACCAAAATGCCTAGCAAGTTTCTTCGCACTTGTTTCTCCCACAAAACGAATCCCTAAACCAAATAACACCCTTTCAAACGAAATTTCTTTGGAAAGTTCAATACTCCTCAATAAATTATTAGCTGATTTTTCCGCCATTCGATCCAAACTCAACAGTTGATCAAATGATAATTCGTACAAATCAGCCACAGTAGCTAATAATTTCTTTTCATATAATAAATCAACGGTTTCTTCACCGAGTCCATCAATATTTAACGCTTTTCTAGAGATAAAATGTTCTATTCTTCCTTTCACCTGTGGTGGACACGTCTTTTCATTCAAACAAAAATGACCAACCTCCCCTTCTTTACGTGCTAAAACACTCGAGCAAATTGGACAATGGGTAATAAAATGAATTTTAGGTGCATTGGTTGGACGCTTTTCTACATTGACGCCAACAATCTTAGGAATAATCTCCCCACCTTTTTCCACATAAACAAAATCTCCCAAGTGTAAATCATTTTTTTCGATCTGATCAGCATTATGTAACGAGGCTCGTTTAACGGTTGTGCCGCCGAGCAATACAGGATTTAAATTAGCAACAGGAGTCACAGCACCCGTTCTACCCACCTGATAATCAACACTCAACAATTCTGTTTCTACTCGAGCAGCCTTAAATTTATATGCAATTGCCCATCTCGGCGATTTGGAAGTAAAACCCAATTTAGTTTGTTGTTCGTAGTTATTTACTTTTATCACTACCCCGTCTATCTCAAAAGGAAGATCAAATCGCTTAGTATTCCAGTAATCAATGAAATCCATAATTCCTTTAATCGAACTAGT
>CAZTFG010000115.1:4514-7134 GCA_964612725.1 uncultured Lishizhenia sp. | reverse complement strand
AATACAATAACCGGTACCGTAACCGTTACAGCCGAATTGAATGGATGTCCGGGTGTACAAGATCAATTTACGGTTTCTATTAATCCTACTCCAGATTATACCTATGCATTGAATCCAGTAAATGGGATATCTTGTGTTTCACCAACCGCGGTTATTTCAGGAACTGTTGTACCCGCAGGTTCAACCATTGTTTGGTCAGGCCCGGGAATCGTTTCAGGTCAAGGAACGAACTCAATAACATTAAATACTCCGGGAGCTTATTCCATTACAATGACTGATCCAGCTACTGGTTGTATTTCAAATGAAATAATCCAAATGGATCCACCGACTCAAATTTCCATCACCGCTGCCACTATTCAAAATATAACGTGTGCAAATGCTAATAATGGAGTTATTTCTGTTGCCACCAATAATTCATCAGGGGTTACCTACAATTGGTCTCCTAACGTTGGAACAGGTGCATCAGTGAATAATCTTTCTCCAGGAACATATGCTGTAACAGTTTCCAATGCAGATTTATGTACGGCAGATTCTTCGTTTACATTAACCGAACCAGATCCAATTGTGGTGGTTATGACGGATAGTGTGGGGTCTGAATGTGGAGAAGATAATGGGTATTTGACAGTAAATGCAAGTGGTGGTCAAGGTGGATTTTCCTATACTTGGAACAATGGAAATAATGGTCCAACCAATACCGGAATTGATGCAGGAAATCACACGGTAACTGTAACCGATGTAGCAGGTTGTTCAATTAGTCAAACCTTTGATTTAGGTTGCACCCAACTCATTCCAATTGTAGTTCCACAGTTAATCTCACCCAATGGGGATGGAAAAAATGACCTTTGGATCATTCAAAACTTAGCACAATATCCAGAAATTAAAGTGTGGGTTTATAACCGATGGGGAAATCTTGTTTATCAATCTCAACCGTATCAAAACGATTGGAATGGATACTATACGGAAGGATTAAACGTAGATGGTCCTTTACCAGCCTCTACCTACTTCTATCTGATTGATACCATGAAAAAATCACAAGACCCGATCAAAGGGTATTTAGAAATTCAACCATAAGATTGTACACGATGAAAAAGATAATTTTATTCCTTTTAGCTGTTATTTCGCTTAGTGCCAATGCCCAGCAGGATGCGCAATCATCCATGTATTTCTTTAATCCACTCAATTATAACCCAGCCTATGCAGGTAGTCGGGGATCGCTAAACTTCACGGGCGTACATCGTTCTCAATGGGTTGGTTGGGATGGTGCACCTACCACGCAATTTGTATCCGTACATGCTCCAGTTGCCCGCAAGCATATTGGAATTGGGGGTAATTTAAGTTATGATAAAATTGGATCACGTAGTAATTTCACTGCTATGGCCAATTTTGCGTATCACATGCAATTAAACGCTAAAAATCTTCGCCTTTCCCTTGGTGCTTCAGCAGGATTAAATGCGAATCAATACAACTTCCAAAGTTTAATTGTTACTGACCAAACAGATCCCACTTTCCTCAATTCAAATTCATCCCTTTCACCAAATTTTGGACTTGGTGCTTATTTATACGGAAAGAGAGGTTATTTAGGCGTTTCAGTTCCTCGTTTGTTACAAAAATCAATAGATAATAACACCAGCAATTCTTTTTTACAAAGACATTATTATATGGCCGCAGGTTACGTTTTTCCAATCAACTCTGTTTTTGATCTTAAGCCATCAGTATTAGTGAAATATACAAATAGAGCACCCGTTACCATTGATTTCAACTTGTCCGCGCACCTATATAAGCAGTTTTGGATTGGTGGTTTGTATCGCATGAATGAATCGTTGGGCTTTAATGCATCCTATCAAATAAACGATAAATTGATGTTGGGATATGCCTTTGATTTCCCCTTCAATAAGTTGAGTTACCGCAATTGGGGTAGTCATGAAGTAGTTATTTCAATAGACATACGCTCTAAAAACAATGCATTCATTAGTCCTCGTTATTTCTAATTTCTAGTTAAGTTCTTGTTTATGAAACAATTGATTCTGTTTTTACTCCTAATAAATCTCGCTGGTTTTTCTTTTGGACAATCGTTTAAAGAAGAATACGCCACCAAACTTTCCAATACGCTCCAATTTGTTGAGGCTTACCCCGTTTGGGCTGAGTTGGCTGAAAAGAGCATAAAAAACAACACCATAAATGGGATGTACATGCGACGAGCTGTTGAAGCTGCCTATAATTCTGAACAATATAAAAAGGCTTTATTTTGGTCGGAAAAATTAACTGCAAGCCCTGAAATCAATGAATCAGATTGGTTGACCTATTTTTCGTTGTTGCAAATTACCAGTAATCACCCAAGATTAACAGGAGCAGTAGATTCGGCACTATTAAGGTTGCCTCAAAGTAAACTCATTCAAAATTGGAAACAACAGTTACCATTGATTTTAAAACAATTGACTGTAAATTCTGATTATACACTTGCACCGTTTAGAGAAATAAAAACAGGCGAGGAATTTTGTGCCGTTCCCTACAAAGATGGATTTGTATTGGTTTCCAATCGCCGAAACACGGGATTTGTAAATAGAGAATATGCATGGACTGGACAATTTTTTACGGATTTAATTTCCATCAATGGTGCAAC
>CAZTFG010000115.1:0-4414 GCA_964612725.1 uncultured Lishizhenia sp. | reverse complement strand
GGACATGGCGTATTGGATTTGGAAGGGAATTTAATTTTTGCATCCGATAAACCGGGTGGTTTCGGAGGAGTTGATTTGTATAAAAGCAGTTGGAAAGAGGGTGCATGGAGCGAACCAATTAACTTGGGAGATAAAGTCAATACAGCAGGAGATGAAGTATTTCCATTTGTGTCAAACACCGGAGTTTTATATTTCTCTTCGAATGGTTGGCCTGGAAATGGTGGGTTGGATGTATTTTACCAAGAAAATAAAAATGCTCCCGCTGTTCATATCGGTAATCCAATCAATACCAACGCAGATGATTTTGGAATCTATATCGATGATAATACAGGAAAAGGATTGATGTCATCGAATAGAAACAATTTCAAAGACGAAATTTATTCGATTTCTAAACCAGTGTATAAAATTGAAGCGGAAATAACATTATCAACGTGCGATAATAAGGTTCTGAGCAAACAAATCATTGTAGCTAAGAATTTGAATACCCTTACGGAAGAACAATTTATCACTAACGAGAAAGGAAAAATAACATTTAAACCTGCTTTGAACTCACGATATCAGTTTTCGTATGCCGGAGAAGGAAATATAGCCTCTTGCACTACAGAAAAAACGTTTGACAAGGAAGGAAAACACACCGTAAAATTAAGTTCAAATTACGCGAATAAACAAGTGACGATTACGGTAGTAGATGAAAATCAGGTGAGTCTTTCAGGCGCTCAATTAACGTATTATTCAAAAGGAAAAGCTACTAAAAAACGAATCACAGACGGAAACAATCCGATTATAGTTTTAAGTACGGAGGAATTGACGGAAACAGATTCTATTGTTGGAAATCTCATTAACTATTCCGACGGTAAACTAACGTGGTCAAGCTCTTCGGAATGTAATTCAACACAGAATCTAAGCATGGTCTTATCACCAATAAAAGGACGCGACCGCATCAATTTAGGCATGATTTACTACGATTTCGATTTATGGAACCTACGTCCAGAAGGTCAAATTGAATTGGATAAATTGGTAAAATACATGAAAGAACATCCGGATTTGACGGTTGAGTTGGGTTCACATACAGATTCACGCGGATCGGATTATTACAACGAATGGTTAGCTGAACGCAGGTCACAAAGTTGTGTTAAGTACATTAAGAAAAATGGTGTGCCAGCCAATAAAATCATAGCAAAAGGCTACGGTGAAAAACAATTGGTAAATGACTGTGCCGATGGAGTAAAATGTTCAGAAGCAGACCATCAATTGAACAGAAGAACCACATTGGAGATAAAATTGGATTGAGTTCTAATCTTAGAAATTCCTCAAAATAAAAAATTACCTTTGCAACTCAATTGTTGTATGGAAAATCAAAAAAATCTTCAGATTTACAATAGCCTTTCAGGAAAGAAAGAAATTTTTGTACCCTTACATGAAAACCATGTAGGGATGTACGTTTGTGGTCCGACATTATACTCGGAGCCGCACATGGGAAACATGAGAACCTTCATTAATTTTGATCTTATTTATCGTTATCTCCTGCACCTCGGTTTTAAAGTTAAATATGTCAGAAACATTACGGATGCCGGTCACATCACCAATAGCGCTGGAAATGAAGAAGATAGCATCGGTAAAGCTGCTCGATTAGAACAAATGCAATCCTTGGAAATTGTGTACAAATACAATGTAAAATTCCAAGAACTTCAGCGGATTTATAATTTATTACCTCCTTCCATTGAACCCACTGCTACAGGTCACATTCAAGAACAAATAGAAATTATTGAACAAATCATTGAAAATGGTTACGCATATGCAATCAATGGATCCGTTTATTTCGATACAAAGCGGTATATGCAAGATTTCAATTATGGCATTTTGAGCGGACGCAAAGTGGATGAACTAGAAAATGAAACGCGATTGCTGAATGCTCAAGACGAAAAACGTTTTTTTGCAGATTTCGCTTTATGGAAAAAAGCCAATGCAGATGATATGCAAATTTGGCGCTCCCCTTGGGGAAATGGAAATCCGGGTTGGCATATTGAGTGTACGGCGATGAGTACCAAATATTTGGGAAAACATTTTGATATTCATGGTGGTGGCATGGACCTAAAATTTCCGCATCATGAGGATGAAATCGCACAAAGTTGTGGGTCGTTTGGATGTAATCCTGCTAAATACTGGATGCATGCTAATATGTTGAATGTGAACGGTCAAAAAATGAGTAAGTCCTTTGGAAATTACTTTTTGCCCAAAGAAATCATTGAAGGAACGACTACCCTTTTCAAAAAAGCATACCCAGCCAATGTGCTGCGTTTCTTTATGATGCAAGCGCATTATAGAAGTACCTTAGATTTTACAGAAACCGCTCTTGATGCAGCTGAAAAAGGGTTTAGTCGATTAACTGATGGGTTAAATTTAATTGAAAAATTGACTGTTTCTGAAACTTCTTCGATAGATGTAAATTCAATTGTAGCCAGTTTTTATACCGCCATGAATGATGATTTCAATGCACCTATTTTAATTGCTTCGCTTTTTGATGCGGTAAGACAAATCAACCTTATCAACGATGGAAATGCGACAATCTCGGTGTCTGATAAAGAATTGTTAGAAAGCGAAATGAAAAATTTTATTTTCGATGTGTTAGGACTAGAAATTGCCACGACCAATAACGATTCCAAATTGAATCCCGTAATGGATTTGGTTTTAGATTTACGTCAACAAGCGCGTGCCAACAAGGATTGGACAACTTCTGATAAAATTAGAGACGGGTTGGCTGCAGCAGGAATCGTTGTAAAAGACGGTAAGGAAGGGACTAGTTGGAACTGAATCTAACCACCCAAAAAATAATTTGTTCAAGAATGTTTTTCTAGAAAACAATTAGTATCTTGGTATTTCAACATATCAAATGAAAAATTTCTTTTTAGGACTTTTTGTTTCATGCATATTTGGCGTCAATTGTCAAATCAACAAAAGTCAAATTGATAATTGGAATGCGACATTTTATGAAACCTATGATCAAGATTTAGACAAGGCTTTTCTGTTGGCTAAACGAGCTCTGAAAGAATCAAAAAAAATCAATTATATCGCAGGCGAAGGCGGAGCACTGTATCGAATAGGAATCTATTACGATATAAAAATGAAAAGTGATTCAGCACGAATATTTCTGTTTAATGGTATTGAAAAACTAAAAAAAACAACTGCCTATAGCGATTTAGGTGATGCCTACAATAACCTAGGAGCACATTATTATTATCAATTTGAATACAACAAAGCTATTTCCGCACATCGCGATGCTATTCAATATTTCAATCGGGCGAATAAACGGGAAGGAATTTCAAAAGCACTAAACAACATAGGCATATGTTATAAGAATTTAGGCAACCTAGATCTAGCTAAATCAACGTATAAACAATCATTAGCTCTCGGGATGAAATATAATGATTCACTGATGATTTCTATTGCCAACGCAAGTATTTCTGGCCTTTTTATTGAATTAAAAGAACTTGATTCAGCTTTGATTTACAATATAAGAAGTGAATTAGTTGTTCCTAGAAATGACAATTACACCCGAATAACCATTTGGTTTTCAAGGGGTGAAATTTATAAAGGAATGGGGCAATTTCTTCAAGCTGAAAAAGCGTACAAAGTAGGTTTAGATCTCGCAGTAAAATCTTCAAACAATGAAAGGATTCAATACTTCTATAAATCCTTAGCTGAATTAAAAGAAAATCAAAATTTATTCAAGGAGTCCATCGAATGGTATAAAAAATACGATTCATTACGTGATTTTATGTACAACACGGAAAGGAATGATTTCATGGCAAAATATGAAAATAAATTCAAGCTTGCCGAAAAAGAACAATCCATCAAGCAAAAGAACATACAACTGTTACAAGCAAAAAATAGTAGTACTGAACAACAAAACAAAATACAGATTGGAGTAATCATCATTTTGATTCTAATTGCTCTTTCAATTATTTTATTTCTTGCCTTCAGATTAAAAAGACGGAATCATGAAATTGCAAAGCGTAAGTTAAATGAAACCGATTTACTATCCAGAGAGTTGCATCATCGAATTAAAAACAATTTACAACTCGTTTCCAGTTTACTAACGATAGAATTAAACCATTTAGTTGGTAACGATAAAACCAAATTAATCAAAGTCAAGGATTCGCTTCACGTGATTGGTCGCCTCCACGAAAAACTTTTTGAAGCAAAAAAATGGGAAAAAATTAAACTTTCAGAAATTTTATATGAACTAAAGAATCAATCCACCAAGTTGCTTCCTGATTTAAAAATAAATCTCGACTTTGAAGATAAACTATTAGATATTAATTCAGGAATTTCATTGGGAATAGTGGTTAATGAACTGATTACAAACTCTATGAAACATGCTTTTTTTCAGATTGAAAACCCTGAAATAACGATC
>CAZTFG010000114.1:0-7227 GCA_964612725.1 uncultured Lishizhenia sp. | reverse complement strand
GCATTATATAAATTTGATGGCAAAACAATTGTTGATGAATTTATTTCGCTAGTCAATCCCGAGGAATCAATTCCTGATTTTATCGTTAAGTTAACCGGTATTTCGGATCGAATGGTTGCCCAAGCTCCTCGTTTTTTTGAAGTAGCCAAACAAGTTGTCGATTTTTGTTCGGATTCAATTTTTGTAGCACACAATGTTTCCTTTGATTACAATGTAGTGAGAGGTGAATTTAAGCGTCTTGGATATGATTTTCGTTTACCACATTTATGCACGGTTAGAGCAGCAAGATTAATTTTACCGGGATATGACTCATACAGTTTGGGGAAAATAACCCGTGATTTAGGTATTGAAATTAATGGTCGACATAGAGCAGGAGGGGATGCGCTGGCAACTACCCATTTGTTTCAATTGATGCATGAAAAGGATTCAAAGAAGCTAAATGAGTTAATCCAATATGAACTAAATCCTAAATTACTTCATGAATCATTGGATTTGGATGTAATTGATAACTTACCTTCAAAAACAGGAGTGTATTTTTTCTATAATGAGCATAATCAGATTATTTATATTGGAAAAAGTAAAAGCATCAAAAGTCGAATAGAGCAACATTTACGAAACACGAAAAATGAAAAGGGTGCCTTGATGATTCAGGAAATAGTTCGTATAGAATATGAACTTACCGGCTCTGAGTTAATCGCTTTACTGCATGAATCCTATTTGGTAAAACTCCATAAACCGAAGTATAATCGGACTTTAAAAAAAGATATGTTTTCATATGGATTATATGATGAAGTTGATTTGAATGGATATTTGCGGTTGCGTGTATCATTGACTTCAAAATCTACAAGTTACCCAATAATTCAATTCACCACCAAAAAGGAAGGAAATGAGTATTTAGAATTTTTACGATCTGAATATAATTTATGTGAAAAATACTGTGGTTCACGAAAAGTAGAAATGGCCTGTTTCTATCACCAGATTGATTCCTGTTTAGGTGCTTGTTTAGATAAGGAAACCGCTTTGGATTACAATAACCGTGTTCAACAAGCTATAGATCAGCTAACATTTGAACGCAAAAGTTTTTTTATTGTAGATAAAGGCAGGGAGAAATTCGAGAAAAGTATAATTTTTGTTGAGTCTGGTGTATTCAAAGGATTTGGATTTGCTCCCTATCACTTTAATAATTTGGAACCTGTTTTCTGGAAAAAGTATATCAAAAGGCAATCAGAAACTAATGACGATAAAACAATAATAAATCAGGCTTTAACTAAAAAGCCTGATTTAAAGATTATTGAAATTTAAAGATTATTTTTTGCTTTTCGTCAAATCCAATAACATTGGAGAAGCTACTAAAAGCGATGAGTATGTTCCTACAACGATACCTACCAATAGAGCGAAAACGAATCCTTTAATTGCCGAACCACCTAAAAGGAATATTACGATTAATACTACAATCGTAGTCATCGATGTATTGATAGTTCTTGAGAGCGTAGAATTCAATGCACCATTAACCTCAGATCCTAAATTGGTACCTTTTTTCCAAGATAAATCTTCACGAATACGGTCAAATACAACCACAGTATCATTAATGGAGTAACCAATCACAGTTAAAATTGCGGCAATAAACGCTTGGTCAACATCCATGTTGAAAGGAAGAATTCCGTTAAATAATGAGAATACACCTAACACAATTACAACATCATGGAATAATGCAGCTATCGCACTGAACGAATACTGCCATTTTCCAAAACGTAAAAGGATATATGCAAAAATCATTACTAAAGACAATCCAATAGCTAAAGATGAAGAGGTGATTAATTCTCCTGAAACTGTTGAAGAAACACTTCTTTTTTCAACAATTTTATAATTCCCCAGTTTCGATTTACATTTATCCAACCCTTCTGTTAGCTTTTCTGCTACTTTAGCTTCACCAGAGTCTTCAGATAATAAGTAATTTGTTGTTACTTCAATGAAGAAATTATTTGATTTTGTTTTAATATCAACAGATGCTCCTCCGAAAGAGGAAGTCAAGTTCGATTTAACAAACTCAATTTCATTAGCAACTGATTTGTCAAATTTAATTCCGTAAGTTCTACCTCCAGAGAATTCAACAGACGGTTTTAAACCTTTAGTAGCAACCAATACCAATGAACCAACTACTAAAATGGTAGAAACCAAGTAATATAATTTTCTTTTTCCTATGAAATTGATATTCAAATTACGGAATGCATTTTTTGTAAGTTTAGTATCAAATTCAATAGACATATTTTTGTTCATCATCCAAATGAAAATTAATCTGGAAATTACTAATGCAGCAAAAACAGAGGTGAAAATACCAATGATTAATGTTGTAGCAAAAGATTCTATTGGTCCTGAACCAAAGATTTTAAGAACGATTGCAGTTAATAAGGTAGTAACGTTCGCATCTATAATTGAAGATAAGGCCATTTTGTAACCTGTATCAATAGCTGAAGCTTTATCTTTTCCGTTCGCTAATTCCTCTCGAATACGTTCATAAACAAGTACGTTCGCATCCACGGCCATACCAATAGTTAATACGATACCTGCAATACCAGCAAGGGTTAATACAGCTCCAAAACTTGCCAAACAACCAAAAATGAAGAAGATATTAGCAATTAAGGCAATATTAGCAACCAATCCTGATTTTCCGTAGTAGAAATACATATATAGGAAAACTACGAAAAGGGCGATGGCAAATGATATCAATCCTGCTTTCGTGTTTTCAGCACCAATTGTTGGTCCAACTTTGGTTTGTTCTTTAATTACACATGGCGCGGGTAAAGCCCCTCCGTTTAATAAACCTGCTAAATCTTTAGCTTCTTCAACTGAAAAATTACCGGAGATTTGTGTATTACCTCCATTAATTGCTTGGTTCACTCGTGGAGCACTGTAAACAACATCATCCATCGTAATTGCAATGAATTTATTTACGTTTTCTGCGGTCATTTTAGCCCATTTGTCAGCTCCTTCGCTTGTCATTTGAAGGTCAACAGTAATATCACCATTTTGAGAGTCGTAACCAGTACTTGCTTTTAATATGTCTTTTCCACCTACGTCTGCTTTTCCACTTTCAGGAATTTTACAAGCATATAAACGATACCCCATTTCTTTGGTTTTGTCGTCCATTTTTTCTGGTTCAGCAGACCACATGAATTTTAAGTCATCTGGAAAAAGAGCTAGAATGTCTGCTCTTCTTAATAGTTCTTCTGCTTTGCTTTTGTCAGCTACTTTAACAGAACCAACAGCAAAGTCATTAGCATTTCCTTTAATTAGATCGCCCAACCCTTTTTGGTTAGTTGAAATAGCAGCTTTTTCATCCTTTTTAGTGGATTTCTTCACTGTGTCTTTTGTATTGTTGGCAACAGTAGTTGCATTGTCGGAACTTACAAGCGTATCTTCTTCCAATAAGTCCTCTTCTAAACTTGCTGGATCAAAAACTTGTTTGGATAATGCAACCGCTTGACTCCATTGTGATGATATGTCATTAAAAACATATGTTTCGTAAAATTGAAGGTTTGCAGTAGATTGTAATTTGGCAGCAACAGTTGTTTCATCTTGAACTCCTGGAAGTTCTATATATAATCTGTTTTTAGATGGGTCTTTTTGAATATTTGGTTGAGCAACACCAAATTGGTTGATTCGTTTATTCATGATTTGCTCAACTCCATCCATCGATGAAGAAGCAACTTTCCTGAAATAACTTTCTACATCTGCATCTGAAGATTTTCCTGTTAAACCGTCAATATCAGCTAAATTGAATAATTTAACAACTAAATCGTTATTTTGCTTCTTGTTTTCATCTATGAATAAATCAATAAAATCGCCACCATTTTTGTAACGATTAGCCGCTGCTTCATATACTTTTTTGAATTTGATATCTCGAGGATTTCTTGCATAGTTTTTTAATAAATCTGGAATAGAAATTTCCAATGTTACACTCATTCCACCAACTAAGTCAAGTCCGAATGCTAAACTTCTTTTTTTAACCTCTTCGAAAGTAGAACCAAGTACAGGGTATACTGATTTATCTGCTTTGTCTTTAAGAATTTGGTTAATAAAAGCTGCTTTTGCAATTTCTTCAGCCTCTGGCTTTGAGAAATCAACTTCAGTATTATTAGGTAATAAAGCTTTATTTCCTGTTTTAGCAGCTTGAGCCTTGAGTTCAATTACTTTTTGTTGAGCTTGTTTTTCAGCACGAGATTCTTCGTTACTGGCAACCCAAGTAAATGAAAGTTGATAAATACAAACTGCAGTTAATAAGATAGTTATAAACCAAAAGAATCCTTTATTGCGCATGACTATATTGTGTTAGTTTCAAATTAAGCCCGCAAATATAGGGTATTGCAACGTGAAAATCAATAAAAAAGAGTAATAATTGTATTTAGACAAATTTATTTAGCTATTGAATCTGAAAATAGGATCAACTTTTGGGCAAATTCGTCCCAAGAATTAATACTTGATGCAGCTTGTTGTGTTGAATCAATCACCTTGATTTCTTTATTGAAAGCATTTAATATTGCTTTTTGAATTGCTTGTGGATTTGGTGCTTCAATTAGGGTACCATTTTGCAGTTCAATATTCTCAGCGATTCCACCTGTATTTGTTGCGATCAACGGTAAGTCAAAAGTTTGGGCAATAGATGCAACCCCACTTTGCGTTCCTGAACGATAAGGTAGAACAAGGAAATCAGCTGCTGAAAAGTAATTTTTTATTTCTGCATCAGGAATGAATTCATTACGAAAATGAATGCGTTCGTAATTTCGATTTTGCTTGATTTGATTTTCTAATGCTGAGTCATTTCCATAAATTTCACCGGCAATGATTAATTGATAGGTATCATCCAACATGCCGAAAGCATCAATTAATAAATCCAATCCTTTGTAGTGTCTTATAATCCCGAAGAAAAGCAAGGTTTTTTTGGATGAATCAATTTTCAATATTTGTCTTGCTTCCTCCTTATTTTCTTTCTTCCCAAATTGATCGTAGGAAGGATGGGGAAGTAATATGATTTTTTCTTTTGCTACAAAGCGAGAAAGATCGTTGTAAACATGTTGTGAAAGGGCAACAAATCCATCGTAGGATTTTATAAAGTATCTGTTAAAGAAAGAATCAAAAAAACGTTTCTCGTGAGGTATTAAATTGTGAACAATCGCAATTTTAGTTGTTTTTTTTGGTAATCCTCTAGCTATGAATCCCATTAATGGAGCAAAAATTGTCATCCAGTAATTTGTTATGAATAAGGATGAATTATCTTTCTTTAATGAGGAAGTTAAGGCAAAATAACTGAAAGGAGAAAAGGTGCTTACAATTCGTTTTGCCGGGGATTTAAACTCGCTTTTTTGATTGAAATCAAATTGTGATTTACCTGGAAATAACCAGTTGGGATATTGACTTTTGAAAGTATGCGTTTGAACACTATTTTCTTTTTCAAGGGCGTTTGTTAATCTAGCGCTAAAATGTGAAATGCCACCGCGAAAGGGAGGGAATGCTGAAAAAATTGAAATTCGCTTCATTATTGTATTCCGTACTGCAAAGGTTTGAGAAAGAGTTCCTTGCCGGATGAAATTGAAAGTGTATCGAAATTAGAAATATTCAAATCTTTGTAGTATTTGTAAACCATTCCGATTCCTTTGGCGTAGATTTCTTGTTTTTTGTAAAAACGAATTAAATTTCTTTCATTACCTTGATTAACAACTACTGTACTATCAAAGGATAATCCATTTATTGTTTTAGCCGCATGAAGTTGTTCGTAAAAACAATCTAAGGAGCTTGAACTATTAAAAATATTAGCATTCCAAGATGTAAATGAATTCACTGGAAATTTTAATTTGATGATACGTTCGTTTTCTTCAACTAATTCAGCATTGATTAAATCCTTAAAAGCCATCCAAACATCCGAAATAACCCAATTGTCATTTTGTGTCAACCGTTTGTATCGAACGAATTTTCGATTGAGTCTACCTAAATTGTCATAAATCGTATCCTCGATTTGAATACGCAATAAATATTTTAATGTGTCGTGTTGAATGGTTGCATTGGAATTATGAGTGATTTCAGTTGCTTCATATTCTATAAATCTTCCAGGAGTTAAATCAAAATAGTCTGCATACAGTTGAACATCTGATTTAGTTGATTTCTTTGAACATCCTGAAAATAGAATCAAGCTTAATAGTCCGGTGGCAAATAAAAAAGCTATTTTTTCAACATTCATCATATACAAAAATAACAAATTAATTATTTGGGTCAATCCCCTTGGATTTACAATAATTCAAGTGTTTATCTAATTCTTTGCCTTCCAAAAGGCGTCCTTTATAAAAATATGCCGTTGCAATTTCTTTTTCTGTTTCGTCGAATCCGGAACAATAACCGTGTTTAATCCCGTTTTTGTATCTGATCAAGCTACTCTTTTTTCCATTTCTATGATATTCAATATATAAACCATTGAGTTTGCCGTCCACATAAAAACAATATAATTTTTTCCTTCCATCCATAAATAATTCAATGTATTCGCCATCTAATTTTCCGTTTTTGTAGTTGGATTTGATGAATGGAATTCTTCCTGTTGCATTTTCTAGCCCTGTAATGTAGAAAGTAGTTCGCTGCCCATGAAGTTCATTATTCTTGTAATTGCTTATTTCACTTACTAATCCTCCCTCCGTAAATGTTACCCAAGTAGAGTCTTTCTGTTGATTTCGGAATATTCCACCGCTCATCAGTTGTCCGTTGGGATGAAAATAATTAGCCAAAGATCTTCCTGTTGTTAAATTGTGATCAATTAATGCTTTTTTATTTCCGTCTTCATAATAAAAACGAAAAACACCTGTTGGTTTATCGTCTTTAAACGTTCCTTCATAAAGTAATCTTCCGCTTTTATCGTAGTATTTTTTCCAAACACCTTGTTTTTTGCCTTGTTTATCTACTTGATTTATTGCTTGACTATTGCTGATGAATGAAATCAGAAAAGTTACTACAACAAGATAAAAACTCAATTTCATATTTCTATTTTATTAAATGATAACGTCGCTTAGTTCAATTAGGTTACTGATTTCTAAGTCCGCCTTTAAAATTGTTTTTTCTTCCGATTTAATTAGAATTGTTTTCATACCAAGGTTCTTGCCAAATTGAATGTCTGAATCTGTATCGCCTACCATTATTGATTTTGAAAAATCGATAGCGGGAAATTGGTTTTTTGCTTCCAATCCCATT
>CAZTFG010000113.1:0-7244 GCA_964612725.1 uncultured Lishizhenia sp. | reverse complement strand
AGACCTTTATGAACTAAAAATTCAGGTAAACGATTTGAAGCCTATTCAGCGGTTTATGAGGGGGATTGAATCCAAATAGGAAAAGATAATTCGATAATTTTTAGCAACTTTACAAGCGACGATTGGAGAATAATTAAATGAACAGCGAACAATTTCAAAAATACTTATTTCAATTTTCAAAATTGAAGCGATCAGCTACAAACGGCGGTGCTCCTCACAAACCTATTTTATTGTTATCCATTTTATCTTTGGTGCGGAAAGGTGAAATTGTAAATAACCGAATTGAAATAAACCCAAGTTTGGTTTTAGAATTTAAATCTATTTGGTCTGTTCTGGTCGTAACTCAGCATACAGCAAATTTTTCCCTTCCCTTTTTTCATATGAGAAGCGAACCTTTTTGGAGGTTGGTTACAAAAGCAGGAATGATTATTCAATTAACTAGTTCCAATAGTATAAAGAGCTTAGGCACTTTAAAAAATTCGATTGCATTCGCTGAAATAGATAAGGACCTTTTTGACTTAATTTCAGATTCTGTTAGCAATTCAATTTTGGAAGAAAAACTATTGGAATTGTATTTTCCAGAAACGAAATCAAATTACCGATTAAACGATTATAGTTTTATTGATCATTTAGAATCTCAAATTCTGCATGATGATCGAGAAAGTTATGCTGAACGGATTTCTGAATTAAGAGAATCGTTAAGTAATGATGAATTTGAAGAGGAAATATTTGTGAGGAGTGGTATTTTTAAGAGAGAAATCCCAAAAATCTATGATTATCAATGTGCCATTTCTGGAATGCGTGTAGAATCGACAACAAATGCTCAACTAGTAGATGCTTGTCATATAATTCCTTTTGCCATATCAAAGGACGATACGATTACAAATGGTATTTCCCTATCGCCAAATTTGCATAGGGCTTTTGACAGAGGATTAATTACTATAAATGCCGATTATGTGGTCAGGATTTCACCAGCAATAAAAGAAAATGAATCACCCTATTCACTGAACCAATTTGAAGGGAAACAGATTAATTTGCCGCAAGAAACAAAGTTTTATCCTTCCATTGAAAACTTGAATTGGCATAGAAAAGAGTGTTTTGTTCTATAATTAAAAATATGAAAGAAGTCCACGTAACCGCCGCTGTAATAATTCAGGACAACAAGATACTTTGCGTCCAAAGAAATGAAAACAAATATGACTACATTTCAAAAAAAAACGGGAATTTCCGGGAGGAAAAGTGGAAGAAAATAGTTTGTAATAAAAGAAATCAATGATCGAAGAAAGTAATACAGAAATTAATGGAAGAGTTGAGGAAACAAATTTAGATTTGGTAAATTTAAGTTCTCAGAAAAAAATTGATAACGATCCAATTCTTGATTTGATCCAAAAGTACAAATCCTACATATCCAATACAAAGATGCAGGACGAGGTGTACAAATGGGAATTGGTAAAGAAATTTAGGGGAAGGCCTGATACCAATGCGGAAGATTTTGCTAATGAATATAAATCAATAAAATTTGGTAATTTATTATATCAATTGGCAAGTGGTGTTGGTAATCATATCTGCAGGGAAAATCCAGAAGAATTTAGAAAGTTGTTTGTTAAGTTATTTAACGAAAACAGCCCCTTAAACGATCGTATAAATTCCTTTAATGTTGAGTCTTTAAAATTATACCGTTCAATTGGTGGAGAATTAGGCCACCATCAAGACGAACGTTCAATTGCTACTTATTTAACTTTACACAATCCAGAGAAATATACTTTTTATAAAAGTACTTTTTACAAAGAGTTTTGCAAATTGATGGGTGTTTCACCTGTAGGTAAAAATGAAAAATATGGCCATTATTTGGAATTGATTAATCAGTTTATTGAAAATTACATAGTTCCAGATACGGAATTAACAAATACAGTAAAAAGCTATATTCCTGAATATTACGATGGAAAGAATCACCTTTTGCTAGCCCAAGACATATTGTATTGCATGCTGAATAAAGCCGATGAGGATTCAAATTATTGGATCTTTCAAGGGAATCTTAAAATTTACGATGTAGTTAATGCTTTAAATGATAATGCTTTGAAAAGTTGGTCAGTAAAAGCACACAAAGATTCCATTCAAATTGGTGATAAAGTGATTCTTTGGGTCAGTGGAAATAAAGCCGGATGTTATGCCTTGGCAGAAGTTACTTCTGGTATTTTTGAAGCAAAAGATGATGAATCCGAAATGAGATATTATGTCGATTCTCGTTTGAATGAAATAGCTAATAGAGTTTCAATTAAAATTACGCATAACTTGGCATCTAATCCAATTTTAAAAGACCAAATTCAAGGTATCAAAGATTTGAGTTCATTGAAGGTTGGATCACAGGGAACTAACTTCAAGGCAACAAAAATTGAATACAATACTTTCTTAAAACTTGCAGAAAGGAATATGACAAATAGAAAATACTGGTTGTATGCCCCTGGTGAAAACGCATCAAATTGGGATGAGTTTTATGAAAAAGGAATAATGGGATTAGGTTGGGATGAAATAGGTGATTTGACTCAATATAAATCAAGAGAAGAATTAAAAACAGCTTTGATTCAAGCTTATGGCGGAGAAGGTTCGAAAAAAAATGATATTTCAGCTAATGATGATTTCATAAATAAAGTATCAATTGGAGATGTTGTAATTGTAAAAAAAGGAAGGGGGGAATTATTGGGTTATGGAATAGTTACCTCTGATTATCATTATGATAAGAGTCGTGAAGATTTTCAAAAGATTCGAAAAATTGACTGGAAACTGAAAGGAAAATGGAATGTTGATTTCAGTTTAGTTTTGAAAACCTTAACGGATATTACAAAGTATAAATCGGAGCATCCAGATTATAATACCTTTTATGAACGATTATTAGGAATTATGGGAGTTGGTAAAACAAATAAAAATTATCGTGAAGATTTTATATTCTGGCTTGTGAAAAAGTATGGTGAAAATTCAGGTACCATAAGTTCATATATCAAGGCAATTGACATTTTATCTCAAATACTTGAAAAAGAAATATTTACAATTAACGATAATCAATATCTAAATTCTTTATACGAAGATTTATTAAGGGAACAAAAAAATATTAGAGGAAAGTATTATCATTCTGACGCTCCTTCATACGGTTCAAATGGTTTTTACTCAGCTTCTATAAAATCTTATAATGAATTTTTCACTAGCTTAAAAACAAGTATGTCTAATAATAACTTTATTAATTATCCTGTAAATCAAATCCTATACGGTCCTCCAGGAACTGGAAAAACATACGAATTAAAATCGTCTTACTTCCCAAAATATATAAGCGAAGAATCTTCTTTGACGGCTGAACAACATTTCAAAAATGTAGTTAGTGAGTGTTCATGGTGGCAGGTTTTAGCTGTTGCCCTTATTCAAACGGGAAAATGCAAGGTTAACGAACTTGCTAATCACAAATGGGTTGTGCAAAAGGCCATGCTCTCCAACTCAAATACAATTCGCGCAACAATGTGGGGACAACTTCAAAGTCACACTGTTGACAATTGTGAATTTGTAAATGTCAAATCGAAACAACAACCATTTATCTTTAATAAAACAAAGGATTCACAATGGGAAATCGTTGAAGAGGAATTAAAAGAAAAAGCTCCTGAGATTTATGAACTTATTGATTCCGTAGAAAAATTCAGTCCACGTGCGGATAAGAAATTCGATCGTTATTTTTTCACAACTTTCCACCAATCGTACAGTTATGAAGATTTCATCGAAGGAATAAAACCAGTTCTGGAAAACGAGGAAAGCGATGGTTCAGTGGCATATCGCATAGAAGATGGAATCTTCAAACAAATTTGCAAAAAAGCAGAGATTGATCCAGAAAATCAATACGCTATTTTCATTGATGAAATCAACAGAGGAAATATTTCAGCCATTTTTGGTGAACTTATAACTCTTATCGAACAAGATAAAAGAAAAGGAGCAGAGAATGAAATGTCGGTGATTTTACCGTACTCTAAAAAAGTATTTTCTGTTCCGCGTAACTTAGATATCATCGGCACCATGAACACTGCCGACCGCTCTGTAGAAGCCTTGGATACAGCCTTACGAAGACGTTTTAGCTTTGTGGAAATGCTTCCCAAACCAGAATTGTTAGAAGATATAGAAATTGAAGGAATCGAACTGAAAAAATTGCTCGAAACTATCAACGAACGCATTGAAGTGCTCGTAGATCGTGACCATACCATTGGTCATGCATTCTTTATAAACGATACTACAATAGAAGACCTAAGAAACACCTTTGCAAATAAGATTATTCCACTCCTACAAGAATATTTCTATGGCGATTACAGCAAAATGGAGTTGGTCATCGGTTCGGCATTTTTTGTAAAAAAGGAAGTGTCAAAAGTGAAATTTGCCGTAAAATCGGATGATTTTGAAGCAGAAGGACAGGTCTATCACATTAAGAATATTTCTGATATAACTGTTATGTCAGATGAAGATTTTATAAAAGCTCTTAACCAATTGATCGGAGAAGAGGATTGAATTCTATAGATGTATATGAGCATGGTCGATTGATAATCGATGAAGAGACGTTTACCCGTGAACACTGGGAAGCCTTTGTTAAATTGAATACAGTTCACAACGGTGAATATTTTGATGTGCTTCACAATGGGTTGAAATTCAAGCAATATGTGGGAGTAATTCAGGTAGATGGTTTGCTCGTTCACATTCACCCAAAGGCAGACAAAGAGGATTCAGACTCAGCTTGGAAAGGAGTTTTGTTGAAAATGCTCAAGGCCTGCGGCAGAGTAAAAGCACAAGCTACCGGAAACGCACATTTGCGTAAGCAGAACATCAATTTACTGGAAATTTATTTCGATTATTACCTTACGGAGTTGGAAGGCTTGCTGCATAGTGGTTTGGTCAAAAAATACCGCAAGGAAACCAACAATATTAAAGCACTCAAAGGAAAGTTGGAGTTTGCTGGAAATATTCGCAAAAACCTTGTTCACCGTGAACGATTTTATACTACTCATCAAGTGTATGATGTGAATCACAAATTGCATCGTGTTTTGGCTCATGCGCTCAATATTGTAGGTCAATTTACACGAGGAACCCGACTAAATGATCGTTGTAGACGCGTTGAGTTGTCTTTTCCAGAAGTGGATGTAATTCTACCAACATCCGCTTACCTTGAATCCATAAAATTGGATAGAAAAACATGCGTTTATGAACGAGCATTGGAGTTGGCAAAATTTATCATACTCAATTATTCACCTGATATCAACCAAGGGCAACGTAAAATGATTGCCTTGCTTTTCGATATGAATGAATTGTGGGAAGAGTACGTCTTAAAAATATTGAAGAAATACAGCAGAGAGCATCCAGCTGAAGGATGGCAAATTACGGGACAAGAATCACGCTTATTTTATGGCGCCTACCGTACCATTCGCCCCGATATTGTTTTGCGAAAAGGAGAAGAAGTGTTTATCCTCGATACCAAATGGAAACGACCATTCAACAAAGCAGCAAGCATTGAAGACTTACGTCAGATGTATGCCTATGCACGCTTTTGGCAAACGAACAAGGTTATGCTCCTTTACCCAGGCGAACCCTATGACAGTGGTTACAAAACTTATCCCAATTTAAATGATCATGAAACAGATCATCACCAATGTAAAATTGCCATGGCGAGTGTTTTGAAAGATGGTACGTTATCGGATTGCTTGGCGGAGGAAATTTTGGGTTTGCTGCGTGAAGAGATGCCTATTTAAAAAAAACGTTTCTAATCTATGAAAGCACCAACTCAAACTTTTCTCTTTTTGTTTTTATTTAGCATTCTTACCTTTTTTCTCCCCTCCTGCGATTTCAAGAAATCCGATTCAGCAGGTGGAACTTATGTCAAACCCTCTGTTAACTACAAAGGTCAAACCCGCAAAGGGCATGTCCGTAGAAAAGTAAGCACCGATAAAAACGCCATTAAAAACCGAAATCGGTCACGGTATTACTACCAAACGAGGGGGAAATATAGGAGGAAGTGATTATCTTTACATATAACAATCATCGAATTTTATGAGCCAACTAGACAAATCCAATAACCTAGATTTAGTAAAAGAAATTTCGTTATACATCGAGGAGAGCAAACAGCAGTTGGCTATTACCGTTAATGCAACACTAAGTTTGTTGTATTGGCAAATAGGAAAACGAATTAATGAGGAAATACTTCAAAATCAACGCGCGGAGTACGGGAAGGAAATTGTCTCCGCATTGTCCGAACAATTAACTATTGATTATGGATCAGGATGGAGTAAACGACAATTACATCATTGTATTCGTTTTGCTGAGGTTTTTCCTGACTTTGAAATTGTGCACACACTGTGTTCACAATTAAGTTGGTCTCATTTACGACTGATTATTCCAATGCAAGATACACTAAAAAGAGATTTTTACATTGAAATGTGTAAGCTGGAAAAGTGGAGTACACGCAGATTGCAAGAGCGCATTCAATCAATGCTCTTTGAACGAACAGCCATCAGTAAAAAACCTGAACAGACAATCAAAAATGAATTAGCGCTCCTAAATAAGGAACAAAAATTAAGCGCCGATTTGGTTTTCAAAGATCCTTATGTGTTGGATTTTTTAGGATTAAAAGACACCTATTCAGAAAAAGATTTAGAATCTACAATCATAGCTGAATTACAAAGATTTATCTCAGAGTTAGGTAGTGATTTTGCTTTTTTAGCTCGCCAAAAACGAATCACGATTGATACAACAGATTATTACATTGATTTATTGTTTTACCATAGGCGATTGAAATGTCTAGTTGCCATTGATTTAAAAATTGGAAATTTTGAAGCTTCATACAAAGGGCAGATGGAGTTGTATTTGCGTTATTTAGAAAAATACGAACAAGTTGAAGGAGAAAATTCACCAATAGGTTTAATACTGTGTTCAGGTAAAAATGAAGAACACGTTGAATTGCTTCAATTAGACAAAAGCAATATTCGAGTAGCTGATTATTTAACTGTATTACCTTCACAAGAAGTTCTAAAACAAAAACTCCATCAAGCGATAGAAATTGCTAGAAAAAGATTTCATTCAGAATAGAAAACCAGCGAACTATGTTGATATTGAGTTCTGAAAGTTAGCACTAATAAAAACGCCATCAAAAACCGAAATCGGTCTAAGTATTACTACCAAACGAGGGGGAAATATAGGAGGAAGAAGAGTTGATTTTGATTCCAGCTTAATAC
>CAZTFG010000112.1:0-7328 GCA_964612725.1 uncultured Lishizhenia sp. | reverse complement strand
TTAAAGTAGCTAAAGATAAAAAGGAAACTGTTTCTATTGCTTTTATCGGAAACGTAGTTGATGTTTGGGAAAAGTTTGATACTGAAAATGTATTTATAGATTTAGGATCAGACCAAACTTCTCTTCACAATCCATGGGCTGGAGGCTATTATCCGGTTGAACTTCCATTTGAAGATTCAAACGAAATGATGGCGAATAACCCTGAGAAATTTAAAGGCTTTGTTCAGGAAAGTTTGAGAAGACACGCTGCAGCCGTTAATAAGCATACAGCTAAGGGAACTTACTTCTTTGATTACGGTAATGCCTTTTTATTGGAGGCTTCAAGAGCTGGTGCGGATGTAATGGCTGAAAATGGAATTGATTTCAAGTATCCTTCCTATGTTCAAGATATTTTAGGTCCAATGTGCTTTGATTTTGGATTTGGTCCCTTTCGATGGGTTTGTGCTTCCGGAAAGAAAGAAGATCTTCAACGTACGGATGAGATTGCTTGCCAAGTCTTGGAAGAAATGATGGAGAATAGTCCTGTCGAAATTCAACAACAAATGGCTGATAATATTCAATGGATTAAAGGAGCTCAAGAAAATAAACTGGTAGTAGGCTCACAGGCACGTATTTTATATGCCGATGCTGAAGGTAGAATGAAAATCGCCGAAGCGTTCAATAAGGCTATTGCATCTGGGGAAATTGGATCGGTTATTTTAGGACGAGATCACCATGATGTTTCCGGAACAGATTCACCATACAGAGAAACATCTAATATTTATGATGGATCTAAATTTACAGCAGATATGGCTATTCAAAATGTTATTGGGGATAGTTTTCGTGGAGCAACGTGGGTCTCTATACACAACGGCGGTGGAGTAGGGTGGGGAGAAGTAATTAATGGTGGATTTGGAATGTTATTAGATGGAAGCGCTGATGCAGATAGAAATTTAAAAATGATGCTTCATTGGGATGTTAATAATGGCGTGGCTAGAAGAAATTGGGCACGAAATGAAAATGCAATTTTTGCCATTAAACGAGCCATGGAGGTTGAGCCACTACTTAAAATTACTATCCCTGAAATAGTAGGTGATGATATAATTGATAAATTAAAATTTTAGAATGATTTCATTTTAGATTTTGATTATTGTTGCAATTTTAAGTAAATCTTCAACTCTCAAAAAATAAGCTCCTTCAGAGAATTGAGAAATTGAAATGGTTTCATTTTCTGAGTTTATTGTTCCTGTTAAAATTATTCTACCAGTATAATCATATATCTCCATCTTTTTGCCAATATAATCTGAAGGTAATGAAATCAAAATATTGTCATTGCTCGGATTAGGTGAAATTAAAAGAGAATTTTCATTTGTGACAATTTTTAGCTGAATGTTAATAATGCTATCACAACCGAACGAATTTATTAGGATTTGTTCATGATTTCCACTTGCTGAATATACGATACCATTCAATTCAAAATTTGATAGTGCATTCGTAATTATCGTCGTATCACTAGGTGAAAAGATACTTACATGCATCGAATCTTTTTTCTGGCAGCCAAATTCATCTGTAACCTGTAAATGATAGATTCCAGATTGATCTATTAATATGCTCGAAGAATCAGGGCCTGGTTGCCAGTTGTAGCTTAACGAGTTGCCATTGGTGATGGATGCATCATATGATAAATTAACGCATGAATTAGTGTCAATAGGTAAAACGAGGTTTATTTCATAATTACTAAATGGTTCTAATTCAGTGTCAATCCAATTTAAACGAGCTGTTAAAAAAGTTTTCAATGAGTTTACTTGATTGGAATAAGACTGTCCTCCTAGGTCATTCCAAATAGTGAAGTTTCGGTCAGCAGGGCTTTGCAGCACACTAGACATACTGTCAATGAAGTACATGAAATTGTCTGTTTTAAATTCATCTTGTCTTAGTGTTTTCCATCTGCATGAAAGTTCTTTTTTATAAGTAGGATCTGAATAAAGTTTGGACCACCAAAAAGGAAAAGGCCAATAAGGATGGCAAATTTCCCAAACCCATCCAGCTGAAGCCCCCATGTTCCCGTAGTCTAATGCACGGTCATAATCCCAAGGGGGACCAATTTTCAATTTACCACCATCCGTAACTTTTTCTTTGTACATAAACGTACTGCGGCCATAACTATCATAATTAACAGAAAATTCATTTACTATTAGAAAATCAATAAATGTAGAAACATCGATATAATTACGGTATCCTAGGAGAGGATCTGTAAATGTAGGAGCATTTAATGCTATTTCGAATGAATCAACGAATTCATGAATATAAGAGGCTTGTACGGGAAGTATTTCTGCAGCTTTTGGGTCTACAAATTTAAATTCAACAGGGTGACCAGCCGTGGCAACATTAATCGGTTCAAAATTGGAATTCCAACCTGCGGGATCGCCATTTATATTCATTTCGATAATATATCCCCCAGTTAGGTCAGCTCCAGATATATCATTCAGTGTTAAATTAGCAATATCCACCCTATTTTTATCTCTTTTTACGGTTTCGGTAAGTGTATAATATCCAATATATTCTCCGTCTAAAATAATTTCACAGGGTCTTGTTCTAGGTGCATACTGACCCATTCGGCGTGCAAATTCATAAGCAATGGTATTTTTCAATAGGCTATGATCTAAGTATTCTGCTTTAAAAACAAAATCATTTTCAGATGGAAGTCCAAGTAAAGTGGTGTCAATTTTAACCCCTGAATTATCTATTAAATCAAAATCATAGTTTTTTTTTGGGTAGGAAGGACCAGTAAAACCTTGCCATTCAGTTAAAATTTGTCCTTCGTATGCATAATTTGTCGAATTGGCAAAATTGATATTTCCAGATCCGTTATCAATAATTTGCATTAAAACTGGAACTTTAACATTATCATTAATTGGTGAGCTTAAGGTAGTTAACTTTACTATTGGAATATTACTTGAAAGAAAAACGAAAGGTTGAGCAGGTGCATTATTAAATGTTATTTGCCAATCGATTAAATAACCAATATCTGCGCCATACATATCACGACAAAGCAATTGCCATGTTCCATTTGGATTTTGACCATTATTTACATTTCCCAAAACAGACATACTTTGAAATGAACCAGTAAAAGGTGCGCTCCCTGCTGCAATAGCATTACCAGTGCCTTCCAAACAAGTATTAGTAAAATTATCATCACCGCCACCAATACTTGAAAATAGTAATGTTTGAGTTCCATCCGGTGCTTTTAATTTAACTTCCATATCGGAGCAATAAGTATGGGTCATTGTAAGACAAACACTTGCTAATCCAAAGTTTTGATCAATGAAACTTGGTAAGCCACTTACGGTTAAATTAAAACTTATAGTTGTATTATCATCTGGTATAGTTTGGTTAACAGAACTATAAAACGTTTGACTTTTCACCACTGAAAACAAACTTAAAAAGCTACAGAAGATGATAAATTTTGTCATATAATGAGATTAAACAAATATAATTCTAAAATTCAAAAAAAAAGGCCGAGAAAAACTCGACCTTTTAAGTATTTGACTAATTGTTTATTTGAAAGAACTTAAATCTGGTTTCTTATTCAAAATGATAGAAGTTACTTTTCCACTTAACGTAAATGGTCCGAAACCAATAGAAGTAGTATGAGGAAATAAAAACCCTCCCACGTCCTTATAATCACCAAACGTTACAGAGGATTCTACTGTTTCTTCACCTTGTTTTCTAATAGCTACCATTTTTTCTTTTAAAAACGTTGATTTATTAAAATAGATAAATGATTCTCCTTCTTCATCAACTTGTTTTACCACATACATTTCCTTTCCGTCAATCATTTCTATTCCCGTCAAAGTTAAATTCAGGTCCTTATGAAATAATTCCGGGAATACACCTGCAGTTTTTGCCTTTTTTGCTACCTCTGCTTCAGTCATTTCTGTTCGATTACCTTGTGAAAAAGTATATCCTTTTTTCCCATCTGAGAAGGATTTTTGAAGTACCATTCCCATACCTTCTACTTTTTCGGCTTCAGTTTGAGGTGATACCCAATAACTCATCATTACAAACGGAGCGGGAACTTGAGGGTTGGTAAGTTCTGTTTTTGATTCATAGCTTTTTAGCTTTTTCATTTTTTTTGCCAATTCCTTATCATTTTTAGTTTGTGTAACTGCTGAAATGTAATTGGTATACAATTGATCTTTAGTAATATCCGCAGGTTTTCCTTCTTTTAATGGATTCCCAAATGGATCTAGAAATTCAATTTTGCCATCACTGTCAAATTTGGTTAATTTGTCCACTATTTCTTCATTTCCAACAACAATAATATTGCAGTTTTTTGCAGTGAAGTACTGCTTTGCCATGGCCAAAACATCCTCTTTTGTAACGGCTTCCAACCGTTGTAAGTAAGTTTTATAGTAATCAGAATCTAAATTATTTTTTTTAATATTCAAGGCAAATCGTGCAATAGTTTGTGGTCTTTCCAAAGAACGTCCAAAATTACCACTCATAGAAGATTTAGTTAAGCTTAATTCATCATCCTTCACTAATTCAGTGGTTATAACATCAAATTCCTTAAGAATTTCAATGATTGCTGAATCCGTGATAGCATTTCTAAAATTTCCGCCTGCTGACATCCACGATCCATTTTCTGTCACTGTAACATTGGAATAACAACCATATGTATATGCTTTGTCTTCTCTTAAATTTTGAAACAAACGCGTACCAAATCCACCTCCACCTAATATTCCGTTTAATACGGTTAATGGCAATTGATTTTTATCACCAGATTTCATTTCGATTGGAAAAGTTACGTAAACTACTGATTGAACAGCACCTGGTTTTTTAACGAAGTAAACTTGATTCCCTTTCGCTTTTTTACCATACCCTAGGTCGTTTTTATAGGCTTGTTTACCTGTCCAAGAACCAAAATATTTTTTAGTAATGTTCAATGCTTCTTCCTTTGAAATATCACCTACAATTACCAAATAGCTACCATTTGGAGTGAAGTTGGAATGGAAATATTCAACAATATCCTCTCTTGTAATGGAAGTTAGCGATTCTTCTGTCATCACCTCTCCAAATGGATGGTTTGGGAAATTCACCTTAACAGTTGCATTGTTTGCCATACTTGACGCATCCGATTTCATGGAAATCAAGCCATCTTTGTTTTGATTTCGAACGCGTTCAACTTCGCTTTCAGGAAAGTTAGCATTAACCAATACATCTGCCATCAATGTAAGACCCGTATTCATGTGTTTGGTTAAACAAGAAAGAGTGATTGATGATTTATCAGCTGAAAGATTGGCGCCGATGTAATCAATTTCCTTATCTAATTGATCTTTTGATTTATTTGAAGTTCCTGACATAATAAGTGAACCAGCCAAATCCGCCAATCCAGCTTTATTATTTTCTAGTCTAGGATCTGAACCCATCACCAAATCAAATGAAACTCTTGGTAGTTTATGATTTTCAGATAGAATAACCGTAATACCATTATCTAATGTAAACACCTCTGAATCCTTTATATTGATTACGGGTGCTTTTCCTGCGATAGGTTGAATAGAACGATCAACTTGTGCCATCAAGAAAAGTGGCAACGAAAGTATAGTTGTTAAAATTAGTTTTTTCATTTTTCCTTATTTTGCTTTTGGAACATAATGTAAGATGATTCTAGCATCTTGGGTAAAATATTTTTTTGCTACGCGTTGTATATCTTCACGTGTCACTTTCATATATTCACTTAATTGCGTATTCACTCGGTTTGTGTTTTTATAATATACGTGATTATCTGCAAGGTTTTCTGAAATTCCAGAAATTGTTGCATTGGATGAAATAAGGTCGTTTTCAAATTTATTGCGCACTTTTTCAAACTCTTCCTGAGAAATGAGTTCATTTTTAATTTGATCAATTTGTAAATCAAATTCTTTTTGTATGTCATCTAAGCTAATTCCATTTGATGCAATTGCCGCAAAAATACCCATTCCTGCATCTTCTAAACCAAAATTAAATGAAAAAGCAAAATTTGCCATTTGCAATTTTTCAACTATAGTTTTATTGATTCTTGAAGAACTACCACCTGACAAAACATCATTCAGCATTTCAAGAGCATAACTGTCAGGATGTGTCTGTTCCGGAAATTTATATCCCATGAATAAACCTGAAAGTTGAATGTTATCTTGAATTTCATCTTTTATTATACCCTTAATAACCTCTGTATCTTTTTGTGTTCTTTTGATTTCAATAGGTTTATTTTGAAAATCTGAAATTAGTTTTTTTGCTTCTGGATTTTTTGATGCCATAAACTGTTTAGCGTCAAACTTCGATTTAGCAATTTTATATTTAGATTCAAATTCAGAATCAGAATAATTTACAAAATCCCGATATAGATTCAGTGCTTGCCCTTTAGGAATTGATGCAAAATAACTATCAATTAATTTTTTTGTTTGTGCAACATCAATATCGCCCGCAATTGAAAGAGTAGCGTTTGAAGGAACATAGTAGTTTTTATAAAAATTCACATAATCTTCTTCTTGTGCTGCGTCAAGGTGTTCCATGCTACCAATTGGCACCCAATTATAGGGGTGATTTGGAAACATACGTTTACTCATTTCTGTAATGAATGAAGCGTAAGGTTGGTTATCCACCCGTTGTCTTTTTTCCTCTTTTACAACAGATCGTTGTGTTTCAATTCCCTTAGTATCAACTTTGGCATGAAGCAAGCGCTCGCTTTCCAACCATAAACCTAATTCTAACTTATTTGAAGGGAGTAATTCAAAGTAAAACGTTCTGTCTTGTGATGTATTAGCGTTTAGAGTACCACCATTTCTTTCCACAATTTTACTATATTCTCCACGTCCTATATTTACTGTGCCTTCAAATAAAAGATGTTCAAAAAAATGAGCGAAACCCGTTCGGTTAGCTACTTCATTTTTGGACCCCACATGATATAATACAGATACAGCAACTATAGGAGTAGCATGCTCTTCATGAAGAATGACATGCATACCATTTGGCAAATCGTACTCGATAAAATCGATTTTGCGTTGCCCATAAACCGTCGAGCCAAAAGCAAGAAGTACGGTTGAGAATAACAATTTTTTCATTTAATTTTTTTTAGCTTGGTAAATTTACAACAAAACCTTTTTCTTTCAGAGATGAATTAGAATTAATTGCAAAAAAAAAACCGACCCTAATGGATCGGTTTTTTAATTATGTTAGTTGAATTACAATTTAATGAATTTAGACGTAGCAGTTTTAGTTCCCGCTACCAATTTCACAATATAAGTACCTGTTCTAAATCCATCAACATCTAATTGAATGTCATGGTGACCAGAAGCTACATTTTTCAT
>CAZTFG010000111.1:7048-7342 GCA_964612725.1 uncultured Lishizhenia sp. | reverse complement strand
GGCGCTCGTCCCCCTATTATTCCGCAGTTTAACAGTGTTTCATTGCCAAACTTACTTTCATATTCGGCAAAATCCAAAATGTTGTTACGTAGCGTAGTAGAATGAGCCATCATCCACTCATTATTGAGCTTTTTGGGCTCGTCACCACAGAAAATGGCCAATGGATTTTCAATAAATAAAGGGTCAATAAATGGATCTTTTGCAAGCGTAACATCCGTTATATCGGTTACGAAAATACTATTGAAGTAATGGATATGGTTTTGGAGAAAATCTTGGTATACAAAATAACGGTAA
>CAZTFG010000111.1:0-7038 GCA_964612725.1 uncultured Lishizhenia sp. | reverse complement strand
TCGTAATTTATTTTAATGAATGTAATGTATTCATTTTTGAATTTTTCGCAAGTTTCTGGAGTGAAGCTGTTATGAAAAATAATTCCACGTATTTTTTTTTGCCGCAACGGATTCTGCCCAATCACGCACCAATTCATACGTATCGTTATCCAGCGTTGTATTCCGATTTACATCATAAACGCCAGTGATATGGCATGCCATAATGAGATTGGTATTTGGGAGAAAACGGGGAGTCTCGAAGTCCATTAATCAAGCATTGATCCTATTCACTTTTTTCATAGTTGCACAAATACTACCCGGAATATTTCTGTGGTAAACATACGTTCTTAGGTCTACTTTTTTTACCCGAAATTGACCTTTTGCCCGTTCGAAAAAATCAGCATCGGCAGCGAATCCACTTTTGAACAAAATACTTGAAAACACTTTTTTAAGTCCGAATAATGTTCCAAAAAGGATTGTTTCATCAATGTGGATGAGTTTGGTAGTATCATTTTTATCTGGGACATAATAATCGTCATTGGTATCCACGATTGTTTCTGTTGTAGAACAAATCAAATCTATATGTTGTACCTCACGAAGACTTGCGCTCAAATGACAGGATTTATATTCGTCGTCACCATCAATAATGGTAATAAATTCACCGATACTATTTAAAACACCGCGGTTGATTGATTCGGATTGGCCTCGATTACTATGACGGATATACACTATTTTATCCTCGTGTTTTTCAACATATTGCAATAAGGATTCTCGATTAGTAACGTTACTACCATCGTCAATAATAATGAGTTCAAAATCTTGAAAATCCTGATTTAAAACCGAATCAATTGCTCTTTTTATGTAATTAAAATCTGTGTTATAAACAGCCATTAATACCGATACTTTTACTTGTTTTAACATATTTATATGGTATAATGGTTACTGTGCAGTGATCGAAAAATGTAATTACTTTTTATCCTTTAAATTAACGCTCACTACTTTCTAATTCTCAGTTGGAGTCATTCGTTTTATCTCAGTTCAACCTATACTTTATACAAAGAATTTTTTTTGGAAGATCTGATAGAAATAAAATGATTCATTCAAATTGTTTCGCTCAGGTATCATTTTATCTTAGTGGCAAATCAACTAAGAGTAAAATTAACTCTTTTTAATCAAGTTAATGTTAAGTAATTTTAAAAACACCCTCCCGAGAACTTTAGAAGCTGGATGACTTTTAAAAATTAGTTCAACCCTTTCAAATCAGCAATAGATTTGCTTGGGTCGACTGAGTTAAAAACAAAACTTCCGGCTACTAAGGCATCAGCTCCAGCATCAGCAAGTAGTTTTCCTGTTTCTAAATTTACTCCACCATCAATTTCGATTAAGGCAGAAGATCCACTTTCTTGAATCATTTTTTTGAGTTTTCTCACTTTGTCCACAGCTTGCGGAATAAATTTTTGTCCACCAAATCCAGGATTTACTGACATGATCAGAACCAAATCGAGATCACAAATAATTTCGGATAATACTTCAACCGGTGTGTGTGGATTCAAAGCTACTCCAGCTTTCATCTCGTGTTGATGAATCAATTGAATTGTTCTATGCAAATGCGTGCATGCCTCGTAATGAACAGTCAAATAATCGGCTCCCACTTTTTTAAAATCTGCCACATATTGATCTGGATTTACAATCATTAAATGAACATCCAGCGGTTTTTTAGCATGTCGATTCATCGCTTCAATAACGGGTAGTCCAAAAGAAATATTGGGTACAAAAACACCGTCCATCACATCAATGTGTAACCAATCAGCAGATGAGTTATTTAACATTTCTACGTCACGTTGAATGTTTGCAAAATCACAAGAAAGAAGAGAGGGAGAAATAATCATACAAATGTTTTTTGCAAATGTAAGTAGAATGCAGTAAAATTCAGTAATTTCGAAAAAACTATACTTTTAGATGTTTTCTGTACTATATCTTATTATTGCTGCAACGGTTTTGATCTCCGCAGCGGCTTTCCAAAATCAGGAATTCCTCTCCAAATCGCTCTTTTATCCTTATCGAGTGAAACACAATAATGAACTATACCGCATGGTCAGTCATATGTTTATTCATGCAGATTGGGCTCACCTTATTTTTAATATGTTTTCACTTTATTTTTTAGGTCAACTATTAGTATATTCCTTTTACAATTCGTTTGGTGAGGTAGGCGGGATGATTCATTTTTCAATTTTGTATTTCGTTGGTGGAATTTTCGCCTCGTTATTTCCCTACATGAGAAACCACGAAAATCCAAATTACACCTCGTTAGGAGCTTCCGGGGCTGTTTCTGCAATCGTGTTTGCCGCAATTATTTGGAATCCAACGATGAAATTGGCACTTTTATTTTTACCGATTCCTATTCCAGCATACATTTTCGGTCCTTTGTATTTGGCATTTGAATATTTTGCTTTGCGCAAAGGAAAAGGTAATATTGCCCATGACGCTCACATAGGAGGAGCTTTGTTTGGAATTTTTTACGTTATTCTAATCGAACCTGAAAAGGCTCAAGAATTTATTAATTTGATTTTTAATTGATTATGTCTGTGTTGTATGTAAATAACAATGGTCAAGTAACTCCTAATAATTTACCGACCATCAATTTTGGTAATCGTGGACATCTTTATGGGGATGGAGTATTTGAAAGTATTCGAATTATCAACGGCAAAATCACCAATTTGGAAAATCATTGGGTTCGGCTTACTGAAGGCGCTAAAGCATTGAAGATGGTTGTGAACCCGGAATGGACTGTTGCTTTTTTTGAACAAAAAATTAACGAACTCATTCAAAAATCAATGATCAAAGAGGGAGCAAAATGCCGCATTTCCTTCGATCGTGCACCAGGCGGAGCGTATTTACCAACAAGTAATGACGCACATTTTTATATTGATATCGTTCCGGAACTAACCAACTACTTCGAATTGAATGGTAAAGGACTGGAAATGGATATTTACCTTGAATTGAAATTGGAGAAAACAATGCTTTCCAAATTCAAAACTAAAAATGGGTTAAAATACATCATGGCCTCGCTAACAGCGGAAGAAAAAGGGTTGGACGATGTGTTTATGACTAACGATCGAGGTCAAGTCCTTGAAACATCCAATAGCAATTTATTTGTTGTACACAACGGAGTGCTTTATACACCAAGTATTGAAGATGGCTGTATTGCCGGTACGATGCGCATGCAAATTATAAATTTGGCATTAGCAAATAACATTAAGGTGTATGAATGTCCTATTCTACCTCAAAACATGCTTTCGGCGGATGAATTGTTTTTAACAAATGCCATTAAAGGTGTAAAATGGGTTGGTGGTTTTAGAACAAAAAAATACACGAACACTATGGCGCGTAGATTTGTGGTTTTACTCAATGAATTTTGGGAAAAACAGCACATGCACTAACTCTCCGTTTTATGCGCAATCGAATGTTGTTATTAGGGTTCGTTACCCTTGTCTTATTTCCTATTCCTACATTTTTATTTCTTGGATGGAAAGAGAATATTTCCGTTATGTCGCTCATGCAATGGGAGAATGCAAATTTCTTAACAGTTGGACTAGGATTAGAATTTGGGTTTGCTTACGGCATCTTAGCTTTGGTATTATTGAAGGCACCCGTATTCGAAAAACTCCCCAATCGAATTGAGGACCTGGTTCGATCTATGAAGTTGAATGTTGGAGATGCCTTGTTTTTGTCTTTTTGTGCTGGATTTGGTGAAGAATTACTTTTTCGATCAGGAATACAATTTTACTTGGGAGTTCCACTAACTTCAATCATTTTTGTTGCCATTCATGGGTATTTAAATCCATGGAATTGGCGATACTCCTTGTATGGGTTAATTGTATTACCATTCATTATTTTACTTTCTTATGGATTTGTAACGTTCGGCTTGTGGTTCGCCATTGCAGCTCACTTCGCGTACGATGCCGTTTTATTTGTTTCTATGATAAATCAGGATAAATAACATTACCACTGAATCTCCATACTGCCCATTGAATTTAAATATTCATTGGTTTTACTAAAAGGAGCAGACCCAAAAAAACCTCTATGTGCAGACAAGGGAGATGGGTGAGGGGCACATAATACAAAGTTTTGATTTCTATCAACTTGAATAGCTTTTTGCTGAGCTTTTGCTCCCCACAGCAGATATACGATGGATTTCTTTTTAGTCGCTAAAACTGAAATTACGGCATCAGTAAAAATTTCCCACCCTTTATTGGCATGACTTACCGGTTTTCCTTCTAGCACAGTTAACGTTGAGTTTAATAACAAAACACCTTGCTCTGCCCAACGCATTAAGTTTCCATTTTCAGGAAATGGAATATTTAAATCGGCTTGTAATTCCTTGAAAATATTGGTCAGGCTTTTTGGAATAGGAGAAACATTTTCACGAACCGAAAAACACAAGCCATGTGCATGACCGCGAGTCGGGTAGGGGTCTTGACCCAAAATGACAACTTTAACTTGGTCAAAAGGACAGGCGGAGAATGCGGCAAAAATGTCCTCTTCCTGTGGGAAAATGATCGATGAATTCTTCTTTTTCTCTTCTTCTAAAAAATCGATTAACTTTAAAAAATAAGGCATAGAAAATTGATTTGCTAATTCGTTTTTCCAAGACGATTCCATGTTCAAAGTCATAATCAAAGGTAAATACAATTCTGCTAAAGGAATAAAATAAAACACTAAATTTGTTTTATGGCAGTTTACTCTTTCAATGGTTTTGTTCCGGTTATTAAACCTAGTTCTTTTGTGCATCCACAGGCTTCTGTAATTGGAGATGTTATCATTGGTGAAAATGTTTATATTGGTCCAGGTGCGGCAATTCGGGGGGATTGGGGCAGAATCATTATAGAAGATGGATGCAACGTTCAGGAAAACTGCGTAATTCATATGTTTCCGGGCACTACCGTTCGCTTAAAAAAAGGAGCTCATGTGGGACATGGTGCAATCATACATGGCGGAACCATTGGAGAAAATTCATTAATTGGTATGAATGCGGTGCTCATGGATGACGTAGAAATCGGAGCTGAAAGTATTATAGGTGCATTATGTTTTGTACCTGCAAAAATGATAATACCAAAAAGAAGTTTAGTAGTTGGAAATCCAGCTAAAATTATTCGTGAAGTAAGTGATGAAATGATTGCTTGGAAAACAGAAGGAACAGCCTTATACCAAAAGCTTCCTATGCAATGTTTTGAAACTATGAAAGTGTGTGAACCGTTAATTCAGGAGGAGGAAAATAGGCCACAACATGATGTGAATTATGCTATCTGGAAAGATAGATCTAAATGAAAAACAAACGAAAATGGTTAGAAAAATACTAGTATTTGGATGGTTGCTCCTTATGTTAAGTGTAGTAGGTGGATGTAAAAGAGGCGTTGCTAGCTACACCCTTTCCGGAGTGATATCCGATGACACGTTTGCAACAGGATTGTCGGGTGCCACTTTAAAATTTTATAAAGTTCCAATTGCTACGGGAGAAGAAATTTTGCTAGATACCAAAGTGTTAGGAAGTGATGGTAAATATGAATTCACCTTTCAACGCGAAAAAATTGAAAAATACATCATTCGTGTTTCAAAACCGCTTTATTTTGATATTGACGAGGATATTCAGTTTTCCTCTTTGACACCTTCAGCTGTAAATGTTCGTAATTTTTCAACTAAAGCAAAATCATGGGTTGAATTGAGATTCGTAAATAACAGTGTACAATCTTCCGACCATTTTCGATATATTAAATTTGCAGGAAAAGAAAATTGTTCGGAATGCTGTACAGCAGATCAAATTGATTTGTATGGTACAGCCTATTACTCACGCACATGTATAAATGACGCCTTGTCACCATATTCCATTTATTATCAAGTAATTGGAACAACAAATTCAAATGTAATTGAAGTAATTACTCAACCTTTTGATACTACTTTATTATTGGTAAATTATTAATGTTGCTAAAAATTACTTGAGGTAATTAAATAAATCGTAATTTCGGAACGCTAAGCAAAATCTATGAAAAACGCTATTCTTATTTCTTTTTGTCTATTGTTTTTAAGCTATTACTCCTATTCTCAAGATGTTATCATTCGAGGAACGATCATTGAGAAATCAAATGGAGAGGCAATTCTAAATCAAAAAGTAAAATTATTACGAGGAACCGATAGTTCTGTAATTGCTGGTGCCTATACCGATGAAAATGGATTTTTCTCTATACCTAAAGTTCCCCGTGGAAAAGTGATTATAAAAATTGAAAGTGAACAATATTCCAACACCATTTATCCAATAGATATTGTGGAAGCGAGAGGTATTTTGAATTTCAAATTTGAAATGAAAAAAGCCGGAAACATGAAAAACTTGGAAGAGTTTACCGTAAATTCAGGAGAAAAACAAAAGAAAAATGAAGTGTTAACCGGTACGTTCAAACTCGATCCCAAAATGCTTTCAACCATTCCAAATACAACGGCAGAAAGTGATTTAATAGGTTCTGTAAGCGTTGTTCCAGGTGTCGTTACAACGGGTGACCAAGGCGGACAATTGTACGTAAGAGGAGGTACACCCATTCAGAATAAAACAATATTAGACGGAATGACGATTTACAATCCGTTTCACTCCATTGGTTTTTTCTCCATTTTTGAAACAGAATTAATCAAAAATGTAGATGTATATACCGGTGGTTTTGATGCTCAATATGGCGGAAGGATTTCTTCAATCATGGACGTTTCATACAGAGATGGAGACCGGGTGAAATTTGGTGGTAAAGTTTCCACATCTCCATTTTTAGCGAAATTAATTTTAGAAGGTCCATTACAACGAGCAAAAGATGGCAAACCGGGTTCTGGTTCATATGTTTTTTCCGCTAAACATAGTTTATTGGATTATACCTCCAAATCATTGTATCCTAGAATTAATGATGGGAATGGTTTACCCTTCAATTTCACGGATTTATATGGTAAAATTACCTTCAATGGAAATGGCGGTTCTAAGTTTAGTGCCTTTGGGTTTCACAATCAAGATAGTGTAAATTACAATGT
>CAZTFG010000110.1:0-7442 GCA_964612725.1 uncultured Lishizhenia sp. | reverse complement strand
GTCCAGTAGAAGGGTATAAATCTTCTTCTCTTTTTGTCCGATTGAAATAATGTTTCTTGATTGGGGAATTCATAAATGGTTGGCTCAATTGTAGCCGATTTCCATGCGTCCAATTCCAACTCTAAATCTGGATGATTAAGGATAAAAGCTTCCAATTGAGCTTCTTGTTCAGGACTTAAATTACCCTCAACATATTCAAAAAACCAACGGTCAATATTCGATAATGATGGTCCACTCATTGTGTAATGTTCAATTGTTTTAACTGGTTTTTTACTTTGCTTCTTGCACGAAACAGGTAAACTTTTACTTGCGAAGGACTTAGGTTAAGTATTTCTCCAATCTCTTCATAGGCATACCCTTCAATGTCACGTAGAAGGATTATACTTTTTTGAAGCGGAGGAAGTATACTGACTGCTTGATCAATAACTTGCTGTGATTCAAATGGAGCGTTATACTGAATTCCTTGTTCAGGAAGTTCATTATTGGCAACAGAAATCATGCGTTGTCTTCGGTAAGAATAGTTTACCATTGCATTATAGGTGCATGTAAACAACCAAGATTTTGCTTTTGTTACCTCCACTTTTTCACAGTTAACCCATAGTTTTTCGAAGGAATCTTGAACAATGTCTCTTGCATCATCCTTATTTCTAAGGAATCGCACAGCAAAACCAAACAAAGAATTGCTATGGTTTTTAACTATTTCATTGTACTCGAGTTTCTCCAATTTTTTCGCTTGTACAGTTAGAACAATTTGAACAATAAGAAAGTTACAGGTGCTAAACTTTCTTTGAGGTAAAAATAAACGATTAAAAAGAAAACCCACTTTTAAATGAATAAAAGTGGGTTTTGAGTGAATATTTAATTATTCGATTTTTAGATTTTTACGAGTCTAATTGTTTGAATCGAATGTTCAGTTTTAACTTCAATGAAATAAATTCCATTTATGCAGTTACTTAAATCAATCTGAAAATTCGAACCTGCATTTTTGAATGATTTGATCGATTTTCCATTTAAATCAGTCAAATTAATTGTTGCATTTGTTGAGTTATTCATTCGTACTTCAACTATACCCGTAGTTGGATTTGGAACTAATTGAATTTTGATAACATCATTTTCTTCAATGGCAAGATAACCATCTACACCATCACAATTTTCATCGATTGAATTATCTAGTATTTCTGTTGCTCCCGGATAAATTTGATTGTTATTGTCGTTACAGTCACCATCGATTGTAGTAAATCCAGCTCCTGGGTCTGAGCATAAACTTTGCCCCGTTCCTGTGCCAAAATTATCATTATCGGCGTCAACAAAATAGGTGTTGAAAATCAATCCTTCATCAATTCCGCCAACACAATTATTGTCGATTCCATCACAAATTTCTGTAGCCCCAGGATAAACTTGATCATTAGTATCATCACAATCTCCTCCAAGTGTAACGTAACCAGCTCCTGGGTCTTGACATAATGATTGACCATTTCCAGATCCGATTCCGTCACCATCCAAATCCGTATAGTAAGTTACAAAAGTTAAACCGTTATCAATTCCTCCAACGCAATCGTTATCGATTCCATCACAAACTTCCACTGCTCCTGGGTGAATGGTATTATTTTGATCATTACAATCTAAGCCATTGGTTACAAATCCTGCACCTGGATTTTGACAAAGGGATTGAGCTGTTGAAAAATCACCATATGTATCTCCATCGGTGTCAGCATAATATACAACAGGTCCTGTAATTGAACTATTTAAATCATCGCAATCACCTGCAGTAAGAACATACCCTGTTGGGGGAACACATCCAACAAACGTGATTGATGAATCACCAATTAAGTCATTGTCAGCATCTAAATACCAAGTACTAGTTGGATTAATTAATGAATCTTGGTCGTTACAATCTGTGTTATTGGTAACAAAGCCTATTGGTAACGAGCATGTAAGTGTGTCGTTTGATAAATCTCCAAAACCGTCATTATCAGAATCTGCATAAAATATTTGAGGCGTTAACGAAAGAATGTTACCATATAATGAAACATCATCCATTCTCCAAGTAGTTGTTGTGCCAAGCATTTCTGTAATATAAATTCTAAAAGTAACTTGATTTAAGTTGTTGTGGTTTGTTAGGTAAACCGTATCGTCTAAATAAGCATTGGCCACATTAATTCCAGTTCCTGAGCCTAAATCAGCAGTAAAATTATCAAGACTAGAGCGTAAATGCCATACAGGTGAGCCGGCCGATGCGCTTGGTCTGTGTTTAAAAGCAACACGATCTAAATTCAATGCTTGACAGTTTGCCGCTGTAACCGTAAATTCATTGTATTGGTTTAAGTCTATCGTTGTATTTTGATTCCATCCTGAACGATTAAAAACACCTCCACCAGCAGAACAGTTTGTCCCCATTCCACTAAACAAGGAAAAGTTAGCATCTGTTGGTTGCGTTGTAACCGCATTGTCTTGTGTAGCACAATCTACAGTTCCTGCAAATTGGTACATCCCTAAATTTAACGGTGTCAAAGGTGCATCGCTTCCATTACAATCTTCGTCAATTCCGTTAACCGGAATGTCCGTTGCTCCTGGATTAATTGCAGCATTGTTATCGTCACAATCAGTATTGGTTAGTACATATCCTATTGGTTGGGAACAAGCAACAAGAGAATCGATGTTATTTCCGTAGTTGTCACCGTCGACATCTGCATAATAAGTGAATAGAGGTAAGTTTTCATCGGTTGATCCATTGCAATTATTATCAAGTCCATCACAAACTTCTGTTGCATTAGGGTTTATCGAAGCAAGAACATCATCACAATCACCTCCGGTTAATACATAATTGGCTCCTGGGGAAAGAACTGCAAGCACAGTATCCGTACCGCCGAATCCATCTTGATCAGCATCTAGAATCCAAGTTAAAATAGAAAAACCTTCATCCGTTAATCCGTCGCAATCATTATCAATATTATCTGCAATTTCGGTTGCATTGGGGTTAATTGCTGCAATTGCATCATCACAATCTGTTGAATTCGATACATAGCCTATAGGCTGGCCACAATTTGAAATCGAAACATTGGCATTTCCAAATCCATCTTGATCAAGGTCTTGATAAAATGTTCCAATTGCATTCACATTATTATTAGCATCATCACAATCGGTGGAATTTTGAACATATCCATTTGGTTGCGTACAAGAAGTTTGAGAAACTAAAGAATTTCCAAATAAATCACCGTCAGCATCTGCATACCATATAGTATTTGGGTTAACAGAAGCGTTGTTGTCGTTACAATCTGTGTTATCCGCAACATAACCTGCAGGCTGGCAACAAGACTGGATTGATGTGTTTAAATCTCCAAAACCATCAGTATCGGCATCCACATACCAAGTTAAAATTTGAGTGCATGCTGGTGTTACACTTTCCCAAGTTGAACCAGCACGAATTTCGTCCAGCTGAAGATTTCCCGTTCCAGAACTAGCCGATCCTCCTTGTCTTAAATAAATAGAAGCTAATGCTGCCAAAGTTGTTGCTCCAGAACTATTTAAGGTATTCGCAGCCGGCTCTGTTGTTCCTGGTGTAGGGTTTATCCACATGGAGGCAGCAATTGGACTTGTTAATGTGTTTAGTTTAATGACTACAAAAACACTTGTGCCACATGGATATTCTGTAGGATTCCAAGTCGTATTTGTTCCAGTTCCACTGTTATTTGTTAATCCTAGAACAAATGTATTAGCGGTTGCTCCAGCCTTTATAAAAACGCGCGATGCTAAAGAGGTCATTGGGGAACCAGCAGCTCCACCAAATCCAATGAAATAATCACCAGCACCTGTATTGATATGTAGTCCCGCTGTTGAAGGCACGTTCAATAGAAAAGAAAAATATCCTGTTCCAGAAATCCCAGTAATTGCTTTGTTAATATCCTCTGTGTTTCCCGCTATCAAGGTAGCTCTATTTCCTAAAGATGCTTCTAGTCCGCTGTAATAAAGACTGTTTCCACATTCTGAAGCAGTACTAACGGTTTGAATTTGACCTGGAATAGCGCCACTATGGGTTGTCCAGCCGTTGGCATTTAATGCACCGGAATACGAAAATGTTTCTACCGTTTGAGCATGGACAAAAGAAAATGCAAGTAACAAAACACAAGAAATGTATAATTTTTTCATTCTAAAATTTTTGACAAAAATAACCAATGAATTGTAAATAAAGAGAATGGGAAGTATTATTTTTTCATGAATAAAAACCTTGATTTATTATTTTATATATATTTTTTAAAATGTTTTTTCATTCAGATATCAATTGTTACTTTTGTCTTGTTTAAAACCATTCTAAATAATAATGCGTTTAATTTTAGCCGATAGCAATGAATTGATCCGTATCGGATTGAGGACAATTATTGGCTCAAAAATGGAATGGGAGATTATTGGGGAGGCCCGAAATAACAAGGAATTACAAGAAATTATTTCCAATTTTGGTGAAGCAATAGTTCTCATTGATTTCAGTGCTCCAGGTTTTGATATTGGCATTATTCCGAAGGTGTTAAACGCTAACAAGAAAGTTAAATTCGTGGCGCTAACTCCCGATCAATCAGCACAAACGTTAGTAGATGCGCTCCGTTCTGGAATTACATCCTATGTAAAGAAAGATTGCGATTTGTATGAAATTATTAATTCAATTGAAGAAACCAATCGGGGAAATAAGTTCTTTTGTGGTCAAATATTAGAAACCATTCGCAAAGCCTCCATCGATGTTAATGACTTGGATTTTGATTCCTTTACTTGCGAAGCAATTGTGTTATCCGAACGCGAAAATGAAATTATTAAACTAATCGCAGAAGGTCATACCAATACCCAGATTGCTGAATTTTTATTCTTGAGTAGTCATACAGTCAATACTCACCGAAAGAATATCATGGCCAAATTGGGTGTTAAAAATACAGCCGGTATTGTAATGTATGCCGTTAAAACAAATTTGGTGTCACCTAATAAATTCTTATTTGCGCCTGAGATCGAAATTTAAGGTTTCTTTGGTTAAATTTAACGTCAAATTGAACGTTTTTCGTCGTTCATTGTAAGTGATTGACAAAAAGCAATCTGTATGAGGTACTTTATCATTTTATCAAGTGTGTTTTTTTTCGTCTTGAATGGCCTAGCGCAAGGTGGAAATGAAAATAAAATCATGAATAATTCGGCTCCGGTTATCAATTCCAATAATACGTTTAATTCAAATTCAATCCAAGGGAATTTTATATTAGCGGATACAATCTCTACGCTTATTATTGAAGATCAAGATGCTGAATTGAAAGAGGTTAATACGACCTTAAAAAAAATATCGGTCAAAAAAATCGATGTGAAAAATAAAATGCGCGTTCAAGAAGTAGAAAAAGAGGAGGTCTTAAAAGAGAAAAATTCATCCAATGCTTTGCAGCAATTAAATCAAATTCAGGGTGAAATCCGCCATCAATCCAACCAAAGAAGCCCCACTCCTCAACAACAGTTGCAACTGAATAGAATTGTCCAAGAACTAAAAAAGCGAGATTCAACCTCTTTTGAATTCAATTTGAATTACTATTTATCAGGAAATTACAACGTTGAATTAAAAGACTATTTATATCGTGCAGCAGCACAAAATCCAACCGATGCTAATGTCTTAAAGCAATCGGCTGCACTTGCTGTTATTGAGTCTGACACGGTAGAGTTACTAAAGAATTTGGAATTGCAAGTCAAACAAGGAATTTTGGGCAGCGACTTCATAGCATATGGCTCCGATTTACTAGTTTCTGCTAAGCCGAATGGCACGTTGATTACGCACTCGTTCGAAGATACCTATGCTGCGATGTATAATCAGCTGAAGTTGAATAAAAATAAGGATGTGGTAATTATGAATTTAGACTTTATGCAAAGTGACTTATATCGAAAAAAATTAATTGAAAAAAACTATGTGTGTCCTTCAAAAAAACAGGTAAATACTGATTTTTTAAAGGAGTTTTGTTATTTGAATCCGACGAAATCCATAGCGCTTTCTATGACGCTGCCAGCTGAATATTTCTTACCGATACAATCTTCTTTATACATCCAAGGATTAGTTTTTCAATTTGACCCAACGGGTGAGTATGAAGACAGAAATATTTTGATATATGAAGATCTTCTTTCTAAAAACGAGCAAAAAGGTAATTTACTTTTGGTAAATAAGCTGAGTGCTAATTATTTACCTATGTTGTTACAATTAAATAACCATTACAAGGAAAATGGGAATCAAGATAAGTTGCGTAAAGTTGAAAAAGATATTGAAATAATTGGTCAGAAAACGGGTAATCAGAAATTAATTAACGAGTTGAAAAACAAGGAGTAAATGCAATTCTTACGCAAATCTTATACCTCCGAATCAGATGAAAATTTGATGCGTGCCATGGGGCGCGGGGATAAGCGTGCGTTTGATGAGATATATCTTCGTTATGCAGATTCGCTCAAAAGGTATTTTAAACGAATGCTCTGGCAGGATGAGCTTAAAGCAGAGGATTTTGTTCATGATGTTTTTGCAAAACTTATACGGAATCCAGCTTATTTTGATGTAAATCGATCCTTTAAAACATGGATTTTTTCTGTTGCTTGTAATATGTGTAAAAACGAATATCAAAAACAATCCATCCGAAAAGGAACAACACTAGACATTGAAGATCACTATTCGCTTTCTGATACCAATGCCAATGTAATAAATGAAGTAGAAATGAATCAATTTGGAATTGCTTACGAAAAAAACCTGAGTGAGTTGAAACAGGAACATCGAGAGGTTTTTACACTGAGACACATGGATGGGCTATCGATAAAGGAAATTGCAGAAATTGTTCAAGCGAATGAAGGCACAGTGAAGTCCCGATTATTTTATGCAACGAAACAATTGGCTGAAAAATTAAAAGAATATAATCCTGTATTAGAATAATAAAATGGAAGAAAAATTAACCGAGATTCTCATGTCAAAATCTTTTTCTGAATTAACAGAAATGGAAAAGATGTCGTATTCTGAATGGTTTACTACCGAGGAGGATTATGAATCACTTCAGTCTTTATTCGTTCAATTAGAAGAATATAAAAAGAACCAACCTTCAGCCAGTTATCATAAAACCAAAGTGGCTTTGGATGAATTATTTGATAAACAATATCATTCCAGTAGTTTTACTACTCGTATTTTCCCTTCAAATAAACCCTTTTATTTAAGCCCTATATTTCAAATTGCAGCTATTTTGTTGCTACTTGTTTTGCTTTATCCACTTTCTCAAAAGGAAGTCGAGACCCCTATTCAATTAGCTCAAAATGATTCTGCCTCTGAAAAAATGGGCAAAAAGTCAAGTAAAAGTAGTTCCAGTCAGTTGAAAATTGAAAACGAAGTTAAATCCGTTATTAATAGTAATAAAAGGAACAGTTCTTCCCCTTCTTCTCAAACTAGCGGCAGCATTGAAATCGGT
>CAZTFG010000109.1:0-7627 GCA_964612725.1 uncultured Lishizhenia sp. | reverse complement strand
AAACGAGGGGGAAATATAGGAGGAAGAAGAGTTGATTTTGATTCCAGCTTAATACTGGATTAACTTTATCGATTCTTTTGAATCGCCACATTGAACATGCATAAAATAGATCCCCGGATGATTCAATCGAAATTCAAATCGATCAGAAATGGTTGTTGTTTGTAAAACCTGTTCACCGAGCGCATTGAATACGCTGATTTCTTTCTTATCCAGCGTGTTGGATTGAAATTGAAAAAAATCAAAGGTAGGATTCGGAGCACAACTAATTTCAAATGGAGCTTGATTTTCTGTTACATCCATGGTTTGTATATAGCAATCTTGATACGTGTTATTAATCCATTTCAATTCAGTGCCTTCGGAATAGCACAATAAATCGGGCAAATAATCAGCTGTACAAACAAAAACTTTATTTTCAGTGGGCCCAAAAAGGTTTCCAATTCCTTCTATCCATATTTCCGGATTATTGAAGTAGGGCGTGTTGAAATACCAATGTTTTCTGGTGACGCCAAAATAATCATGATAAGCAATTGAATCCACAACCATTTCTACTCCGCAATTGGGGTACGGATTTCCAAAAGCACTTGCCACTTTTGCAGTATCACCCACTTGAAGACTAAAGTCGTACAATAATTCATCTTGATTATTGATGAGCCAATATACGCGTTTCAGAATCGTATCCTCTCTAAATAATCCGACGTTGTACCAATAGCTTAGAGTGGAATCAGGGGAGAATTTTAAAACCGCATAGGTTTGATTATTGACGATGCTATCTTGTCGAAACTGATAAATCTGGGTGTAACAGCTATTAGGCGCAAATCCACTCCATTGACCTACATGCCAAATTTTATTGGTGTCTATAAATGATTGGGTATGGCCAAATTCTGAAATAAGAATCACGAATAAAAGCAAGGAAAGAAGTTTCATACGCTAAGTGTTGGAACATTAATGCATATACACCAAAATAAAGGAAACAATGAGCAATCCGATGAGGTGATACGAAGTGTTGATGAAGAATAATTTCCAACTTTTCATTTGCCAAGTAACTGCCCCTAAATCCTGTGGAACGTAAAAACCAAGCCAAGTAAAAAAGGCAGACATCACGGCAGCTTGACCTTGGTCAATGAAATTACCTGCATGACCCCACGAACGTGCATCCCAAGCAAGGATATTGTGCGAAAGAACAAACGCCAAAAGAAAATTACCAATTAAATTGAGTATCAAGCTCCGGATTAAAAATCCTTTAGGTACTTCCATGTCGCGTGAAAATCCCATTTCTTTGGCCCAAACTTTACCGAATAGGGGAGTGTACCACAAAAAGCCGAGAAAAAACATAGCGAGGGTTGCTAATCCTATAGCAACGAAGTTTAGTTGAATGATTGGTTCCATAGTGCAAAGTAATTTGAAATAAAGATAGGATAAAAAAGGAGATAAGTGGCAATGACCTTAATTGATAAAATTGATTTTACTCTGTTATAAAGTGATTTAAAGCCTTGTTCCAACGATAAAATACTATTTCAGGTATCGAAATGTTCGAACTCCTTTTACTATTCTCAATGGTTCATTCTCTGAATTGCTAGTCACAAATAGATTTTCGCGAATTTTAATCTGGTTTTTTTTCCACCGCACTAACTCAATTGTTCCATGACAATAAAATTCAATTTCATGGCATGTTCCAAAACACCAATCACTCATGTCAGCACTCAATATCGATGATTGCAACACAACGTTGGCTTTTCTGTTTTTTACAAATGCTGCTGAATCTTTGATGGAAATGGTTAAGTAAGTGGTGATTTCATCATCAGCAGCTGCGGGTATGTCAAATCTAAATTCTTGACGCAATAGCCAATTAGTTTTGAGTTGTGCATATACATATTCCTTTTGATAACGATAATACTTAAAATTCAATAAATTGGCTTTTTGACAACTTATGAATAAGAGGGGAATTAATAAAACAAAACACAACTTTTTAACTAGGAACAAAAATTTAAACAAGTTTAATAAAGTCAATTCAATGAAAGAGAACAACATTTCCAAAATCACAAAAGACAAAATTATCTTTTTATCATTCTTTTGGTCGTCAACACGTGATTGTCTTGAATAACTCGAATAAAATAGGTGCCTGCCGATAGGTGACTTAAATCCAATGTTGATTTATCTGCAATAGAGTAGGTACATAGGATCTTTCCTGATAGGTCTTGTATCTCAACTTGATTGTTTTCTAAATTTTTCGAAAGTTGAATCGTTACAATATCATGGGTAGGATTTGGATAAATGTTAAGTTCAGATTCATAAGTACCCAATACAGAAGCCGAATTTTCATAAATCACTTCAAATACAAAATCCTTAGTGGTCACGCCAACTGGTGTACCATTGTCTGTGGCCGTTAGACTAACGTGATAAATACCGGGTGTTACCCCAGTAGCATTGAACGAAGCTTGAATTTCGTAATATTGATCACTAAGCGGATTCAAACTATAGTTGAATGCTCCTGCAGGTGCATCAGAAGTTGTTGAGATTTGGATATTCTGTCCAATTTCAGGTGTCATAACACCAATAATGAAATCAGTAGAATTTAAGCTTTTTAGCGTGTCGCCGGTAATTACATTGATCGTATCACAAATAGCGCTGCTGATTAATAATGGTGGGGTATTGGTCGTTGTTATTCCGGCAACATTAAAATAAATTTCTTGCCCATCTAGAAAATCCACGCCATCCAAATTATTGGTTGGGCCATCAAAGGAAGTACCTGATTGAACAAATTGTCCAACTTGAAAATAATCGGTTCCATTTCCTACGTTTACTCCAACTGTGGCAGGAGTACCTCCAAACCCGCCTATTCCGCTAGATGCATCACCAGTTGTCCATTGCATATCTTCATAACAAAAAGAAACATTTCCTCCTGCTGAAATTAACGAATCAGACCCATTGGAAATGATTAATTGAAAAGTAGAAACAAGGTCATTGTGCATGTTAAAATAACCAACTTGGTTCCAGTTAATGATTAAAGCGGTTGGTGTAACTTTGTACCAAACATTACCTCCGTTACCAAGTAAATTACCTAAACTATCCATTCCTCCGCGTGTATCTACATCCGCCCAAAATGGTGCAATCATGTTGTAAGAAGAATCGGGGAAAGAGTTTGAAGACCAGGTCATGTAAGGAGACACAAAAGAAATATTTCCGTTGTTGTTGATGTACAATGAATTGTATTGGTTCCCATAAAAATCAAACGTAAAAGGAAGATTAATCAATCCGGAAGAGCCATCATCATTCGGTAACATGGCTAAGGAAAAAGTTGAGTCTAACGGAACCATACAATTGCACGTACCATTTTTTTCTATACCTCCATTGTATCTGATATTGGAAGGAAAAGCAAGATCAGAAAAATTGTAACGAACAATCGGGTCTATTAACCCTGCTTGTTTCATTTCTTGGTATTCTGCTTTGGTCACAGTTACTGTGTTTTGACCGTATGCTACTGATACAGAAAACAATACAATGCATAGAATTTTTTTCATGGAATATTAGTTTAGTTGTCCTTAGACTTGGAATCAAATATTAGGGTTGCCTTAAAAGTAATAAAAAAGTAACAGTAGCTCCATATTTCTTACTCAAATTTCTATTGGTTGGTGTAGACATTAGCATGTTGATTTTTTGATTTTTCTTGTAGAATGGATTTCCCACACAATCTATTCCTCATCTCCCTCAATTTTTCTACCTTTGCTCTCAAATTTTTATAACATGACGGTTTCTGAAATTCGCCAGCAATTTTTTGATTTTTTTGCCAGTAAAGGGCATGCTATTGTTCCTTCTGCCCCAATGGTTGTTAAAAATGACCCAACGCTGATGTTTACAAATGCGGGGATGAATCAATTCAAAGATTATTTTTTGGGATACCAAGTTCCAAAAGACAGGCGTGTGGCAAATTCGCAAAAATGTTTACGCGTTTCAGGTAAACACAACGATTTGGAAGAAGTTGGGGTAGACACCTACCACCATACCATGTTTGAAATGCTAGGGAATTGGTCTTTTGGTGATTATTTCAAAGAAGAAGCCATTTCTTGGGCGTGGGAATTGCTAACGGAGGTGTATAAAATTCCTGTGGATCGTTTATATGTTACTGTTTTTGAAGGTGACGCCAAGGATAATGTGCCCCAAGACGCAGAGAGTTTTGCGATTTGGAAAAGATTCATCGCAGAAGATCGGATTATTTTAGCGTCGAAAAAAGATAATTTTTGGGAAATGGGCGATACAGGGCCTTGTGGACCATGTACCGAAATTCATGTTGATTTAAGGGATGAGAAGGATCGCGCTGCCACCAGTGGTAAAGAGCTTGTAAATAATGATCATCCACAAGTGATAGAGATTTGGAACAACGTTTTCATGCAATTTAACCGAAAAGCAGACGGTTCGCTCGAGTCATTGCCCGCTACCCATGTGGACACAGGAATGGGATTGGAACGATTGGCCATGGCATTGCAAGGAAAACAAAGTAATTACGATACGGATTTATTTCAAACCTTGATCCAACACATGGTTCGTGTTTCAGGAATTTCCTATGGAAAGTCAGAAGAAACAGATATTGCATTGCGTGTAATTGCGGATCATGTTCGAACTATAGCATTTTCAATTGCCGATGGTCAACTCCCAGCAAATAATGGAGCAGGATACGTTATTCGACGCATTTTACGAAGAGCAGTGCGATACGGCTACCAAACATTGGGATTGAAAGAATCTTTTTTAAGTGATTTAGCATTGGTTCTTTGTGATTTAATGGGGAATCCATATGAAGAATTGATTCGACAAAAAGACCTCATTGCCAAAGTGATTCGGGAAGAAGAAAATAGTTTTTTCAGGACACTCGAACAAGGAATTAAACGAATGGAAGATTTGATGAACCATTCCAAAAGCAAAAATGAAACTACCATAGCCGGTGAAGCCGTATTTGAATTATATGACACCTATGGTTTTCCGGTTGATCTAACTTCATTAATTGCACGAGAAAATGGCTTGACTATAGATGAAGAAGGTTTTCAGAAAGAACTTCAAATTCAAAAAGATCGTTCGAGGGCTGCAACTGCCGTTGAAACGGATGATTGGGTGCAAGTGAATCCGGATGTGACCACTGAATTTATTGGCTATGATCATACTTCTGCTTCTGTAAAAATTATAAAATACCGGAAAGTATCGCAAAAACAGAAAACATTTTTTCAGCTTGTATTGAATCAAACTCCTTTTTACCCTGAAGGGGGAGGACAAGTAGGAGATCAAGGAATCCTTTCGAAGAATGAGGAGAAGATTATTATTTTCGATACGAAAAAGGAAAACAATTTAATCATTCACTTGACTGAAAAAATTTCAGGTGATTTGACGGGTGATTTTCATGCTCAAGTGAATGTTGCACGTAGAGAGGCTTGTTCGTTGAATCATTCTGCAACGCATTTACTCCACCATGCGCTCAGAACGGTTTTGGGAACACATGTAGAACAAAAAGGATCATTGGTGAATGCGGAATATTTACGATTCGATTTTTCGCATTTTGCTAAAATCACTGAGGAGGAAATGGACCAGATTGAAACGCTTGTTACCAATGCAATCCATGCAAATATTTCCTTGGATGAACGCCGAGCAGTGCCAATTGATGAAGCGAAAAAATTAGGCGCTATGGCCTTGTTTGGTGAAAAATATGGTGACAATGTTCGTGTGATAAAATTTGGTGATTCGGTTGAGTTATGTGGAGGAATTCACACTTCCAACACCTCCAAAATCGGACTATTTAAAATTACATCTGAATCAGCAGTTGCTGCAGGTGTTCGACGAATTGAAGCCATTACAGGTAGTGTTGCTGAAGCTTTTTTCAAAGAAAAAGCAACCAAGCTTGATGCCATTAGCCTTATGCTGAAAAATCCAAAGGATATTGAAAAAGCGATAGAAGATTTAATTGGTAAAAACCAACAATTAACCAAAGATATTGAAGTCTTTCAACGTGAAAAGGCTAAGAATAGTAAAGCCGAATTAAAGGCTAAAATCACTGAGATCAATGGAATTCACTTTTTGGGTGAACAATTGAATTTAGATTCAAATTCGGTTAAAGACATTTTATTCCAACTGAAAGGGGAGACAGCTAATTTTGTAGGAGTTATTGGAAATGTAGACGGAGATAAATGTGGGTTAAGCTTGATTATTGCTGAAAATTTAGTTGAATCAAATCAGTGGAATGCTGCTCAAATTATTCGTGAAGTTTCATCCCACATTCAAGGTGGGGGGGGAGGACAGCCATTCTTCGCAACGGCAGGGGGTAAAAATGCTTCTGGAATTTCTACCGCTATTGAAGCAATACGAACTAAATTGAATTGAAAAAAGTTCTGATTATAACGTATTATTGGCCACCTAGTGGCGGAAGTGGCGTGCAGCGCTGGCTAAAATTTTCAAAATACTTACCTGAATTTGGGATAGAACCCATAATTCTTACGGTTGATCCTGAATATGCTACATTTCCCGGAAGCGATTTCACCTTGGAAAAGGAGATTCATCCTTCCATAACGGTATACAAAACTAGGGCAAAAAACCCATTAGAACTGTATCAGAAAATCAGAAACAAACCGGCACCTCAAAGTGGATTTTCAGGAGAGAAAAAAAAGGGGGTATTGGATAAGATTTTTCGCTTCATTCGTGGAAATGTGTTCTTGCCTGATGCGCGCATTGGTTGGAATCCATACGCCTATAGTAAAGCCAAAGAGTTAATAAAAAAGCATGGGATTGAAACGGTTATCATTACCTCTCCTCCTCATTCTTCTCAATTAATTGGCTTGCGATTAAAGAAAGAATTCCCCATTCAATTGATTGCTGATTTGCGTGATCCGTGGACCGAAATTTTTTATAATAAAGAGTTGTTTAGAACAAAATGGGCGGAGCGACAAGATGCCAACATGGAAAAATTGTGTCTTGAAAATGCCGATCAAATTGTTGTGGTTAGCGATGCAATAAAGCGCTCTTTTTCAGCTAAATACCCAGTAATCAAAAATAAAATCGTTGTCATTCCGAATGGATTTGATGAAGCAGATTTTTCAATGGAAAAGAGTGTGGTGTTGTCTGAAATTCCATCAAAGGAAAAAGTAATTAGTTATGTGGGTAATCTGGGAGAGCAATATCCCATCGACGGATTTTTAAAGGCATTTTCCAACCTGGTTAACAACGAAAAAGGATGGAAACTGAGGTTTGTGGGAAATTGTCATGTAGGAGTTAAAAACAAGGTGGAAAACCTTAATTTAACGAAACAGGTTGAGTTTATTTCCTATGTGGATCATGCCGCAGCTATACAATTCATGTTAACATCTACCATTTTGTTATTAATTATTCCGGAAGTAGCAGACAACAAAGGAATATTAACCGGAAAGTTATTTGAGTATTTAGCAACCAGAAATCCCATTTTACTGATTGGTCCAGTCGAAGGAGATGCGGCAAAAATTGTAAATGAACATGCGTTTTCTGCTGTTGTCGATTCACATGAATCGGAAAAGATGTATGATTTTATGTTACTTGCCTCAACCCATACCAACAATGAGCAGGATATCGCCATGTTGAAATACACGAGAAAGAACCTGGCGAAAGAATTTGTGCAGTTAAT
>CAZTFG010000108.1:4893-7826 GCA_964612725.1 uncultured Lishizhenia sp. | reverse complement strand
GAATTCGTTTTGTGGGCCGTTGGAAATGGTTTTGGTGGAATAGAAAATATGAGTTTGATTCCAGGCAGTGTTGGCGCAAGCCCTATGCAAAACATTGGTGCTTATGGAGTTGAAATCAAAGATGTGTTTGATCATTTGTTTGCGTACCACATTGAATCTGGAGAAACACATCGATTTTCTTTAGAAGAATGTCAGTTTGGATATAGAGAAAGCGTTTTTAAACGGGCGCTAAAAAATCAATATGTAATTACAGAAGTTTGTTTTAAACTCGAAAAAAATCGAAGTGTAAATACGACGTATGGTGCCATTGAACAGGAATTGCAAAAAATGGCAATCTCCTCCCCTACTATTCGCGATGTAAGTAATGCCGTTATTTCAATAAGACAATCTAAACTACCGAATCCGGCAGAATTAGGAAATGCAGGAAGTTTCTTCTAAAATCCGGTTGTAGACCCATCCATTGCGGATGCCATTTTAGAAAAGTTTCCTTCAGCACCTGTTTATCCAGTTGAAAATGGATTAAAGAAACTAGCCGCGGGTTGGTTAATTGAACAAGCAGGTTGGAAAGGAAAAACGGTTGGAACGTGTGGCGTGCACAAACTTCAAGCTTTAGTTTTAGTGAATTACGGAGGTTCTACTGGAAATCAGATTTACGATTTATCAACTGCAATCATTTCCGATATTCAAGAAAAATTTGGAGTAACGCTCGAGCGTGAGGTGAATATTCTCTAATTCCACACTTTAGTTCCTTCCGAACAATTGGAACAAATATCAATTCCTTTACGATTCGTTAAAATAGCTTGACGGAAATTTTGATAGCTTGTTGATCGCCAAATTTCCTGAAAGGATTTGTCTTTCAATGTTCCCATGGCATGTTGTGCATCTTTATCAAAACAACAGGGAACCACTTTTCCGTCCCACGTGAGTACGCTTCCGGACCACATGCGCCAACAATGATTTCCGGGGTCTCCTTTTAATGCATATTTCCCTGAACTAGTCCGTTTGTATCGACTATACTTTTCATTCGTTGGCATTAATGAGTTTCCATGTTCATACTCGTAAAATTGAGCTGTTTTGATTCGAACCTCATCAATTTCAAGTTCATTAGCCAATGAAAATACAGCCGGAATTTCGTGTTCATTCGGTTTAACGGCTAAAAATTGAAAAATCAAATGCGGCGTTTTGGATTTTAGTTCTTTTTTTGCTTCAACCAAGTATTTACTTCCTTCAATTACCTTTTCCAGTTGACCATGAACGCGGTATTGCTCGTAGGTTTCTTGTGTCAGCCCGTCAATAGAAATAATCAAGCGATCCAAACCCGATTTTACAATTTCGGTAGCTTTCTCCTTCGTGATGAAGTGAGCATTTGTGGACGTTGCGGTATATATCTTTACTTTTTTAGCTTCTTTAATCAAATCCAAAAATTGAGGATGCAAAAATGGTTCTCCTTGAAAATAATAATTGATGTAAAATACATGCTTTTTAACTTGTTGCAACATCGATTTATGCAACTCTAAATCAAGTTTACCCGTTGGCCTTGTAAATTGCTTCAATCCACTGGGACATTCCGGACAACCCAAATTGCAAGCAGTAGTTGGTTCAATACTCAAAGAAAATGGTTCCCCCACATGCCAAGCCTTTCTGGCAACGCGTGAAATAAGGTAACTCGCTTTCAGCACCAACAAATTCCAAAGCCTGCTTATAGTTAGGTGTTTGGTTATTTGAAAGGAGTCTTTAAAATAGAGCATTCAACAAATATAAGTCTTAGAATTTTCAATTCTTAAAATTCAATCATTCTAATTGTAAAAAATAACTAGTTGTATTGAGAAATTGCATTTTTATAGATTTGTTTTTCAAGGAATTTGGTTCAATTACTTTTACTGAATCCCCAAAAGAAAGCAATTCCATAACAAAGTCTCGCGTTATACAAATTTTTAATTTTATTCAGATATCAAGAAGGTAAGCTTCCTTTAAACTGGAAAATTCATAAAGCAATTCGTTTATACAAAACGAATAAACAACTCATGTCTTCCTAAATATGATTCTCATATTACCATGTTTTATTAGAATTCAAAAATGATTGTTTTAAGCGTCAAAATATGTCGTCGAACATATAAATTTTCAAGAACCAAAGATTTTAAATTTGCGAAATTCACAACTATAAATAATCCATCTATTGAATTCGATTATACCTTATTAATCATAAATGTTAGTTTTGACTTATAAATTTATTACTATGAAAATTGTTAATCTGATTTTAGCATTAATCTTCTCAGGTTATGGCTTTTCACAGATTCCATCCTCAAGAACTTACGTGGAAATGAATGGAGGTATGGCAAGACTATCTGATGAATGGGATGGCGGTTGGTTTCCTGGAGCATCCATCCTAATAGGGCATCAAAATTATATTACTCAAAACATCTTTATTGAAATACAAGGTGGGGTTGCATTTCCATCAATTGCTACAGTAAAAATGGGTGTGGGCGCTGCGTCTGAAGGGATTGGAATTAGTTTTGGTGTAAGAGTATTTCCATCAATGTGCTACGCTCAAGTTCATTTTCCAACTAAGAATGGTCAATTTAATATCTCAGGCGAAGTATCTCCTTTTACAAATAGCAATTATAGCAATCTTTCTTTTGGTGCAAAAAACATAATAAATATTGGATACCAGAAAAATATTGGAAAGAGCAGAAGAAAATAAAATTTGGAAGGTATTGAGCCAAATTTATTTTTAACTAATAAAAAAATGGGAAACCCCTTACTTCTTAAAATTATTCGCAACAATCAAATCTTTAGTTCCGTGCGTCCAAGAATAGAATCCTTCGCCTGATTTTACGCCTTTTTTACCCGCTGTAACCATATTCACTAACAAGGGACATGGAGCGTATTTTGGGTTTCCAAATCCGTCGTGTAGTACTTTGAGTATGGCAAGG
>CAZTFG010000108.1:0-4883 GCA_964612725.1 uncultured Lishizhenia sp. | reverse complement strand
AATTTCATTACGGTATCAATTTCTTCCACACCTGCAACACCTTCATACAAGGTATAAATTGCTTCATTGATCATCGGCATCAAAATTCTATTGGCTACGAATCCGGGATAATCATTTACTTCTACCGGAACTTTTCCTAACTTTTTAGAAGTTTCCATGATTAATTCAGTTACCTCGTCAGAAGTAGAATATCCACGGATGATTTCAACCAATTTCATTACTGGAACCGGATTCATAAAATGCATTCCAATTACTTTATCTGCGCGATTGGTAACCGAGGCAATTTTAGTAATTGATATGGATGAAGTATTTGTCGCCAAAATCACTGAAGGATCGGTAACTTCATCTAATTCCTTGAATATTTTCAATTTCAAATCAATATTTTCTGTCGCTGCTTCAACCACTAATTGAACGCCATGAACACCTTCTTTTACGACTGTAAAAGTTGTCAAGTTATTCATAGTAGCAGCTTTTTCTTCTTCAGTCAATGATCCTTTAGCCACCTGACGATCTAGGTTTTTTGCAATGGTCGCCAATGCTTTTTCTAATGCAGGAGCGGAAACATCAATTAAATTTACTTTATATCCGAATTGTGCGAATACATGAGCAATTCCATTTCCCATTGTACCTGCACCAATAACTGCGACGTTTTTCATGATTGATTCTTTTTTTTACAAATTTACTGATTTTAATGTATAATGAAAGATGAAAACATTAACTTCTAAAGTAAAAATAGAATCCGGGTAATATAGCATAGCTTTACTAAAAAATCACCATGAATTGTCCATCATGCTCCAACATAAGCCTAGAAATAACAGAACGACTAGGATTTCATTTTAAATCATGCCCATCTTGCAATGGGATGTGGTTTGAACGCGCTGAATTGAATAAAGTGTTAGATAAACTGGCAACAGACCAGCCGAATGAGGAAATGGAATCTTCTGTTCCACATCCTTCAACTCATGCACACCATGATTCTGCCATTACCCAGCAAATCTATGAAAACCGTGAAATGCATAACGAGCATGAACACCCACACAAAAGACATTGGATGCATCGCTTATTTAATTAATTTACATTCTGTCAGGAACGTGAATCCCTAATAACTTCATGCCTGTTGCGGCAACCTTTGAAACAGAGATACTAATTGTCAATCGTAAGTTTCGCGTGTCGATGTGCTCTTCATTTAAGATACTTACACTTTGGTAAAAATGATTATATTCCTTCACCAGCTCGTACAAGTAATTAGCCAAAATAGCAGGTGAATATTCAGCGGCGGCGGTTTGAATAACTTCGGGAAATTGACAAAGTGTTTTAATAATTTGCTTTTCTGATTGTCCTAATATAGGTTCTGACCAAACAGAAAAATCTTCGGTTGTTTTCGCCAAAAGTGATTTTATTCGTGCATGCGCATATTGAATAAAGGGACCGGTATGACCGTTTAACTCAATTGATTCTGCAGGATTGAATAACATGCGTTTCTTTGGATCTACTTTCAATAGGTAATATTTGAGTCCACCCAATCCAATGGTTGAATATAAAATTTCTTTTTCCTCCAATGACATCCCCTCCAAATGACCCCGTTCTTTAGTCATTTCAGTTGCAGATTCAATTACTTCATTCATCAAATCATCTGCATCCACAACGGTTCCCTCGCGAGATTTCATTTTACCTGAGGGAAGGTCTACCATTCCATAAGACAAATGGAAACAGTTTTTTGCCCACTCATATCCCATTTTTTGAAGAATCAAGAATAACACTTTAAAATGATAATCTTGTTCGTTACCAACCGTGTAAACCATCCCTTGTAATTCAGGAAAATCCCTGAAACGTTCAATAGCAGTACCAATATCTTGAGTAATATAAACGGCAGTACCATCAGAGCGGAGCAATAATTTTTCATCCAACCCTTCATCGGTCAAATCGATCCAAACAGAACCATCTTCTTTTTGATAAAAAACGCCATCTTTCAATCCTTTAGCAACAACTTCCTTCCCAAGTAAATAAGTGTCTGATTCGTAATAGTATTTATCAAAATCCACCTCCATTTTAGCGTAGGTTTGTTCGAATCCTGCATAAACCCATCCGTTCATTGTTTGCCACAATAAATAAACTTCAGGATCTTTCGCTTCCCATCTCACCAGCATATTCTTTGCTTCACGCATCAAATCTGTTTGATTGCGAGCAATTTCTTTTATTTTATCTAGAATCGTGCCTTGTGCCTTTTCATCTTTCCCTTCTTTTGCTTGCATCAAGCGTTGTACTTCTGATACAATGGACGGTTCAAATCCCGCAAATTCATTAGTCATCCAAAGCGATAGTACTGATTCTGTTTCACGTTTTAAATGTTTGTCAAATTCAACGTAATATTTACCAACTAACTTATCCCCTTTTAACCCTGTATTGAATGGATTTTCTCGCTCACCAAGTTCATTTAATGGAGAATATTTCTGCCAAGCCAGCATGCTTTTACAAATATGAATTCCTCTGTCATTTATTATTTGAGTCTTCACCACTTTATGACCGGCTGCTTTCAAAATTTCAGACACAGAAAATCCAAGGAAAATATTACGCAAATGACCTAAATGAAGCGGTTTATTTGTATTCGGAGAAGAATACTCCACCATAATCAATGATTTTGAATCTTGCTTAGCCTTTCCAAAATTGGCCACATTGGATAATAACCTAAGTTCGTTTAACCAATATGAATTTGCTAATTTGATATTTAAAAACCCTTTAATTACTTCAAAGGAATCAATCTCTGGGAAATTTGTAGCTAAAAGCTCTCCTATTTTTTCTCCTGCCTGCTCCGGGGTACATTTTAGCATTTTCACAAATGGAAAAGTTACTAAAGTGAAATCTCCGTCAACGTCCTTGCGAGTTGGTTGAAATTGAATCATATTCTCATTCATTTCAACACCTAAAAGCGTTTGCGAATGGTCAATCAACCATTTCTTTATTGTATTTTCCATATTATTTTTTCTCTATCAATTGGGTAATTGATTGAATTAAATCGAAGGCAATTTCTGCCATTTTATTTTTTTTATCATCCAAGCAAGGATTCACTTCAACAACCTCTAAGCAAACTGTTTTAGCATCTTCAGTGAATTGAACCAATAACGACCTCGCCTCCTCTATGGTTAATCCATTTTTCACAGGTGTACCGGTTCCATATGAGGTCAAGTCTGGATCCATTGAATCAACGTCAAATGAAACATAGATCATGTCACAAGCCGATAAATACGCCGCAGTTTCAACTACTATTTGATCAACCCCTTTTTGTCGAACCTCCTCCACTTTTACATTGCGAATTCCATATTTATCCATAAGGAATTCTTCTTCTTTTTCGGTATCTCTTACCCCAATAAAAACTAAATTTTCCGGCTGAAACATCGAGGATGCATGGGCTAATTCTTTCAGTTTTTGCCAATATGCTTCAGTTTCCCCATCCAACTCATTATGTTTCATTTCAAGGTTGTCTAAGCCCAATGCAATAGCTAATGGCATTCCATGAATATTTCCCGACGGAGTAGTATATGGAGAATGAAGATCACCATGAGCGTCGATCCAAATTACCCCTAATTTTTTATTCGGATGCGCTTTCTTTATTCCTCCAATAGTGAATGCCGCAGAGGAATGATCCGCTGCTAGCACCAATGGGAATTCCTTGGACTCAATTACCTTGCTCACTTGTTCAACTATATCCGTTGCCACGTCAACAATTCCATCAATTCGTTTTGAAAATGGGAAAGTTGTTGGTTGGTCTAGCAAATGATTTTGATCTATTATTCGTATTATTTGTTTGTCACCAAAAAAATCAGAACCCAATTCTCTAGCTGCTACTTGAATAGCAACCGGGCCAAGAGAAGCACCACGCGTACCAGCACCAAGTTCTGAAGAATTAAGAATAAGATGAGTTTTCTGTCCCATACTAAATTGTTTATTTTCCGAAGAAATTTTATAGTACAAATTTAGTCTTTTAAGCGAATTTAAGGAGGGGTAACATTATCTTTACGGTTCAAAAAACAAAATAAATGAAAACTATTTTCAACCTTTTAATCATTTTATTCTTATTTTCTGCTTGTGGTGGATACTCAGAAAGTGAAAAATCTCAAATAGATATTCAAATTCAATCCCTTATAAAAAAGAAAGGTTGGACGATGGAAAAGTCTGAATCAGGGGTGTATCAACAACAATTAAAAGAAGGTGCAGGAAATGAAATTCATATTCGCGACATTTTAGAAGTTAGCTACACTGGATTTTTATTAAATGGGATTGTTTTCGATAAAACAAAAAAACCTATTCAATTGGAAATATCAGGGTTAATAGCCGGTTGGAAAGAAGTTTTAGTGGGAAAAAAAGCAGGTACAAAGATTCGATTTATTTGCCCTCCTCATATGGCTTACGGAAGAAGTTCCAAAGATAAAATTCCAGAAAATTCTATTTTAATTTTCGAGGTAGAAGTAATTGGAATAAAATAAAAACGGCCATCCCGAGGGACAGCCGTTTCGTATTTTGAAAATAATTCATTCAGAGATTACTCTCCTTTTTCCATTTTCTCTTTCAATTCAGCTAGTGCATCGATATCTCCTAATGTAGATTTTTCTGATGTTTGATTCACTGCTTTTACAGCGCTATCAGTTGCCGAACCTTTAGTTGGTTTTTTAGCTGCTGGTTTAGAAGCTGTAGGTTTATCTGTTCCTTCTTCAAACAAACGTGTATGAGAAACAACGATTTTCTTCGCTTCTTTATTGAATTCAATCACTTTAAAATCAAGTGTTTCTTCCAAACCTGCTTGAGAACCATCTTCTTTTTTCAAATGTTTAGCAGGACAAATTCCTTCTACACCATAAGGCAATGCAACGATTCCAGACTTATCTTTC
>CAZTFG010000107.1:0-7830 GCA_964612725.1 uncultured Lishizhenia sp. | reverse complement strand
ACATAATTTCCAGCTGGATAGGTTGTTAAGTCAATGCCATAATTTTCTTTTGCCCATTTTTGATCTGAAGCATTAGAACAAGGACCTCCTGTCGGAAATGAACTCGTTCCAACATTACAAGACTCTTTAAAAGGTAAATTCAATATAGTAAAGATTGGATTTGCCGGACGATTTCCAACGGTATAAATGGTATAATTTAATTTGGCACCACACACATTTCCTCCCGGGTTTTTCCAGGTTTTAACTTCTCCTCCGTTTAATTTTAAGGTATTGGAATTTGTGAAGAAGTCTCCATAATTGAAGCCGTTGTATTGAATTCCAGAAGGATTAATTTGATCAGGAGCACTTGAAGCTGTTGTATTGTAAAATTGATTGATTAAACAATTCTCAATCATCGTTGCTGTTGCAAATGTTCCAAAATTACAAAGATTCGCTATCGTTACTTGCACTGTGTCACTACAGCCTATTTGAGAATTTACAATGCAATAGTAATTGCCCGCACAAAGATTGGTAGCTGTAGCCGTTGTTTGATTAATCGCTGTATTGGATGAATTATACCAAGCATAGGTGTATGGACCAATCGATCCGGAAGCACTAACTGTAGCTGTTCCATCGCAATTGCATGTGGAACCTGTACTGACATTTATATTGGAACTTATTGGAGTAATTGGTTGACAATTATTATTAAATTGGGCAATATAAACGGAGTTTAATAAATTGTTGGCTATACCAGGAGTTTGTAAATTAGATCCACAGCTTGACGCGTCGATATTCGTTTCATTATCCGCGCATCCTTCCGACCAATTGGCTTGAATAGAAGGGTCACCGCCATTAAAAAACCACACATTATCAGCCCCAGCGGATGCGCCCCCACCTGAAGCAAAAAATATTTGTGTATTTAAATTAACGTCCCCATAACACATGGAAGAAACTTCGCATCCTGCTAAATTTACTAGTCTGGCACAATCTCCTGAATTTGCCATACCCATTCTGGACCAAATTCCCCCTGCAGTCCATCCCGTCGCCGGATAGGAACAGGCAACAGCCCCAGGTGTGGTTGGGTTTGAATCAAACAAAGTGGTATTACTAATTGGAGCAACGATCTTACAATTGTTGTCAGACATTGTCAAGTCATTAGCTGGTAAATCTATGTTGGGATCCGTGTTATTGTAAACCAAAATGATCGTTCCTAGCGGAACACATTGCCACATGGAATTATATGAAAATCGATTACATCCTGCTGCAATTCCTCCCGTACCATGAAAACCACTATTATCATCAATAATCCAACCTCTAATATCAACACAAGGAGGTGGTCCGCCCAGGCAATTATATGTAACCGTGGTATCCACGACAACAAACTCGATGTATTCTTGAGAGCCTGAAGGCCCATTCGAAAACTCATTAATTATAATGGATTGAGCAACAAACGATTGAGATAAAAATAAGAGAGAAAATAGAAAAATGAATTTTTTCATTGCACGCATGAGTTTGTATAAAGTGAATGGTACAAGTTGTTGAATTTTTCAGTTGCGGGTGGAAAGTTACTAATAATCTTCTTTCTTTCAATAAAATAAAGGGAATTTGCATTCTTTTTATGTTTTGTAAAATATAAATGGCTAAATACTTGACAAGGGGGGTAGTGATGTTGTACATTTGTACTCCTTAAAAATGAAGTTATGAGTAAAATGAAATTATCGGAATTCATGTTTGACCTTCCGGATGAGTTGATTGCAGAATATCCATCAGAGAATCGGGATGAGGCGAAATTAATGGTGCTTCATAGAAAAACGGGTCAAATTGAACACCGACTTTTCAAAGATATAATGGACTATTTTGATGAAGGAGACGTGATGATAATGAATAATACACGTGTTTTTCCTGCCAGAATGTATGGAAACAAGGAGAAAACAGGTGCTAAAATCGAGGTTTTTTTATTGCGTGAACTAAACCGCGAAAGCTTGTTGTGGGATGTACTTGTTGATCCTGCTAGAAAAATTCGAATTGGTAACAAATTATATTTTGGTGATGACGATTCGTTGGTGGCTGAAGTAATTGATAATACTACATCCCGAGGCAGAACTTTACGTTTCTTATTTGATGGAACCTACGAGGAATTTAAACAAAAAATTACAGATTTAGGTGAAACACCATTACCAAAATACATCAAACGTGAAGTTGAACCAAGTGATGAGGAAAGATACCAAACCATTTTTGCAAAAGAAGAAGGGGCTGTAGCTGCTCCTACAGCAGGATTGCATTTTTCTCGTGAGTTATTGAAGAAACTAGAAATTAAAGGAATCAATTTCGCTGAAGTCACCTTACATGTTGGCCTAGGTACATTCCGACCAGTTGAAGTGGAAGACCTTACAAAACATAAGATGGATTCCGAGCAAGTAATCATTACCCAAAAGGCAGCGGATATCGTTAATGAGGCGAAACGAAATAGAAAAAAAGTATGTGCTGTGGGTACTACTTCTATTCGTGCATCGGAGACATCTGTTTCTACGGATGGGATGTTGAAGCCATACGATGGTTGGACTAATAAATTTATTTTTCCGCCGTATGATTTTTCTGTTGCAGATTGTATGATCACTAATTTCCATACGCCTTTATCAACCCTATTGATGATGATTTCAGCATTTTGTGGTCATGATCTTATGATGGAAGGATATAAACAAGCAATTGAGCACAAATATCGATTCTATTCATACGGTGACGCAATGTTAATTCTTTAGTTTGTAGATTGTTATAAATTCAATCGGCTAAGTATGATTCAGGTTTAATGAAAATGAATATATTTGAGTGGAATGAGCGATAACAAACAAATGACTTTTCTTGGACATCTCGAAGAATTGAGGTGGAGATTAGTTCGCGCTGCTGCGGCTATTCTTATTTTCGCGATTGTAATTTGGTCATACCAGGAATGGATTATGGATCATCTATTTCTTTCCATGAATAAGAAAGAGTTTATTACTTTTCAACTCATGTGCGATTTCTTTGGGATATGTATTGAGGAAATTCCAATTAAAATGCAAAGTATGACCATGGGCGGTCAGTTCTCCTATGCACTCATGATGAGTTTCATGGGAGGTATTGTAATCGCCTTTCCTTATGTTTTTTATCAATTGTGGAGCTTTGTTAAACCCGGTTTAAAACTCAATGAAATTAATGCCGCTAAGGGAATCGTGTTTTACGTTAGTATTTTGTTTTTTCTGGGAATCATATTCGGTTATTTTGTTGTAGCCCCAATTTCTGTTCAGTTTTTTGGTAGTTATCAAATCAGTAAGCAAATCGAAAATAACTTTACTATTAGTTCTTACATGAGCACCATACTTTCTACCATCTTTTATTCAGGAGTATTGTTTTTATTGCCCGTTGCGTCTTATTTGTTGACTCGAATTGGGTTAATCACTCCTGAGTTTCTAAGGAAATACAGAAAGCATGCAATAGTGGTGGTTTTAATTTTAGCTGCTATTATAACACCACCGGATGTAATTTCTCAAATTATTGTTTCCATTCCCATTTTAATTTTATACGAAATTGGAATTCTAGTATCTGCTCGTGCCGCGAAAAAAATGGCAGCAGCATCTATTCAGTAAAAGGCATGAGAAAACAGCTGGTATACATATTCATTCTCTGTTTTCAAGTCGTTGGATTTTCTCAACAAACAATTGTCTCAGGTACTGTTTCGGATGCCGGAACGGGCGAGAAATTACCCTATGTTTCTGTGCGTTTTGTGGATTCAAAAATTGGAACCCTTACAGATTCAGCTGGTGGATTTAAAATCGAAACCTATTATGCCACCGATTCATTGCGGTTTACCTTTTCAGGATTCGTTTCTCAAACGGTAGCTATAAAAAAAGATGTCAGTAGTGTTTTGGATATCCGTTTAAATATCTTAACCGATGATTTAGCTGAAATTGTGATTTTAACTCCCGATGAGTTTCCGTCAACGCGATTACATAAACGAATGGTTGCCAATAAACCCATTAACAACAAAGAAAAATTGAATTCGTATGAGTATGATTTGTACAGTAAAATACAATTTGATTTAAATAACTTGGACGATAAATTTGGCCAAAATGGAGTAGTTAAGCGCTTAGATCTGATCATGGATTATTTAGATTCTACTTCAACGGGCGAAAATTATTTACCCCTCATCTTAAGTGAAAATTTTTCTAATTTCTATTTTAAAAACAATCCGAAAATCAAAAAAGAGCTGATTCAAGCTACTAAAATCACAGGTATAGATAATTTACAAATCAATCAATTTTTAGGTGATATGTACTTGGATGTCAATGTCTATGACAATGTTATTGATGTTTTCAATAAATCGTTTATCAGTCCCACTTCACCTATCGCCAGAAGCTATTACAAGTTTTTTCTAGAAGATTCCACCTTTATTGATAATGATTGGTGCTACAAGTTGCGTTTTTTACCCAAGCGTTCAGGAGATTTAACTTTTCAAGGTGAAATGTGGATTCATGATACCACCTACGCCATCAAGCTTATAAAGGCTTCCATTGCTTCCGATGCTAATTTAAATTACATACAAGATTTGTATTTGGAACATCGCTTTGATCAAGTAGAAAAAGAAGTGTGGATGCTCAAAGAGGAAAAACTCATTGCAGACATCAAACTAATGCAAAAAACCAAGGTGTACGGAATTTATGCCCGAAAAAACAGCACCCGAAGTAACTATGTCATTAACTCCACTCGTCCACCAGAATTTTATACCACCGGCAATGCCATTCAAGTGATGGATAGTGCTAAAATACGACCGGAATCCTATTGGCAATCGGTACGAACAGAGCAATTAACCAAACAACAAGAAGGCATAGTTGACATGGTCGATTCATTGAATAGTTTGCCCTTTTTTCAAACTTTAAAAAATTTAACCTATTTCTCAACAACAGGGTATTATCCGGTTGGAAAATTAGAATATGGTAGCGCATTTACCCTTGTTTCTTTCAATCAAGTTGAAAAATTTCGAACTGCTTTTGCTTTGAGAACATCCAATAATTTTTCCAAAAGACTCGAATTAGGCGGAAGAATCGCTTATGGCTTTGGGGATGAGCGTTTCAAATATGGCCTAACAACGCGGTTTAATATAACTCCGAAAAAAAGGGGGATGATGACGGCATATTACACCTATGATATTGAGCAAATTGGACAATCGCCCACCGCTGCATCCATGGGGTCAACATTTGCCACCGTTTTAAGTACTGCTCCCTTTGATAAATTAACCTTTGTAAAAAAGTCCGGAATAAGTTTAGAAAAAGACATAAAGAAAGATGTGGTTATCTTTTCAGCATTTGATTGGAAAGAATTTACACCCTTAGGCTTAGCCAATTACTTGAAAAATAACCCAACTACGGGATTAGCAGATACGATTGGTAATATTCGCACGGCCGAGTTTACTGCCCGATTTAGATGGACAAAAGATGAGGAGTTTTTATCTGGACAGTTTGATCGCACAAGCCTACGATCTGTTTTTCCAATCCTTTCATTACAAGCAATTATAGGTGTAAAAGGAATTGGAGGAAGTCAGTACAACTACCAAAAATTGGAGTTTCAATTAGAGCATAATACACAAGTTGGGATTTTTGGTCGCATGCGTTATGGAGCTATTGCCGGATATATTTTTGGTAACACAGCGTATCCATTATTGAAAGTACATGAAGGAAATCAATCCTTGTGGTTGTTGACAAGTGCTTTCAATAAGCTCAATTTTTTAGAATTTATTTCAGATCGTTACGTGGGAGCTTTTATTGAAAATCATTGGGAAGGATTGTTGTTTGACCGCATACCGATTAACAAGAAACTCAAGTGGCGCTTATTAACAACGGGTAGGGTAGCTTATGGAGCCTTAAGTGCAAGGCATGAACAAGAAATGTTAATTCCAACTTTTGTAAAGCGCTTTGGTAATGTACCATATATTGAATCTTCCATCGGAATAGAGAATATTTTGAAGGCACTTCGGGTAGATTTGGTATGGAGAATGACACATCAAATTCCTGGTGTTTCACCTCTGGGCGTTCGTGCTCGTCTTTCTTTAAATTTTTAGTTTCCGATTGTTATAAAAATATTTCCTAAAATAAAAGAAATTGTTATTTTTGCACTCGGATTGATTGAATTCGTTCTACTTTCCAACGGTCCTATAGCTCATTCGGTTAGAGCAACTGACTCATAATCAGTAGGTGCTTGGTTCGATTCCAAGTGGGACCACGGTTTTAAACTCTAAACCCTTGATTATCAATTAGTTAGTCAAGGGTTTTTTCTTTCAGTGTAACATCCAGTGTAACATTTAAGGACTCGAACCTATGAAAATTGGGTCATTTTTTAGGGTTTTTAGAGTGATTTAAATTTATTTTTCAACAACATTTTTATTCAGTTATTCCAATTTTTCGCGCCTCCAAAGTGTGATTTTTATGTTTTTTGATACTTCTTTTTAAAATTTTCGAAGAAAATATCACTTTCTTTTAAAGAAATTTCATTCAATATTTTGTAAGATCTCAAAAATGAGTGGAAAATTAATTTGTGAAATTTATCTTTCAATTCTTCAACATCAAGGTGGTCTAATCCAAGATCTTCTTTGTACGAAACAAATTCATCAAAATGGGAGGGATGATCTAATGAGCTGAATCTTTATAGAATTAATCAATTCGGTTATAATTTACTTTTTATTGCTAGTAGAATGGAATTAAATGAAAAGGATCTATTGTGAATCCCAACATGAGTAAATTGTAATTAGTTGATTGCCAAGGTTCGTAAGTTTTGACCAGCGCAATCCTGGCTCCCGGTTTGAAAGACAACCAATTGGTTAATTTAATATAAGAACCAAATTCTAAATAACCCGCTAATCCGTCATCATCAAGTGCTTCCAATGTCATGGCTAATCCTACTAGTCCATATGGGGCAAAATTAAATAAACCATGAGTGTATCCAACTGAGCCCCCCAACCAAAGCCAATCATTACTTGATCCTCCCACGTTAGCATTAAGCGAAAATCCTCTCCAAGAAATCTGTGTTAAACCTAGTTCGAAGCCAACACCGTAAGTTGGATAGTTGTCAAAAATACCCAGAACAGTTAAATCTAAGCATAATCCTATTCCTGAGTTAAACATGGGGTTAGATGTATTGATGTCTTTGATTCCATTTAGTCTAAAATTCTTATTTGAATTACTATTAGATGCTATAAGACTTTTGTTTTTAGAATATTTATCAAAAAAAAACGGATCCTCTAAAGGGAATTTAGTCTGAGCAATCGAAAAATAACTTAAGATTAAAAAAGTAAATAAACCTAATTTTTTCATGTGTCTTTAATTGTTGTTAATTGGTGATATGAACCGCACCAGAAAATAGGTAGTAAATCGTAAATTAAATTTATACATGCTGCTTTCCATTCTCTTCGTGGAATAATTTCTAAAAATTTAAAAAATCTTAAATTATACATTATATATCAACCATAAAAAAAAATAATGAAAAAAATGGTATCAACTAATGAATGGTTCATCCAAGATGTTGTCCTCATTTGGTTATACTCTTTTTTTGGCGAGGTCCAAAATGCCATTGATAACAATTGGAGCAATCGGGAATTGAGAAATCAAATTGAACGCAAAGTATTAGTGCGAAAATAAATTGCCCAGGTGCAACTTTCAGCAAGCCTACCCACTTTACTCAACACGTTCAACGTTACTTACTTCTTGGATTTTCTGAATCTCAAAAACCACTACGTAGAAAATGATTTGGAAAAGGTAATTCTCTGAGAATTAGAAATCATAGTTTCTTCCCTCTCTTGCAACTTCTCCGAATGAGTCGCGTCTG
>CAZTFG010000106.1:0-7837 GCA_964612725.1 uncultured Lishizhenia sp. | reverse complement strand
GTAGGAGTACGAAAGTGTCTAAGTAGGTTTACGTAAAAATGGGGGTGATTGGGTATTTCTAAATTAAACAACACTATTAATTAAGTGAATGAATAAACCACCACCTATCACCAATTATATACGTTATATTTATTGTAGTAGTAGAACAAATGCAAGAACCAAGTGCTGAATTATTGAAAAAAGCGTTTGCTTTCGATAGAAAAGCACAGTTGGAACTATATAAATTATGTTATCCAATATTAATAAGTGTAGCAAGAAGATATCACAGAAATGAGGAAGATCATTTAACCTTGGTAAACAATTCATTTATTAAGATTATTCAATATTTGGATCGATATCAAGAAGCTAGATTTTTTAGTTGGATAAAACGGATCATCACAAATGAAATCATCGATGAGTATCGTCGAAATAAAAAGTATCACTTCCTTTTTCAGCAAGACGCCTCAGTTGAATCAACCGTTGGGGTTACATCTGTAATCGAATATGAAATAAACGATGAATTTTTACATCACATTCTCCTAGAATTGCCTGAAGGAACACGTGCCGTCTTCAATTTATTTGCAATCGATGGATATTCACATAAAGAAATAGGAGAAATGCTAGGTATATCGGAGCAAACCTCCAAATGGCATACGAAAATAGCACGCAAGAAATTAAAAGAATTATTTAAAATTGAATTGAGTTATGAAACAAAATGAGCCAATTGACGACCTTTTTCAACGTAGGTTTCAACCGGATTTTTCTGAAGAAATACCTCAAGAATTTCTTTTGGATGTCAATAGGAAGTTGGATGAATTAGCCGCTTCTCGGTCCAAAAAGAGAACGGTAGTTTATTGGTGGTTAAGTGTCTTTTTGCTGTTTTTTGGTTTGGGATTAGCGGCATTTCAATTCAAAAAAGATTCACCTGTATCTTCTAATACGCTTTTAAATAAACTAAAAACAACTAATAAAGTTGCATCTAGATTTCCGTATGAATCAATTCAAAAACATGGAAAGAAAAAGAAGGAGAATAATTTAGATTTAACCACCAATCAAACAAGGAATACGAAATACGTATCAATCAATGAACTTTCGAGCTATAAAAAAGCAATAGGTAAAAAGCTGAATGGAATTAATCAGTTAGAAGAAAAAACTCAAAAAGTGCTAGAGATAAATCAAGATTTGGCTATTCAAACTAAGCTATTCCAAATGGATTCATCGAAAATGGAAGCGAATTCTCCTATTGAACATGTAGACGAATTCCCCTCTTTTAACGATTCATTAAGAGTAGATTCGATCATTCATTCAACACAACCAAAATTGGAATTGAAACCAAAAGATGTCGAAAATTCAAAATCCTTAAATAGAAATCATGCACTCCTATTTTATACGGGAATAAGTGGGGTAGGACAACTTGTTTTTAAGCCTAATTCAGCAATTCAAACAAGTACTTTTTTTACGCCTAAAAGTTTTCAGGAAAAAAGACAATCTGACGAAAGTGAGATTACTTCTTGGGATTTAGCCATCAAGTATAGCTATCAATACCGTAAATTCATTTTTTCTTTAGGCTTAGAATATTTTGTTTGGGGCGAAAAAACCAATTATTCAAATGTTAACTATACTGCTCAATTTGAGAATAATTATAGATATATAGCCGTTCCTGTGCAGGTTGGTAGGATCTGGAAACTGGGCAAATATGCAATTCAGCCATCAACTGGGATATCATTAGGGTGTTTAATTCAACCGGTTAATGGATATTACCTTAATTTTTCAAATTCCAATGTTGCATTTCAATCAGATATTTCTACGTTGACCGGAACGTTGCATGGCGCGGTTGAATTTTCGTATTATTCTCAATCAGGAATGAAAGTTTCATTGATGCCTGTTGGTCGATTTTCGCTTGGAGGTGTTGTTCAAAGTAACATTGTTAGAACCAATTATTTTTCATTGGGAATGCAACTAGGTATTGGGTATTGTTGGTAGATCAAATTGTAAAATGGTGAAACAGATGGTTTAGTTTCATGAAAAAAATCCGTAATTTTGGTTAAAATTCAAAATTATGTATCCAGCAGAATTAGTACAACCAATGAAACAAGACTTAACTCAGGTTGGGTTTGAAGAATTAACTACATCAGCATCTGTTGATCAAGCAATACAAAACACGCAAGGTACTTTATTAGTTGTTGTCAATTCCGTATGTGGATGTGCAGCAGGGAATATGAGACCGGGTGTAAAATTATCGCTGAATAATGAAAAAGTTCCACAACATTTAGCTACTGTATTTGCAGGAGTGGATGCAGAAGCGACCAATCAAGCGAGAAAGTACTTTTTACCTTATCCTCCCTCTTCTCCTTCAATTGCTTTATTCAAGGATGGAAAATTGGTTCATTTTGTAGAAAGACACCATATCGAAGGTGCCAGCCCAGTAATGATAGCTGAAAATTTAAGTGAGGCATTTAACGAATACTGTTAATTAAAACAGGCACTTTTTCGCATTGTTTATTGCTTTTTTATAACGGAATGTTCCCATGTTTTTTGCTTGGGAGCTGTTCCGATTTATTTTCAAGCATCTTAAATCCATGAATTAGCCTTTGTCTCGTTTCTGATGGAAGAATTACTTCATCAACAAATCCTCGCTCTGCTGCTCGGTATGGATTAGAGAAAAGTTCAGCATATTCCGCTTCCTTTTCTTTCCATTTTGCTTCTGGGTCTACTGCTTCTGAAATTTCTCTTTTGAAAATAATTTCTGCTGCACCCTTAGCTCCCATAACCGCAATTTCCGCTGTAGGCCATGCAAAGTTTAAATCAGCTCCAATGTTTTTTGAGTTCATTACATCAAACGCTCCTCCATAGGCTTTTCTTGTAATTACTGTAATTCTTGGTACGGTTGCTTCGGAAAAAGCATAGAGTAATTTGGCACCATGCGTGATAATTCCTCTCCATTCTTGATCTGTACCTGGCAAAAACCCAGGAACGTCTTCGAAAACCAGCAATGGAATATTAAATGAATCACAAAAGCGAACAAATCGAGCTCCTTTACGAGAGGAGTCAATGTCTAATACCCCTGCCATACTAGCGGGTTGATTGGCGACAATTCCAATAGTTCTTCCATCTAATCGAGCGAATCCAACGACAATGCTTTTAGCAAAATCGGCTTGTACCTCTCTAAATGTATCATCATCAATTACACAGTCAATTACCTTTCTAATATCGTATGGTAAGGTAGAATTTTCAGGTAATATGCTATTTATGTGATCTAGTTTGCGATCAGAAAATGAAAAATCAGTAATAGTTGGTGCCTTTTCCGCATAGTTTTGGGGCATGTAGGTGATTAATTCTCTTACTTGTTTTAAGCAAGAAACATCATTTGGTGAGGTGAAATGATTGACTCCTGATTTTTCTGCATGCGTTCGAGCTCCACCTAAATCTTCTGAAGTTACCTCTTCATGGGTTACTGTTTTTACGACATTTGGACCTGTTACAAACATGTATGAGGTGTCTTCAACCATGAAAATAAAATCGGTTAAAGCAGGAGAATATACAGCACCTCCAGCACAAGGACCCATAACTACCGAAATTTGTGGAACAACACCCGAAGCTCTAGTGTTTCGGTAGAAAATATCAGCATAGCCTGCCAATGAAACAACACCTTCTTGGATCCGCGCGCCACCTGAATCATTTAAACCAATTACAGGAGCTCCATTGGTCATAGCCATATCCATTATTTTGCAAATTTTCAAGGCATGACTTTCGGATAATGAACCACCAAGAACAGTGAAATCTTGAGAGAATACATAGACGGTTCGTCCGTGAATAGTACCATATCCCGTTATGACGCCATCACCCGGAAAATGTTGTTTATCTAAGCCAAAGTCTTTGGAACGGTGAGATACTAAGGCACCAATTTCTTGAAAGGAATTTTCATCCAGTAAGACCTCAATCCGTTCGCGTGCGGTTAGTTTTCCTTGTTGATGTTGTTTATCTATACGTACTTGCCCTCCACCTAATTTTGCTTGGGCTCTTTTATTCAGTAATTCGTCGTTTTTATTCATCATTTCTGTTGTTAAGACAAATTTAATGAAATTGGGTTCTATTCTCTACTTTTTTCAATTAATCAATTAATTTCGCACCCATTATGAATTATGTTCTAAAATATCGGATCTTAACAACAGAAGAATTAAAAGAATTGGAAAAAGAATTTATTCAATTTTTAGTTGTACATGGTATGTTAGGAGATGAGTGGAAAAAATTGAATGAAGAAAATCCTAATGAGGCAATTGAACTAGTTGAGATATTTAGTGATACTGTTTTAGAAAAAGTGTACGATTCAATTTCGTATTTGGAATTTCGAGACACGAATGTACTTGTGCTATTGGCATTCTCAGCGGAAGGTATTGAACAAATAAGAATTCAACAAAAGAACCCTTTCGAGCTTGATTTAAGTAATTGGCAGGGACTTACGGCCGCTTTTAATTCTCCTGAAAAGTTAGATGCTTTTTACGGGAAAAAGCACTATACAATCAATAAAAATAACGAAGTACATTCATTTGTCTCACAAGGTTTTGTGCCTTCAACCTCTGATTTTTGGAAACAAATAAAAGAATATATTGTCCCTAATTAACCACGAGTACTTTCCCAACCTTTTTTCCTTTTCCTTCGTTCATTCCGGTCCAGATCAAATAGACACCGGTTGCCACGCGTTCGCCATTTAGATTCTTGCAATCCCATGTTGCTGTTCCTCCGTTAGAAACCGTTTTATAAACTAAATTTCCTGCTACGTCTGTGATTTTAACATCTGAGTTGTAACGAATTCCTTGAATAGTTACAGGACCAAAATGAGTTGGTCTCACTGGATTGGGGAATACTGTAGTGGAGCTGTATTCGGGATCTTCGTATGTTGCATTCGTTCTGTATGAAACTAAGCCCTTATCAGTAATAATAAATAATTCACCGGTTGTATGGTCTAGTTTTATGTCATAAATAACATCTGAAATTAGCGGTGAATTTTCTGTAGTATGTTGCTCAATGATTTCAGATCCGTCTGAAGATAAAAGGAGAATTCCTGCATTGGCGGTTGCAATCCATTTTCGATTCCCTCCATCCACTTCAATATCAGTAATATGCGTTGATCCTAATACATATTCCACATTTCCTTCGTATTTTACCTTAACTCGTTGAGCGTCATATTCTCCTGCCGCTGCATTAAACGAGTTGGAGCCACTGTATAAAATGGCAAATCCTGCATCTGTTCCAATCCAAATTTCACCATCAAAATCGGCAGCAATAGCGGTAACATTGTCTGATGGTAAATCACCCGAATTTACACCTGTTTTGATTTGAATTCGCTTATCATCAGCGGTATTTGTTAGTGTATTGTTGTAATTGTACCCAAATAATCCAGCTTCGGCCGTAGCACACCACAGATTTCCATCATAGTCAATAATCATTTTTTTTGTGTACTTATTTTTGGCTGCTGACCCTAATTCAAAATTTGACCAATTGCCGGAAGCATCTTTTACATTCAGTGGGTATTGAGCATACCCATTCAAACACCATAGATTTCCTTTTTCATCATAACAAACATCTGAAACGAGTGACCAACCATTTCCTATAGAACTCGACACCAATGTTGAATTGGTATCAACAAAAATTTCTCCTTGATTTTCAGTGAATTCAGTAACAGGAATTTCTGAATAAGTACAAACTGCATATTGTTTTGGGTTTTTTGGGTTAATTGATACGTCTAAAAAATCCCAAACATTTAGTTCAGTCCAACAATTTTGTTCATATACATCAGTCCAACTCCAAGTTTCATTCTCAAAAAAGTGAATTCCATTTCTGGTAAAAGCAGGTAATTTATTTAGTAAATACCCGGAAGAAATTGCTAATTTCCCATTCAGCGCATCCATCGAATAAAAGGAATTGTTAGCTGCTCCAGAAACGGGAAAACGATCGTATGAAAAATAATCTGCCGGAAACCATACTAATCCAAGGCTCTTGTCTGCTATCCAAATTCCTTCTGAGTTGAACGCGGATCGGCTCACTAAAAATTCTTGATTGAAGGTTCCTGTTGCATACAACAATGTTTGGAGGTAGTTTTGATCATAGGTAGCAAAGCCTCCTTCTGCATTTATGGCAAGTTGATTATTGTTAATTACGTTAATAGAATTTATTTTTGCCGCCCATGGAAAATTTGAAATAGTTAGATTAGTTGGTTGTCCTAATTTGACAACTTCATCCCCAGCCTGTCCGGCTAATTTTATTAATACGATTAATTCAGCATTCATTTTTTCAATCTCGCTAAAGGTTAATCCATTCGTATAGGTCAAGCGGTTATCTATTGTCCATTGAGATGGATCAGAAAGGGCAGGATTCGTCAGTTCGCCATAAAGTAATTTGGTTGGAGTTAGTGCAAAAAGAGTATCTGCACTAAATGTTAAGTCAACAATTGGTTGAATTGAATTCGTTGGATAATAGGTGTCCTTTACCTCGTTTTTTACAGGATCTATTTTTAATACTGCAAAGTCGCAAGCTGCATAAATGAATGACCCATTTTTTTCGAATCTATTTACTCTTTTTGAATTCGGTACTTGAGCTAATTTTAGTGCGGGAATATTGATGATATTGTCATTTTTCAATTTATCAATGTTCCCGTTAGCATAACCAATGTATAGCGATTGATCCGTTGGATCGTAATACAAACAAGTGATTTCAATATCAGACAAGAGGTTTAAGGCATTGTAAAGTGTATGACTCTTATCGGAAAGATCTAAAATTGACAAGCCATTTTCGTATGCTGTATATATAAAATTGTTGGTTGCAACTACATCAATTGCTTTTTTGGTGGAAGAATGAAATCGCCACTGTCCAGTTCCAATTTGCGCTGAAGCTGTAGAAGCGAATAAAAAAATAAGTAAGGTTACTTTGATTCTCATGATTAAGTATTCTGATCTTCCAACGATCAAAGATAGGATTTGTTGTTTAAGCTTCGCTTTTATCAGAAGGAATTTATATGAGTTTTACTATTGTCGTCTTTCCATTTCACGGATAAATTGAGTGGACGAATCAGTAAATTATCAATTTCGTAAGTGTTGTTTTTGTGCTCTCCTCCAAATAAAAAGAAATTATATCCGCATGAATCTATTTGAGTTTTAAATACGGCTCGGACACGAACTAAATTTGTTCGCTGATCAGTATATGAAGAAATAGTACGTTCATAAAACCAGGTTACTTGCTTGTTTTTAATGTATTCAATTCGAAAAACATTATCCAAGTTTTTTGTACCTTTCCAATAATAATCAAAACTTACTTCATACCAGCTGTTGGGTTTAAGTTTGGTATTGTCTAATTTTGCCAAGGTGTTGAATTCAGAGGCTTTACCTGATATCTTGTTGTTTTTTGACGAATAATCTTCAAATAGAAAGTCGGATTGTTTGTGTGTTTTAGCCTCCACTAATAGATCGCTATTTTGAGTTCTTTTTTCCATTAGTTTTTTAGGAGAAAGACTTCTTAATTCCCCCCAACTATTTTTAATTAACGGAGTTGAAAGTTGATACAATTCGAGTTCATCTTCTGAAAATAAAGGTTGATAATCAAACCAAACCAACAGGTTTTTCGCGTTAAGGGATGTATTAACTGATTTTTCTTGATAATTGGACCCAAGACTTCTGAAAAAGAATTGGGTTTGGCTTAAGCTCGTTCTACCAAGCATACAAGAATAAATTGGTAAACCTGTTTGGGCAGAAGCAATTAATACATTGCCCATCGTGATTGGATTTGGTTCTTTAGCATATAACTCTGAACCAATATGAAACCATGGCAGAGGCAAGATGCATTGAAATTTATCTTTATTGATAGT
>CAZTFG010000105.1:0-7862 GCA_964612725.1 uncultured Lishizhenia sp. | reverse complement strand
GATGATATTATTGAAGTGACACCTGTTCCAACAGCCGATTTTACCGTTTCCAAAAACCCAGCTACATGGTTTGAAACGGCTATTCAAACATCTGATATTTCTCAAGGAAATATTACAATTTGGAATTGGGCAAGTCCTGGAGCAGTATCGATCGCTTCAAGTGGCTCAAGTGCTTTAATTACTTACCCTGAAGGACAAGTAGGAACATATCCTATTACATTAACAGTAACAACAGGTGAAGGTTGTTCGGATTCAATTACACTTGAGATTGAAATTGTTCCGGATATCATTTTGTATGTACCTAATTCATTTACTCCTGATGATGATGAACATAATCAAAATTGGTCTATTAACATAGATGGTATAGATTTTGAGAATTTCGAATTAGTATTATACAACAGATGGGGAGAACGTATTTGGGAATCTCACGATACTAAAGAGTCTTGGGATGGTACTTATAATGGAAGAATAGTTCCCAATGGGACCTATATTTGGAAAATTTCTTTCAAGGAAAAAGACAATGATGGTAAAAAGTTTTATACTGGGTATGTTAATGTAATAAAATAAAAATGACGAAAATATTATTAGCATGTGGACTCTTTGTTTCATTAGTTTCATGTGATGTTATTAATAGTACCCTACAAACTGTAGACCTTTCCCAAACAGAGAACAAACCAGGTTTAACTAATGATGAGGTTATTTCCGGTTTAAAGGAAGCATTGAACGTTGGGATAAGGAACTCAGTTAATATTACCTCAGTTACAGATGGATTTCTGAAAAATGAATCAATCCGTTTGCCCTTTCCACAAGACGCAATAAAAGTTAAAGAAAAAGCAATAGAACTGGGTCTTTCTGGTCAAGTAGATAAATTTGAAACAACGTTAAACCGTGCGGCAGAAGAAGCTACAAAGGAAGCTTTACCTATATTCAAGGATGCCATTTTAAATATGTCTGTTCAAGACGGTTCTAGTATCTTAAAAGGTGGAGATGGGGCCGCTACAAAATTCTTGAAAGATCAAACCACTTCAAAGCTTATATTAGCATTTTCTCCAAAAGTAAAAGAAGCTACTTCAAAAGTAAAACTTACTGAATCTTGGACGCCTATTATAACAAAATATAATCAAGTAATGACGCTTACTGGTGGGCAAAAATTAAATCCTGATTTAGATGCTTATATTACTGAAAGAGCAATTACTGGATTATTTTACATGGTTGAAAAAGAAGAAAATAAAATCAGAAAAGATCCTGGTGCAAGAGTAACAGATATTTTAATTAAAGTTTTTGGAAGCTTAACCAATAATTAAAACTTGAAATATCCTCTTTCCGAATTAGTTTTGAATGATAAAGGTCAAGTTTATCATTTAGGTTTGCATCCTGAAAATTTAGCTGAAAAAATTATTGTTGTTGGAGATCAAGATCGAGTTGAACAGATTTCTCGTTTCTTTGATACGATAGAGCACAAATCTGCCCATAGAGAATTTATTTGTCATACAGGAACTTATAAAAACAAAAGAATTACAGCTTTATCTACTGGTATTGGCACAGATAATATAGACATAGTAATCAATGAATTAGATGCTTTAGTCAATATAGATTTAATAAATCGGATTGATAAAAAAGAACATACTTCTCTTGACATCGTTCGAATTGGAACATGTGGGATTTTACAAAAAGAAATTCCTGTTCATGCTTGGATTGTTTCCACACATGCTTTTGGACTAGATAATGTGGCTCATTTCTATTCTATTGATTTCAAACAAGAGGAAATAAAAATAGAAACAGAATTAAAAAAGTTTCTAAACCTCCCAGAAAAAATATCTCCTTATTTAATTGAATCTAACAAGGAATTAACTAGTAAGTTAATCTCAAGTAAAACATTTAATGGGATAACAGTTACTAGTTCAGGGTTTTATGGGCCGCAAGGCAGAAAGTTAAGACTAAAGACAAATACAGAAGGATTACAACTAGCATTAGGAAACTACCAAGGTGAATTTAAGGTCCTTAACTTCGAAATGGAAAGTTCTGCTTTATTTGCACTTGGCAGAGAATTAGGTCACAAATGTTCAACCATATGTCTAGGTGTTGCAAATAGACCACTTATGAAATTTTCTCAAGGCTATCTAGAAGAAATGAATGAACTGATCCTCTATACTTTAGATCGCATATAGATTTCCTATGTTAATAGAAAATCGTAATGAAGTATTGTATTAAAAACAAAAAAGGCTGTCATATCTGACAGCCTTTTATACATGTAAATATAACTTACGCTTCTTCTTTTAATTTTTCCAATTCTTCAACAGAACCTACTATTTGCTTTTGGAAATTTCTAACACCAGTTCCCGCAGGAATTAAATGTCCAACAATAACGTTTTCTTTTAATCCTAATAACCAATCTTCTTTTCCAGAAATTGCTGCTTCATTTAAAACTTTCGTTGTTTCTTGGAAAGATGCCGCAGAAATAAACGATTGTGTTTGAAGCGAAGCTCTAGTAATACCTTGAAGTAACGGACGAGATGTTGCTGGTGTTGCTTCCCTAGCTTCAACCATTTTTTTATCTGCTCGTTTCAATTGAGAATTTTCATCTCTCAATTTTCTAGAAGATACAATCTGACCTGCTTTAAGATTTTCAGAATCTCCGGCGTCATCAACTACCATCATTCCAAATAACTCATCGTTTGCGGCCATGATATCGGCTTTATGAATAGATTGACCTTCTAGAAAACGTGTGTCTCCAGATTCAATTATTTCATTTTTAAGCATCATTTGACGAACAATAACCTCGAAATGTTTATCGTTGATTTTCACACCTTGTAAACGATATACCTCTTGAATTTCGTTCACAATATACTCCTGAACCTTAGTAGGTCCTTCAATATTTAAAATATCAATTGGAGTAATTGCACCATCAGATAAAGGGGATCCAGCACGCACATAATCATTTTCTTGTACTAAGATATGTTTAGATAGTGGAACCATGTATTTTTTCTCCTCACCTGTTCTCGAAATTACTGAAATTTCACGGTTACCACGTTTGATTTTACCGAATTGAGCTGTCCCATCAATTTCCGCAACAACTGCAGGATTTGAAGGATTTCGAGCTTCAAATAATTCTGTTACACGAGGAAGACCACCAGTGATATCACCTGTTTTCCCAGCAAGACGTGGTATTTTAACCAAAATCTCACCTGCTTCAATTTTAACTCCTTCTGTAACAGAAATATGAGCATCAACTGGTAACGAATACTCTCTTAAAATCTCTTTCGTTTTTGGATCAATAATATGAATACTTGGACTTCGTTTTTTATCTCTTGTCTCAATAATTACTTTTTCGGTAAATCCTGTTTGCTCATCCACCTCTTCTCTAAAAGTAACTCCCTCAACGATACTATCAAATACAACTTTACCAGGTACTTCAGAAATAATTAAGGCATTGTATGGATCCCATTTACAAATTACATCACCTTTTTTAATTTTATCTCCTGTTTTGACCATTATTTCAGAACCGTAAGGAATATTGGCGTTCATCACAACTATTCCTGTTTTTTCATCTGTAATTTTCAATTCAGCAGATCTACCTACAACAATCGTACGAATTGAACCGTCAGTATTTGCTTTTTCAATTGTTCTAAGTTCATCAATTTCTAACTTACCATTTGCTTTTGCCTTGATATCAGAAATATCAGCAACATTAGATGCAGTACCCCCAACGTGGAAAGTACGAAGTGTTAACTGAGTTCCTGGTTCACCAATTGACTGCGCAGCAATTACTCCTACAGCATCTCCCATTTGGGCTAATCGGTGATTAGACAAATTGCGACCATAACATTTAGAACATACGCCTTTACGCATTTCACATGTTAAAACAGATCTAATCTCTACTTCTTCAATTCCTGCTGATTCTATTGCAGTAGCAACTTCTTCAGAAATTAATTCTCCTGATGAAACGATTAATTGATCTGAATCTGGTTGATATACATCATGAACAGAAGTTCTACCTAAAATTCTATCATATAATGGCTCAACAACTTCATCATTTTTCTTTAATGCAGTTGCTACAATACCTCTTAATGTTCCACAATCATTAGAATTAATTACTACATCTTGAGCAACATCCACCAAACGTCTTGTTAAATAACCCGCATCAGCCGTTTTAAGGGCCGTATCGGCAAGACCTTTACGAGCACCGTGAGTTGAAATAAAATATTCTAAAATCGAAAGACCTTCTTTAAAGTTAGATAGGATAGGATTCTCAATAATCTCTTGTGCACTTGCACCAGATTTTTGAGGTTTTGCCATTAATCCCCTCATACCTGAAAGCTGACGAATTTGTTCTTTAGAACCCCTAGCACCAGAATCGAACATCATGTAAATTGAATTGAAACCTTGACGATCGCTTTTCAATTGATCCATTAATGTTTGAGTCAATTTAGCATTTGTATGTGTCCAGATATCAATAATTTGATTATATCGTTCGTTATTGGTGATAAGACCCATGTTGTAATTCATCATTACTTCTTTCACATCCGTATCAGCCTTAAGAACCAATTCATCCTTTTCTTTAGGAATAATAACGTCATCTAAATTAAACGATAAACCTCCTTTAAATGCCATTTCATAACCCAATCCTTTGATATCATCAAGGAATTGCGCAGTTCGAGAGGTACCAGAAATCTTTAACACATTACCAATAATATCTCTTAATGCTTTTTTAGTCAATACGTCGTTAATGAATCCTACTTCTCTAGGAACTTTTTCATTAAACATCACTCGACCACAAGTTGTTTCTATTAACATTAACTCAGGCTCACCATTTTCATTTAGATCATAAGATTTAACTTTAATATGAGCATGCAAATCCAATTTGTTCTCGTTGTAAGCAATAATTACCTCCTCTGGTGAATAAAAAGTACTTCCTTCGCCTTTTACGATTAACTCAGCAGTACTTTTCTTTCCTTTGGTAATGTAATATAAACCTAAAACCATATCCTGAGAAGGTACAGCAATTGGCGCACCATTAGCTGGATTCAAAATATTATGAGAGGCCAACATTAACATTTGAGCTTCCAAAATTGCAGCATTACCTAGAGGTAAATGTACTGCCATTTGATCCCCATCGAAATCCGCATTAAATGCCGTTGTAACTAATGGATGTAATCGGATAGCCTTTCCTTCAATCAATTTTGGCTGGAAAGCTTGAATACCTAGTCGGTGAAGAGTTGGTGCTCTATTTAAAAGAACTGGATGCCCTTTTAAGATGTTTTCCAAAATATCCCAAACGATTGGTTCTTTTCTATCAACAATTTTTTTAGCGGATTTTACTGTTTTTACAATACCTCGTTCAATCATCTTACGAATGACAAAAGGTTTGTAAAGCTCTGCTGCCATATCTTTAGGTAAACCACATTCATGTAATTTCAAATCTGGACCTACAACAATTACAGATCGTGCAGAATAATCAACACGTTTACCCAATAAATTTTGACGAAAACGACCTTGTTTACCTTTCAATGAATCTGACAATGATTTTAACGCACGATTAGATTCTGTTTTTACTGCACTTGCTTTTCTTGAGTTATCGAACAAAGAATCCACTGATTCTTGCAACATTCGTTTCTCATTTCGCAAAATTACCTCAGGTGCTTTTATTTCAATTAATCGTTTTAATCGATTATTTCTAATAATAACCCTTCTATACAAATCATTTAAATCTGACGTAGCAAATCTTCCTCCATCTAATGGAACTAATGGTCTTAACTCTGGTGGAATAACTGGAACAACTTTAACAATCATCCATTCTGGTTTATTCTCAATACGTTTCTGAGAATCACGCATGGATTCAACAACTTGAAGTCTTTTTAAAGCTTCGTTTTTACGTTGAACCGAAGTTTCATGATTAGCTTGATAACGAAGATCATATGATAATTGCTCTAAATCTAAATTGCGTAATAAATCATGTAATGCTTCAGCACCCATTTTTGCAATAAATTTATTTGGATCATGATCTTCTAGGTATTGATTTTCCTTTGGTAAAGCATCTAAAATATCCAAATATTCCTCTTCTGTTAAGAAATCTGTTTCTTTTAAATGAATTCCATCTAGTGTATTGGCAAGACCAGCTTGAATAACTACGTATCTTTCATAATAGATAATTTGATCCAATTTTTTAGTAGGCAAGCCTAACATATACCCAATTTTATTAGGTAAAGATCTAAAATACCAGATATGCGCAACAGGAACTACCAATGAAATATGCCCCATTCGCTCTCGACGTACTTTCTTCTCTGTAACCTCTACACCGCAACGGTCACAAACAATTCCTTTGTAACGAATTCTCTTGTATTTTCCACAGTGGCATTCATAATCTTTTACAGGACCAAAAATTCGTTCACAAAACAACCCATCTCTTTCAGGTTTGTAAGTACGATAATTTATTGTTTCTGGTTTTAATACTTCACCACTAGATTGCTCAAGAATAACTTCTGGAGAAGCAAGTGATATGGTTATTTTATTAAAACTACTTTGTTTTTTTGGCGTTTCTTTTCTAAAAGTCATTTTTACTTTATTTAGTTAAGACTTAATTAATCTAACGAAATGTTTAAACATAAACCTCTCAATTCATGTAGCAATACATTGAATGATTCAGGTATACCTGGTTCAGGAATATTATCTCCTTTAACAATTGCTTCGTAAGCTTTTGCTCTACCAACAACGTCATCGGATTTCACTGTGAGTATCTCTTGAAGAATATTTGATGCACCATATGCCTCAATAGCCCAAACCTCCATTTCACCGAATCTTTGACCTCCAAATTGAGCTTTACCACCCAATGGTTGTTGTGTAATTAAAGAGTATGGTCCGATTGAACGAGCATGCATTTTATCGTCTACCATGTGAGATAACTTAAGCATATAAATGATACCAACAGTTGCAGGCTGGTGGAACTTCTCTCCCGTTCCTCCGTCAAACAAATAAGCTTTTCCAGAACGTGGAACTCCCGCTTTATCTGTTAGTTCATTGATTTCCTGTGGAGTTGCACCATCGAAAATTGGAGTTGCAAATTTTACTCCCAATTTTTCTCCTGCCCAACCTAATACCGTTTCATAAATCTGACCAAGGTTCATACGAGATGGTACACCTAACGGATTTAGAACAATGTCTACCGGAGTTCCATCTTCCAAGAAAGGCATATCCTCTTGGCGAACAATATTAGCGACAATTCCTTTATTACCATGGCGACCTGCCATCTTATCACCCACTTTTAATTTACGTTTTTTTGCAACATAAACCTTAGCTAATTTCACGATTCCAGCAGGTAGTTCATCACCTACAGAAATATGAAATTTTTTACGTTTATAGATACCTAAAAGATCGTTTGCTTTAATATTAAAATTGTGTAATAAGCGAATAATCAACTGATTCACATCTTGCTCTGATGTCCAATTTAATGGATTTACAATTGTATAATCAATAGACAATAAATTCTTTTGGTTGAATTTAGTTCCTTTTTTAATTATCTCCTCTTTGTAATTATTGAATACACCAGCCGCTTTGTGTTCACCAACTATTTGAATCAATTTATCCACTAATTGGTCTTTCAATTTAGCCAATTCAACTTGATACTCTGACTCTAATTGATCTAAAGCTGGTTTATCTTGTGATTTTGTTTTTCTATCTTTAATCGCTCTTGAAAACAATTTTTTATTGATTACAACGCCTCTTAAAGAAGGACCAGCTTTTAAAGAAGCATCTTTTACATCACCAGCTTTATCACCAAAGATTGCACGCAATAATTTTTCTTCCGGCGATGGATCTGTTTCACCTTTTGGTGTAATTTTTCCAATTAAAATATCACCTTCTTTAAT
>CAZTFG010000104.1:0-7950 GCA_964612725.1 uncultured Lishizhenia sp. | reverse complement strand
ACCCAGGGCCCATACATTAAAAGTGTATTGCTCTACCAGCTGAGCTACGGAATCAAAATTCAGGGTGCAAATATACAGTATAAAATTGGTTCAACAAGAGTATCGAACTGATTTTTTGAAAAAAAAACAAAAAAAAATGATAATTAGATGTTTTTCAGTAGGTTGAGAAGAATTATTTAATTGACTTTCCGTACGAATTAAAGATAACTTCATCAGTCAACTCCTTAACCATTTGAATTAACTCTAATTTAAAAGAGGCTAATTCATATTCGCCTTTTTCAATTAATCGAATTTTTCGTTCCCATTGACCAGTTAACTCAACACTTTTTAATAAGTCACTTTTGATGGTGTCAATTAAATTGATGCCTGTTTCAGTTGCAATGATGTTTTTTTTCTTCTTTTCTATATACCTCCGTTTAAACAACGTTTCAATAATATTTGCTCGAGTAGATGGTCTGCCGATACCATTTAATTTCAACATATCACGCATTTCTTCATCTTCCACAAGTTTACCAGCCGTTTCCATCGCTCGGAGCAAGGTAGCCTCTGTATAAGGTTTAGGAGGTGATGTTTTTCCTTGATGAATAAATGGTTCATGTGGCCCAGTTTCTCCTTCCTGAAAGAGTGGTAGCGTTTTTTCCTCTTCCGCTGCCTTTTCTTCCTCTTCTTTTTTATCTTGCTGATACAAAACGCGCCAGCCGGGATCCAAAATTTGCTTCCCCGTTGCTTTAAAGACTAATTCATCAACTTTGCCGAGTACCGTTGTGTTTGAAACCTTACATTCCGGATAAAAAACAGCGATAAATCGCCTACAAATCATGTCATAGATTGTTTTTTCTTCTAGTGTCCATGCACCGGGTTTTACTCCCGTGGGAATGATAGCATGGTGATCACTAACTTTTTTATCGTCAAAAATTTGTTTACTCTTAGGGAGTGGTTTGTTTAATAACGGTTCGGTATAAGTGGCATACGCTGATAAGTTGGATAGAATTCCGGGTATTTTAGGATGCAAATCTTCGGATAAATACGTGGTATCTACCCGTGGATAAGTAACTAATTTCTTTTCATATAAACTTTGAACATGTTTTAATGTTTCTTCTGCCGAATACCCTTTTTTCTTATTTGCCTCTACTTGGATCGCGGTTAAATCAAAAAGTCTTGGGTTTCCTTCTTTTCCTTCCTTTTGTTCGAAAGAGGTTATTTCAAAAGGTTTATTAATCAAATATTCTAAGCCTTTTTCTGCCTTGTCCTTTGATTTCAATCGATTGATTTGACAAAGGAATTCAGTTTCGCGATAAAGCGTCTTAAGTTCCCAATATTCTTCTTGCTTGAAAGCATTTATCTCTTTTTGTCTTTGCACAATTAAGGCGAGGGTAGGGGTTTGCACTCTACCTATGGACAATACCGTCGTGCCTTTTCCAAATTTGGTAGAGAACAATCGGGTTGCATTTATTCCAAGCAACCAATCGCCAATGGCACGGGCGCTACCGGCAGCATATAATTTATCGTAATTTTTCGCGTCTTTAAGGTCTTGAAATCCTTTCCGAATTGCTTCCTCTGTTAATGAGGAAATCCACAATCGCTTTACCGGAACCTGACATTTGGCTAAATGTAATACCCAACGTTGAATGAGCTCTCCTTCCTGACCGGCATCACCGCAATTCACTACTGTTTCTGCAGATTTAACTAGTGTTTCAATCACTCCGAATTGTTTCTTTACACCCGAATCGTCCATTACTTTGATACCAAAAGATTCTGGAATTATTGGAAGGCTTTCTAAACGCCAGGACTTCCACTTCTCATTATAATCATGGGGTTCTTTAAGGGTGCATAAATGACCAAACGTCCAGGTTACTTGGTATCCATTTCCTTCATAAAAACCGTCTCTACGTGTCTTGGCACCTAAAATTTCGGCTAAGTCTTTAGCAACACTGGGTTTTTCTGCTATACAAACAATCATTTCTACACTTTTTCCCGAATAAACAGGCGGATTTCCGGTTTAATTCAAATGTAATGATTAATGCCGAAAGTGAATGCTGTCATTAGAAACTGTTGATTTCTTTTGAAAAATTGCTGTACCAATACTCCTTAATTTTGGTCCAGTTTTTCCAAAAATTGGGTGGCGTTATCGTGGTGAATTCGTTTTTTTTCAGGTGTCATTTTATCATACGTTTTAATCAACATACCTAATCGTGGGTTTTGTAGAAAAAAATCGCGATGTACATCCATGAATCTCCAAAATAACCCATCCCATGTGGCTTGCCAACTTCCTTTTGAATAATTGCTCATTTTTAGTACATAATTACTTCCGCTTATATAAGGTTTGGTCGCCATTAAACCTCCATCTGCAAATTGACTCATACCATAAACATTGGGTACCATCACCCAGTCATACGAATCAATGAAAAGTTCCATAAACCAACGGTACACCTCATCAGGATCGAACTCACACAGCAACATGAAGTTTCCAATAATCATAAGTCGTTCTATATGATGACAATATCCGGTTTGGATTACTTTCTTTATGGTGACATCAAGTGGCTCAATTCCTGTTTCACCTGACCAAAAACGAGCAGGAATTTTTCGGGTGAATCCCCAATAATTTTTGGTTCGTTCCGCAGATCCTTTGATTTCATATACAGCCCGAATGAATTCTCTCCATCCGATTATTTGTCGGATAAACCCTTCTAAGGAGTTCATCGGTATGTTGTATTTAGCGGCATGATTGAGCGCGCTGTCAATCACGAATTGTGTTGACAATAACCCATTATTCATTAATGGTGAAAGTAAACTGTGATGCAGGATTATTTCTTGTGAAACAATGGCATCTTCATATGCTCCAAATTCTTCAAATCGCTTCGTGAGAAATTCGTCTAACCATTTTTTACTTTCTGAAAATGTAATCGGATAATGAGCGGAGCTGCTTAACGTGCCATAGTTCTCGGCAAAGTACTTTTCAGTATATATTATGGCTTCTTGATGAAAAGTATTGGCGGTTTGAAAATTTGAGATTGGCGGTACTTTTTTGGTTGGATATTTTAGTCTGTTTTCATCATCAAACGTCCATTTACCGCCAAGTGGTTTCCATTGTTCGTCAATTAATATGGATCGTTTGATACGTTGATCTTTGTAGAAATCGGTTTGAAACATCCTTTTTTTTGTCGAAAAGTAAGTCGAAATTTCCTCTCGTGTATTTAAGAATAGAGTGGAAGGGTGTTGAAAAACGGAAATACCAAGTTCTTTACAGGTAGATTTTATGCGCTTTTCCAGCCAATTATCGGTTGTGTCGATGTAATTTATCGTGTCAATCTTTTGTTCTTGGATGTGTTTAAGTAGGGTTCGAATATCACTCAATTCCGCATGCGATTCGATGTATCTTACAGTAATTTTCTTGGAGATCAAATACGATTCATAAAATTTCATGGATGCCCGATGAAAAGCGATTTTAGCCTTATGAAATTTCATTTGATTGAAAAAAAGATATTCTTCAACTAAATAGATTATTTCACATCGGTCTATCAAATGATTTTCCTCCGATAACTGATGCGGAAAAAGAATTCCAATTTTCATTTTTTGTTTTTGTTTAATCGGCAGGAATCACTGCAATATTTTACTTCATCCCACACTTTTTCCCATTTTTTGCGCCAAGCGAATGGTCGATTGCAAACCACACACGTTTTTATGGGTAAATCACTTTTTTTTCGCTGTTTCATTCTTTTTTACTTTTGTTGAAGCGCTTGGAGCTCGGTTTTCATTTACGTGTTTTTTTACAATCCGTAATGCTTCGGTTTTGACTTCCTTTGTCTTTCGAAAGCTCCATACCTTTTCGCTAGCTATTTTTCTTGTTTCTTCAATATCTATTATCGGAAAAGGATAATCCTTGCCAATCATCACTTCATAAAAAGATTGCTCTAGCAGACTCATTTTCCATGGTTCATGAATAAGGTGGGCTGGTACGTTTTTCAATTCTGGCACCCATTTTTTTATAAAAACACCCTCGGTGTCGTGCTCTTGAGAGTTTTTTATTGGATTGTAAATTCGAATCGTATTTATGCCTGTTACCCCGGCTTGCATTTGTAATTGTGGATAGTGAATTCCAGGTTCGTAATCTAAAAATTGCTGGGCCAAGAAATGTAGGTTTCGCCAATCTTGCCATAGATTGAATACAAAAAACGAGACCACCATGGCACGCATTCTAAAGTTGATCCAACCAGTTTCAACTAAACACCGCATGCAGGCATCAATGATAGGGATTCCTGTGTTACCCCTCTGCCAGGCATGGATGAATTCTAAATTAACCGGTTTTTGAAGTTGGTCATACGCGGTGTTAACATTTTCAAATTCCATGCGACATTCGTCTTCAAATTTCTGTATAAAATGACAATGCCAATGGAGCCTTGAAATAAAATTGGAAAGCGCGCGCTTATGTGTTGTGGTTTGGTATTGTTCGAGTGTTGCTTGATAAACGGCGCGCATGCTAATATTTCCGTAGCTGAGATAGGGCGAAATACGACTACAACCTTTTCTACTTAACGCCGGTTTTGAAATGTGTTTTGAATAATTCACCGAGCGATCCTTCAGAAAACTATTCAAATATTTCCACGCATTGTTTTCTCCTCCAAGCTGAAATGATGGGTTCGTTGTTTTAATTTCCAATGGAAGTTCAGCTCCTTTTAGGTTTTGGTATACCTCCGAATTAAGGGGTGAAAAAATTAGCTTATTCCAATCAATTGGTTTGATTGGTGATTCCATCTGTTTTTTCCATCTTTTTTCCCAATCAACTCGTGATTTTAGTTTGCGAATAACTCCATGCTGTTGGAATTCGTTCCAACTAATTTGATTTTTTACACAAAATTCAGCCACGCTGATGTCACGATCATATGTGACTTTATTTCCTATTTCTTGGTGTGAAAAGATGGATTGTATGTGGTAGATACGCGCTAATTTTTCGAAAACGGGCATCACTTCATCATGAAAGAAATGAAGTTTCCCATTTTTAGGCTCTAACTGCTTCTGCAGGTCTTGAATCGATTGGTATACAAAACGCCAATGTCGGTCAGAGCTATCCGCATAATTCATTACAGAAGGCTCAAAGAAATAAACAAAAAGCACTGGTAAATTTTGTTCAATGGCCGCACAAATGGCATCGTGGTCAAAAAGGCGTAAATCTCTTTTAAACCACACCAATACAATTTTTTCTTTTGCTTCCTCCATGACTGAGAACTGTAAGTTGGTTAATTCATTTTTCATTATTGGATTGAAGAATGAAGCCGTGTGCTTTTTTTAACTTTCTTCCAATAAGCAAAAAAGGATGGGAAATAACCTGTAATTTCTGGTGAGATCCAATCCCTTGGCTCTTCAATTCCTACATAATGAGAGTTAAACGGATGCTCTTTGAAATAAATCGTACTAGGATGTATATGGGTTGTGAGTTCATTAAAACTACCCACAAAGACCTGCAAATTAGGAATGTTTTTACTTAATTGAAGCATAAAATCCAGGCATTTTTCACTTATTGGATAGGATTCAAAAAATGATGGTTCTAGCAGAAGGATTCTGTTTCCGCTTTCTTCCAAATGCCAGGTTGGATCTAGGTTGTAATAATTATAAACAAAAGTGGGTAAAGAAGTTTCAATGCTGATGGGCCCTACTTTCGGTAAGGATGTTTTTAACAAAACATTCCTTGTTTGTGTTAATTCTGACGGAATCGTTGCAACTTGAAGTTCTTCATAGGTTTTATCCAAAAAAGTATTATTTTGATTACTGTTGGTATACGTATTTATATTTGACTGATTGGCAAGGTATTTCTTATTGCTATTGGTTCCGGCAACCCATTGCCAACTACAGGCGTTACTGGCCCAATCCCCATCCAATAAATGAAAATACATCCACTTGGCAGGATTTAACCAATGTGACTGTGCGCTATTACAAACCAAAGACGCGGTATATAACCTACAATGGTTGTGCATATATCCAGTTTCATAAAGGTGATTGATAGCATTGTCAATTGCCTTAATTCCGGTTGTCCCAGTGAGAATTGCCTCAGGGATTTCATGATTGGAAATCGGGTTTTGTGGATGTTTGAGTTCAGTTGAGATGGACTTAACTTGCGCCACGCGTTGAAAATAATCCCTCCAACATAATTGTTGAATTAAAGACTCCATTTGAGCTACGGAATACCCTTTTTGCAATAAATGTTTAAATACTTGATTTGTACTAATTACTCCACGTGAAATATAGGGAGAAAGATAGGTGATTTGTCCATTCACATAGTTTCTAGTCTTTCCATATGTAATAGGGTCAATTTCATCTAGTTTAGATAAAATGCTTTTGAAATCCGTGTGAAATGTGTATTCCATTTTGCTGCAAATTGAAGGAAAAGCATCCGCCAAGTTCATTCTTTTTGGATGTATTCGTATAACAGAAAATGATTAAATATTGTTTTGTAAAACTCAATTGGATTTATCCCAATTGATTAGCTGTAGAAATTCAAAGGGGGATTTAAGTCAATTGATTTATACCTTTCTATTTACTTAAACTGATTTTCGAAATGGGTTAATTAAATTTAGAAACTCTCCCAACCGCCATTCTGAGGGTCGTATTTTGCATAATATCCCGAATCAGTAAATTCAGAGGCGGTCATTCCTGCCTCAAAAATACTATCCTCATCAAATCCGGAACTAAAATAAAGGCATCTTTTAGTTAGTAAAACATGGATGGAGAATTCTTCATGGGTAAATTCTATGCCATTATCCGATTCGTTGTTTAACTCAAAATCATACTGTATTAATCGATCCTTTAACTCCTTAAATTGTTGGTTCGTGAATGGTTCAAAATTGCTTTCGTTTTCAAAGAAATTAGGATCGTTGACGCTTTGCTCTTTTTCCTTTGTTTCAGGCCTATATAATTGAATATCGTATCCCATGTTACCTCTTTCTAAATGCTTGAAATTATATTTTTTTCCCTTTGAAAAAAGCATAAATTGCCATAGAATGGCCGTGGCCTAATTCAAATTCGGTTTTCAGCCAGGTTGTAATTTGGGAAGCTTTTACAGATTCATTTAATTTTCCATTTGTTAAAAACCCCTTCTCTTCTGCAAGTTGTATGAAATCATTTGGGCTTTTGCCTGTCTTGGCTTGAATATTATCGAGGTATGCTTGAAATGACATCGATTTAATTGTTAACTTCCTTTAATTTATGGTAATAAAAATAGGAAACCATTAAAATTGCAAGCGCAATAATTGGAAAGAAGGTTTGACCATTCACCCCATCCACGGCCGCATGGCTTATAGAAGCAAACAGAAAATCAAAAACAAAACCAGCATACGCCCATTCTTTTAATCGATGTGAAATTTGTGGAATAACCAAGGTCAATACACCCAAAACTTTAAAAACAACTATAGCCGTCCCGAAATAGGATGGATATCCCAAATGTCGTAAGCCTTCTTTGGCCATTTCGGTATGCGACGTTAAGGCAGGCATTACTCCTTCAAATAAGGCGATAAGTATCGTGGTTGTCCAAAAAATGAGTTTTTCCTTTTTCATCTTTTTAAAATAATTTCAAATTCGTTACACTAAATCTTGAGCAAATTTGCATTAGAGTTACTAATACATAAGGCTCTTTTTGGAAGCATTCCTCCATTCAGCATCGTATTTGCTAGTTGAAAAATAGATGATTAAATCTGCATCATATTTACTGTCGCAGAAGAAAACTTTCTTTTTTGCGTCGTATTTGCTATCAGTAAAAAACCACAATCCTTTGTTATCTGTTGCATCATACTTAGAAGTACACTTGTATACCACTAAATCTGCATCATATTTTGAACTCGCTACAAACACTTTTACATCGGCATCATATTTCGAACTTACAGAATAAACTGTTTGACTGTTGTAAGAAAAAGAGATTGCTAAAATGGCTAAACACACTAATTTTTTCATAAGGTACTTTTT
>CAZTFG010000103.1:0-7977 GCA_964612725.1 uncultured Lishizhenia sp. | reverse complement strand
ACTGAAATTGAGCCCCGAGAGAATCCGATGGGTTGGGGCTTATTTTTTCATCCTGATTTGATACGCAATACCTCTCTCAATGCTAAAATGAAAGATTATTCGTTCTTTTCATACGAAATAGCTGAAGCGTTGCATTTATCAGAAAAAGAGAAACAATTACTTTTTGAGTGCATTGTAAAAATACAAACTGAATTGAAGGAAAACATTGACGATTATAGCCAAACAATTATTGTATCAACGATAGAACTTTTACTAAATTATTGCAATCGATTCTACGGAAGGCAATTCATTACGCGCAAAGCAACAAACAGAGATATTTTAGAGAAAGTAGAGGTATTGTTAAAGGAATATTTTTCAAATAAAAGAGATTCTTTCGGTTTACCCACGGTTAAATATTTAGCTGATGCTGTTAATTTGTCACCAGGATATTTGGGTGATTTATTAAAAAAAGAAACAGGTTTGAATGCTCAAGAACATATCCATCATTTCATCATAGAAGCAGCAAAGAACATACTTTTGTACTCAAATCAGTCGATTAGTGAAATTGCCTTTCAACTTGGTTTTGAATACCCACAATATTTCAGTCGTTTGTTTAAGCAAAAAACTGGTACAACACCTCTGGAATTTCGGAATTTGAATTGAATATACCCACTTTCTAGGCTTCTAGAAATGCAAAAAGCCAGTCAATTTTGACTGGCTTTTCATAGTAGATAGGAGTATTGAATTATCGAACCTAATTTGGGAATCTATAAACGAACTCAGTCAAAATCAAAATTATAATTTCACGAAAGGTAAAAACTGAATTCCCCTGTCGAATTCAAACCTCAAGAAATAGGTTCCTGCTGGAATATTTTCAATTTGAAAACTACCAGAGGTTTGAGTAAATCTAGATATTATTATTCCATTTGAATTTAGAAGTTCTACTGTTTCAACGTTTGATCCATTTAGCAGATTGAACAAGCCATTTTCAGATACAGGATTTGGGTAAACTTTTATCCACGACAACGATTTTTGTTCTTCAAGGCCTGCATTGCTATTGTACACAAAATCAACGTCATCTATTAGTAGAATTGAGCCTTGAATTCCGGATTGAACTTCTGAACTTAAAAATTCAATTTTGCAGGTGTCAGGAATTTCATTAGAAAGATAATTCAATGGAATACTAAAACGACTGTAAACTAATGCTTCGTTTTCAATTAATTGTCCCTCACCTATAATTTCACGGATTTGAGTTGTAGGATTCCATTTAGTGAGTGTAACATTGAAAACACAAGCATCTTGTTGCGTAAAGGAATATTTAAACCAACCAGTCAAACTATCAGGTCTTTGAGTAAAACTAAATCCTTCAATTGCAGTTTGTCCCATTCCAGTGCTTGCTGTACCTGTTACCAACCTTCCAGGAAGAGAAATGGTTTGTCCTGACTGCGGATTGGTAAAGTCCCCTGCAATGATTTCTGCTGCAAATTGTCCGTTGTGAGAATCTGAAGATTTACTAACTGTTGGTGCTTTTACCCATCCCGTGGCGACATCAACTTGTTGTTGTGTTGTCCAGGTTTCGAACCCTGCATTTGGAATTGACTGTGCCAATATTGTATTTATAGATATTACAATCCCCATAAAGGAAATGGAAATCTTTTTAATTTTTCTTGTTTTCATCTTTTAATTATTGAATTATTTCTCTTGTTTCCAAATTGAAAATGGCGTTTTTATTTCTTCTCTTAACTTGAATTTCGGCTAAATTATCGCAGTCGCCATTTCCAAAATCGATGATTACACCTCGGTTAGAACTTCCGATATCAATTTTTCCACTAAATGGGTATAAGCACTCCCTCATTGAATAATGAATAGGAGTTGAAATACTCAAAGGGACAGTTCTCTTTGAGCATGTATTCATGGAACCAGATCCTGTAATGAGAAATTCATCATCTGAAACATCACAAGTTCCAAATCCGATAATAAACTCTCTTTGATTATTAAACGTATATGTTCTAGTTCTTCTGTTTTTTGAAAATTCAATAGTTCCAGCGTATTTAATAACCGGATGACCAACGGAATTTGGACCAATATTTTCTGCTGATCGAGTTCCTTTTATTATAAAATCATTGATGGAAAAGTTCTCATATGTGATTTGAGTGGTGCTTCCTACTAAACTCATTAATCCAGATGCAATAACAGTCACTTTTCCTTTACGGGTTTTACCCCATTTATCTAAACAACCTGTTCCGTAATCGAATGTCACTGTCTTAGGAAATGTAGCGGAGCTCTCAGTAACAATAACACCTTCCGCTAAATCGTTGTTATGGTTTAACTCACAATCATACGCGACATATACCTCCTCTGGAAATAAATCAATATCAATCATAGTACCTATAACAATTTCAGCAGCGTCTTCTCTGTTGTCATCTTGGTTAAATTTACCACAAGAGTTCATGAGTAATGAACTAATCAAAACTCCTCCCATAATCAGTTTACTTTTTAATTTCTTCATTTTAATTAATTTTTATTGTTCTAATTTGATTGATGATCTTTTTGGAGATATGGTTGGGTTTAACGGAAAACAAATTAAAATTTATAGGAAATCCCAGCACCTATTGTTAAAGAAGCTGAGTAGGAATTTTGATTATTAGTTGATAAATAACTAGAAATAGGAATAGACAGTTGTGGTTCCAAATAAAAATCGAATGAATTAGACAAAAGATAACTAAATCGTGAACCTAACAATCCTTGCAAACTTACAACTGGTGTTTGATTTTCTAATGTGCCTAGTAATTGTCTTGTGGTATTATTCTGCTCCACTTCAAAATGAAAGTCTTTTCCAAAATGAATGTCAGCTGATAACCCTGCATTCAAGCTTGTTGTCCAATTATTCCTTTTAAAATGACGATAAACTGTCAAGGGAATCGAAAACATTTTGATTGAAAGACTATTCTTTAGTTTTATGTCATTTGTATCGTTTGGTACCAACGAATTTAAAAAAGTGGCATCAGTAATATTATACCTTCCCTCCAACGTTTGAAAAACAAGTCCTTGTTGTCCCTGAGCGAAATACGTTGGCCGGGTGTACCAGGGTGATTTTCTGCCTGCAAAGCCGTAATTCGCACCAAGTCCGATTGCATATTTTTCGTTTACATTGAAGATCATTCCACATTTAACTTGAACTAGATTTAATGCCATTCTATTGTCTCCTCGCAACTTTGAAACGGAAAGTTCTGGGTCGATTATACTATTGGTGTATCTTATATTTTTTCCAAATGCTATTCCGGCAGTCATGGTTATTTTAGAGTCGCTGGTTTTTGTAGTTTCCTGCAGAGGTAATAAACTTAAATTCTTTATATCAAAGTTTATTTTCGTTATAGGTAAAAAAGGTAATCTTGTAATACTATCTATAATGCTTAAAGATAAATTCTCATCTTGGGGAATATTTTCAGATGATATTTTATGGATTGGTTCACTTTCAACCAATTCTAGAGTTTTAATATTCGATTTGTTTTCTTTTAGAGGGTTAAGTTCAATTTTAGAAGTATTTTTTTCCTCATTGTTAGTTGTTTTCGATTTTATTTCACTTTTGTTGTTCTTCGAAAAACTCTTATCCTCAGATTTCAATTGTTTTGTATTGTTTGGCTTTGAATGCTTTTCAGAATTATTTTTTGCAATTGCTTGTTCTGTTTTGGAATAAGAAATCCAGAACCAAGTTCCCGTCAGAATGATTGCCCCTACAAAAATTGATAGCCAAAAAACGATACCATTCCGTTTTCTTTTCGGAAATAATTCTTGATCTACTTTTTCCCAAATTCTATTTGGCACATCAGGTTCTTGTCTGTCATAAAGGTTTTGAAATCTTCCGTTTAAATCATCTTTTGTCATATTGAAATAGGATTTATATTAACTAGATCATTTTTAATTGCATTAATGAGTTCTTTTCTTGCATCAAATAATTGTGATTTGGAAGTACCTTCAGAAATTCCTAAAATCTCAGCAATTTCTTTGTGTTTTAAACCATCCACGGCATATGCAAGGAAAACTTGTTTTCTACCTTGAGAGAGACGATCAATGTAGTAAATCAATTCTTCTGTATTGATTTCATCCATCAGTGATGTATCAAGAACATTTTCATTTGAATCTGAAAATTGTTCTTCCAATGAAACAAAATCAATTTTATTTGTTCGAAATTTTGCTAAAGCACAGTTTACAGTTATTCTTCGCATCCAGCCTTTAAAATTCCCTTCAAACTTAAACGAGGATAGATTTTTATAAATCTGAATAAAACTCTCTTGTAATACGTCCTCTGCATCTTCCTGATTTTTATGGTAGCGCAGACATACGGCAAACATCCACCGCGAATTTTGGTTGTAAAGCTCCTGAAAGGCAGACCGTTCCCCCTTGATACTTTTTCGTATCAACTCCAATTCCCTATTCTGTTCAGAAAACTCCATTATTTACATTGATGACTATATCATAGAAAAGGTTGGGTGAATAAAATATTAGTTCGTCGTTTTTAACGATTGTAACATTCAATTATTTGTTTTATTGAGGAAAATTACGATATCGAACCTGAATTTCGTTGATCAAGTTCATCGTATTGATTTTTCCAAAAGGGATACAGAGGGACAAAAAAAAGACGCACCAAGTAATTTACCTGATGCGTCCTGCTTAGTAGCGGGGACACGACTCGAACGTGCGACCTTCGGGTTATGAGCCCGACGAGCTACCAACTGCTCCACCCCGCAATGTGAAAACAAAGTTAAGCTATTTTTTGTCCTAAAACAAGGAATTAACATTTATTAATTTAATTTCGAGTAAATTTCTTTCAGTTTTACCAATTCTACCTCCCAGTTTTCTTTTTGTTTGGCAAATGCTAAATGTTGTTTTAGTAATGGTAAATCAGCCGCATAAGTCATCTTTATACGATTAATTTTCTCTGCAAGATTTTTTGGTGTGAGTGGTTTATCGATAATATAACCAATCTTATAGAATTCTATTAATGATCGAACTTCAGTTAAATCAGTTGCTAATATGGGTACTTGGGCTTGAATGTAATCAAAGAACTTGTTTGGTAAGGCTAATTTATGATTCAAAACATCAGTATGATCTATAGCTAATCCCAAATCTGCATTGAGTGTATATTGCATCATTTCTAAATAGGGCATTTTAGGTAAAAACTGTATTTTTTGATCTAACGATTCAGCCTTCACTTGTTTTTTCAATTTCTCAACCACATCGCCGCCACCAATAATATATAAACAGGCATGATCAATGAATTTCATGGACTCAACAGCTTCTTCTGCTCCTCGTTTATGGTTGATTCCTGATCCTTGCAAAATCAACATGAATTTATCCGTTGGTATGCCAAGTTCTTCCCTGGTTTTAATTGATTTTAAATTCAATTTGGGTGCTACATTGCGAATTACTTTGACATCCACCTTATATTTTTCTGAATAAAGCTTAGCAATAGATTCATTTACCGTATATACATGGTTTAATTTGGGGAAAATCCATTCTTCAATGGAGAGCCAAATTTTTTGTTTTTTTGGATGATCAATCAATTCAGGAACTTCCGTGAAATATTCATGTGAATCATAAACCAATCTAGTTGATTTCAGTCGTGAGATTAAATAGTTGGGCAGCAGTGTGTCCAAATCATTAGATAACAGGACATCGGCACGATGAAACAATAAATAGAAAAACAATCGGAGCGTATATTCTAAATAGAATAGGGGACCCTTCACGAAGAAAAGTCTAAATCTTTTGGTGGAATACGTTCTTTTTTGAAGGGGTAAACTAGATTTTAATTTTCTCCCAACTAGCGTAACGTCATATCCTTCCTCAATGAGAAAAAGGCATATTTTGTGAACACGGTTATCAGTAACTAAATCATTGGTGACCGAAACAATAATGCTCCGTGGATTCCCCATCTAAGTATTACTCTCTAATTATACCCAATCGGTTAAATTTACGGTTATCAATTACTTCTGCTTTCTTACGAAGAGCTCCCATAAATTGTCCTTGCAATGCACCGCGATAAGATCCAAGCATTTGTTCTTTCTCCACTTTAAATGAAGCAGTTGCAGGTGCTTTTTTCGTAGCGTCAACACGTACAACAAAAATACCTGATTTACCTTTGATCGCTTTTGTACGCTGACCATCTTTAACTCCTGAGAAGATAGCTCCAATTACATCTGGTTCAAATCCTACATTTGCAATTTGAGGGTTTCCGAATGTTACTTCTGCTTTTACAATCTGAACATTGGCTCTTCGTGCCATATCTTCCAATGTTTTGTCTACACTCAATTGGTTAGCTACACGTTTGAATTTTTTCTCTTCAATCAATTCTTTTTCCATACGGGATTTAACATCATCGAAAGTAGGTGTACCTTTTTTTCTGATGGCAGATAGGTAGGCAACAATGTATTTGTCTTTATCTTTAATTGGTGTAGTCAGAATCATTCCTGCTGCTGCTTTTGAATCGTATGCAAATTTCAATAGTTTATCTTCTACAAATGATGAATTGAATCCTTGAACCGCCGGTTTGTTGTCGAAAATAACAATAGGTCTAACAGTTTTTTTCTTTTGACTAACCAAGGTATCAAACAAAACTGAACGCTTATATAAATCCTCAACAGCCATTAATTTTTTGTCTAATTCTTCAATGAATGTATACGCTTCATTTTCACGCTCATCAATTGTTTCTTGACTCGCTTTGAATACTTTAGCTACAGATGCAAGAACTGGGAAAAGTGAATTGTCTCTTTCCATCACCTCGATAATGTGGTATCCGAATTGTGTTTTAACCACCGCAATAGTTCCGATTGGTTGAGTAGCACAGAATTCTCCAAATTCTTTTACCATTTCACCTTCTAAGAAATCATCATAAACACCACCTTTTTCAATGGATGGTTGATCCGTACTATGTTTTTTAACGAACTCCTCGAAATTGTCCTTGTTAATTAATTTTACCAAACTATCAGCTAATGTTTTCTTTTGTTTCAATACGGTTGAATCTGTAGATTGATTGGTGCCAATAAGAATATGTCTTGCTTTTAATCGCGTTGGAGTAAATCCAAGTACTTTAGAAACTAACATGTTTCCATTAGAAAAATAGGGTCCAACCAATGTCCCTACTGCTGCGGTTTTGAAAATTGTATCATAATCACGCGGATAAGTTAAGAAACGGTTTGATTTAGGATGACCTTCTGGAACCGCTGTAGCTTGTTTAGAAGAAGTATATAATTTAAGTTCACTGTTTTTGTAAATGTAAAGGGAATCATTTTTAGTTTTGGCGAACCCATTTTTTAATGCATCCATTTTCTTTCTAATATCAACTGAGTCTTTTTTAGAAGGAACGACAACAAAATCCATAACTTTCACTTCTCTGTTGGATTCTTGAATGGCATATTTTTTATCTTCTTTATGTTTTTCATAGAAATCTTTCAATTCAGCATCAGTTACTTTAAACTCAGCATCGTTTAATTCACTGAATTTTTTAACTACTACAGAAATACTTTTTGATTCTTTTTGAGCATAATACTCATCTTCTGCCTCAAGAGATGTCACATAAACCCCTTGTCCAATTAAAGCAGTATATTTTTCAGATTTTCTTTTTTCTATAAAATTTACTTTCAACTCATCCCATTGTTTTTTTACATCAGCATTTTTTGATGTTGACATTTCTTTGATTCGAGCCTCTAAACTTTTTTTGTTCAACACACCAGTTGCTGAATCTGTAAATCCTTGAGCAATTTCAGGAAGGACAGAAAAACCGTCATTTCCAAACAAGTAAGCCTTAAATTCGGCTTCACCTACTTCGATACCTAAATTTTCGTATTCTTTTGTTAAAATTTCGTTATCCACTACAAAATTCCATGCTTGTTCGTTTGCATTTTCTTGATCTTGTTGAGTGAATTCTTTTTGTTGTTGCTGTGCTTGCATTCTTCCTTGTTGTTCAAAACGTTGAACTGCAGCATCGTATTTTTGAGCATT
>CAZTFG010000102.1:0-8139 GCA_964612725.1 uncultured Lishizhenia sp. | reverse complement strand
CCTACTTTTACGATTGCCACCTATTGTCATCCTGAAGCTGTGAATGAAAAACCAATTGTGTTGGTTGGAAAAGGTGTTGTGTATGATACCGGTGGACTGAGTCTAAAACCTACTCCAGGTTCCATGGATAGTATGAAAAGCGATATGGCTGGTGCTGCTGCGGTTGCGGGAGCAATTTATTTATCTGCTTTACAACAATTAAAAATCAATTTAGTGGTGCTTATCCCTGCAACAGATAATCGACCTGGAATGGATGCTTATACTCCAGGTGATGTACTAACCATGCATAATGGAACAACTGTTGAAGTGTTAAATACCGATGCAGAAGGAAGGTTGATTTTGGCTGATGCACTCGCATATTCTTCAAAATATAATCCTGAATTAGTAATTGATGCTGCTACATTAACGGGTGCTGCTGTGCGTGCTATCGGGACACAAGCTAGCATTGTTATGGGTAATGCACCTGATGATTACTTTAATCAGCTTGAAACAGCAGGAAATCAAGTGCATGAGCGTGTAGTTCGTTTTCCATTTTGGGATGATTATTTGACGGAAATGAAATCATCTATTGCTGATTTAAAAAATATAGGGAGCGGAAATGCAGGAATGATTACAGCGGGTAAGTTTCTTGAGCATTTTGTAAAATCTCCATACATCCACATGGACGTAGCAGGACCCACTTGGTTGGAAGCAAAGGAAAGTTATCGTCCAAAAGGCGGAACAGGCGCAGGCGTTCGATTATTGTATCAGTTTTTGAAAAATAAATCAAAATAATGGAGAAGGAAAAAGAAATTGGTAACCCCAATCCAATTAAAATTGGAATCACAATTGGCGACATCAATGGGGTTGGTCCGGAAGTGATTATAAAAGCACTTAATGATAATCGGTTGTTCTTGGATTGCACCCCTGTTATTTATGGTGCAGCCAAAGTATTCTCGTTCTATAAAAAAGCGCTGAATGAGTCTGAATTCAATTATCAAACCATTAAAGACGCTTCAGAAATACAAACAAGGAAAATTAATTTGATCAATGTTTGGAACGAGGAAGTAGAGGTTACTCCCGGAACGCCCACAGAGGCCTCTGGAAAGTACGCAATCCAATCATTGGAAAAAGCTGCTCAGGATTTAGCAAGTGGAAAAATTGATGTGTTAGTTACGGCTCCATTCTCCAAAGAAGCAGTGTCGAAATCAGGATTTTCATTTACTGGTCATACAGAATATTTGGCAGAAATGTCGGGTGTGCCTGAGGCATTAATGATTTTAGTGAGTCATTCCTTACGAGTTGCATTGGTTACGGTTCATGTACCAATTAAAGAGGTAGCGAGTTTATTAACAAAGGATAAAATAATCAAGAAAATAGCTGCTTTTGAAGATTCGTTGAAAAAAGATTTTGCATTAGTTAAACCAAAAATTGCTGTTTTGGGGTTGAATCCGCACGCGGGTGAAAATGGAAAATTAGGACAGGAAGAAAAAGAAATTATTACTCCAGCAATACAAGCAAGTAGAGCAGAGGGGAAACACGTTTTTGGACCCTATGCAGCGGATGGATTTTTTGGATCTAGCGCTCGCAATCAATTTGACGGCGTGCTTGCCATGTATCATGATCAAGGTTTAGCAGCATTTAAAGCCATTTCCTTTGAGGATGGGGTAAATTTTACAGCAAGTTTACCCATTGTTCGTACTTCGCCAGACCATGGTACTGCGTATGACATTGCAGGTAAAAATGAAGCAAATGAAAGCTCTTTTCGTTCTGCAATTTATTTAGCATTGGACGTTTTTAAAAACCGAAAATTTTATAAGGAAATTAACGCTAATCCTTTGCCAATAGGGAAGCATGAAGGGGATAGAAGTGAACGAGATAATTAATTGATTAAAAGTTTAGGAGAAAAAGTAACTATTTCTTTAAGAATTCTTGGAAATTTCATATCTTTGCCCTCCGTTTTTTAGAAATGCGTGGAATTATGAAGAAAAAATCAGACTTTACTATTCCGTTTGCTGGACTAAAATTGGGTCATCATACTTATGATTTTGAGGTTGATGATACGTTCTTTGAAGAGTTAGAGTATTCACTCATAAAAAAAGGGTCTATTTCTGTTTCAATTGATTTGGAAAAGAAAGAAACGATGCTTATCTTAAATTTCACTCTTGCCGGTACGGTAGAGGTGGAATGTAACCTATGCACTGACCCAATGAATCAGCAAATAGATGCATCTTATCCACTCATATATAAGTTTGGATTAGAAGATTTAGAAGACGATTCTATTATTGTTATACATCCGGATAGCTATCAAATAGATGTACAACACCCAATTTATGAGTTTTTGACCATTTCATTGCCAATCCGAACGGTACACGCCGAAGGTGAATGCAACCAAGAAATGCTTGAAACAATGAATAAATACTTGGCTTCAACGAACAAAGAAGAAGATAATAATGATGATGAAATTGACCCGAGATGGTCAGCATTGAAAAATTTGAATTAACAAAATATAAATAAACAATTATGGCACATCCTAAACGTAGAACCTCCACCACACGAAGAGACAAAAGGAGAACTCACAAGAATGCCGTTGCTAAAAACATCGCTACTTGTCCAACTACGGGCCAACCGCACTTGTTTCACCATGCTCATTGGCATGAAGGAAAGCTTTACTACCGTGGAAAAGTAGTAGCTGAGAAAGAAGTTGCTGTATAATTTTCCTAGATAATTCCGCAGATGAAAATCGGAATTGATATTTTAGGAGGAGATTTTGCACCAGATGCCAATTTGGGTGGGGTAGCCCTTGCCCTAAAAGAGCTGCCTTCTGATGTGATATTAACGTGTATTGGTGATCAAATTCAAATTCAAGAATCGTTAGATAAATTTGGAATTGACCCTTCGCGTGTTCAAATTGTTCATGCTCCAGACATTATTACTATGCACGATCATCCTACTCGTGCTATCCCTCAAAAACCCAATAGTACTATTGCTATAGGATTTGATTTATTAGTTAAAAACGAGATTGATGCCTTTGCAAGTACCGGTAATACCGGAGCTATGCTGGTCGGTTCAATATATAAATTGAACACCATACCAGGAGTTATTAGACCCTGCATAACCTCTACGCTGCCAGCAATTGATGGCTCAAAATCCATTTTGTTGGACGTTGGTTCAAATGCGGATTGTAAAGTTGATGTCTTATACCAATTTGCTGTTCTCGGTTCACTCTATTCTAAATCAGTTTATGGAATTGAACAACCACGAGTTGCATTATTAAATATTGGAGAGGAAGAAACTAAAGGTAATTTGCTAACTATTGCCGCTCACAAAATGCTAGCTGAGTCTGATGAAATAAACTTTATTGGCAATATTGAAGGAAGAGATTTGTTTTTTGGAAAAGCAGATGTTATTGTATGCGATGGATATACAGGAAATATCGTTTTGAAAGAAGCAGAAGGAATTTATACTTTGATGAGGAAAAGAGGAATTAGGGATGAATATTTTGATCGCTTTAATTATGAAAATTATGGCGGAACTCCCATTTTAGGGGTGAAAGGAAATGTAATTATAGGCCATGGAATTTCTAACGATATTGCAGTTAAAAATATGATTCTTCATTCATACGAAGTGGCTAATTCAAAATTATCTGAAAAACTTAACGAAGCATTTAAAAGTTAATGAAAAAAATAACTGCAGCTATAACCGGGGTTCAAGGGTTTGTACCTGAAGAAGTATTATCGAATGCTGATTTAGCAAAGATTGTTGATACTTCTGATGAGTGGATTACATCACGCACTGGTATCAAAGAGAGAAGAATTCTTCGAGATGGAGCCTCTTCAGATCTTGCTGCCGCTGCAGTGGAAGGATTATTGAAAAAAACGAATACCTCACCAGAAGAAATAGAATTGGTGATTTTAGCAACCGTTACACCGGATTATCCTTTTCCAAGTACAGCTAATGTTTTGTGTGATAAAACAGGAATGAAAAATGCTTGGGGGTATGATTTAATTGCGGCATGTTCGGGTTTTATTTATGCCTTATCAACAGGTGCCCAATTTATCGAAACGGGGCGCTATAAAAAAGTAATTGTTGTTGGGGTGGATAAAATGACCTCTATTTTAGATTATGAGGATCGAACTACCTGTGTCATTTTTGGAGATGGCGCCGGTGCCGTTTTATTGGAACCAAACGAAGAAGGGTTAGGTGTGATGGATTTTATTTTGCGAAGTGATGGCTCTGGTAGACAATATTTAATTCAACCTGCTGGAGGATCAGCAAATCCTGCTTCAATCGAAACGGTTGAAAATCGTCAGCATTTTGTGAAACAAGAAGGAAAACAAGTCTTCAAATTTGCGGTTACAAACATGGCTGAGGTTTCAGCCGAAATCATGGAAAAAAATAACCTAAGCAGTGAGGATGTCGATTGGTTGGTGCCTCATCAAGCAAATTTACGCATTATTGATGCTACCGCTGATAGGATGGGCTTGCCAAAAGAGAAGGTTATGATTAATATCCAAAAATATGGGAATACAACCGCTGGTACATTGCCTCTTTGTTTGTGGGATTATGAAAAACAATTAAAAAAAGGAGACACACTGATTTTATCCGCTTTTGGTGGTGGCTTTACTTGGGGAGCAGTTTATTTAAAATGGGCATACAACTCATAAATAATTATATTTACCGAAAATTTTATTCATATGAATTTAAATGAAATACAAGATTTAATCAAATTAGTTTCTAAATCTGGTTTAACCGAGGTTGAAATTGAAAAAAAAGATTTTAAGATCACTCTTAAAGCTGAGAAAGCTAAATCGAACGATCAACCTATCTATGTTCAGGCGGCTCCGGTTTCAGCACCTGTAGCAGCACCGGTTTCAGCACCTGCAGCGGCTCCTATAGCTCCAACGGCAGATGCAGCTCCGGCTGATGATTCGAAATTAATCACAATTAAATCTCCCATGATCGGAACGTTTTATCGTTCAGCTGGACCAGATAAAGATGCGTTTGTATCTGTTGGATCTATGGTTCAAAAAGGAGATAAAGTGTGTATTATCGAAGCTATGAAATTATTCAACGAAATTGAAGCTGAAGTAAGTGGTAAAATCGTAAAAGTTTTGGTGGACGATGCTAGTCCTGTAGAATATGATCAACCATTATTTTTGGTTGAACCAGCATAATTTCAAAAAAACTAGGCTATGTTTAAAAAGATACTAATCGCGAATCGCGGTGAGATTGCTTTGCGTATTATTCGTACATGCAAAGAAATGGGAATTAAAACGGTGGCTGTGTATTCAACTGCAGATAAAGATAGTCTTCCTGTTCGTTTTGCAGACGAGGCCGTTTGTATTGGACCCCCCGTTAGTTCTAAATCCTACTTATCTATTCCAAACATTATTGCAGCAGCTGAAATTACAAACGCTGATGCGATTCATCCAGGATATGGGTTCCTTTCAGAAAATGAAAAGTTCTCCAAAGTTTGTCAAGAGCATGGCATAAAATTTATTGGTGCATTACCTGAACAAATTGCTGGAATGGGCGATAAAGCTACGGCTAAAGCAACCATGATTAATGCAGGCGTTCCTTGTATACCTGGATCTAAAGGATTGTTAAAAGATTTGGCAGATGCCAAGAAAACTGCAGCAATAATTAAATATCCTGTAATTCTGAAAGCTACTGCAGGTGGCGGAGGAAAAGGAATGCGTATTGTTTGGAAAGAAGAAGATGTAGAAGCGGCATGGGATTCAACGCGTCAAGAGGCTTTGGCAGCATTCGGAAACGATGGTATTTACATGGAGAAATACATAGAAGAACCACGCCATATTGAAATTCAAATTGCAGGAGACCAGTACGGAAATGCTTGCCATATGTCGGAGCGTGATTGCTCAATCCAACGTAGACATCAAAAATTGGTGGAAGAAACCCCTTCTCCTTTCATGACGGACGAACTTCGAGAGAAAATGGGTCAAGCGGCAATTAAAGCAGCAAAGGCAGTAAAATATGAGGGAGTTGGTACGGTAGAGTTTTTGGTAGACAAAAATCGAGATTTTTACTTCATGGAAATGAATACGCGTATTCAAGTAGAGCATACCATTACAGAGGAAGTAATCAATTTTGACTTGATAAAAGAACAAATTAAAATTGCAGCCGGAGAGAAAATTTCGGGTAAAAACTATTATCCTGTTATGCGTCATGCTATTCAGTGCCGAATTAATGCTGAGGATCCGTATGCAGATTTTCGACCTTCGCCAGGAAAAATCACTGAATATCATTGTCCTGGAGGTCATGGGGTAAGAATTGATGCTCATGTATATTCCGGATATACTATTCCGCCAAATTATGATTCAATGATTTCTAAGTTGATTGTGGTTGCTCAGACGCGTGAGGAGGCAATTTTGAAAATGAAAAGAGCCTTGGATGAATACATCATTGAGGGTGTAAAAACAACGATTCCTTTTCATCAAAAACTGATGAATAATGAAGATTTTAGGAATGGTAATTTTACAACAAAATTCATGGAGACGTTCGAATTCTAATTCAAACATAACATTTGTTCATTAAGCCAGATTTTTCTGGCTTTTTTTATGTATTTTAGTTTTAATATTGGCAACGCAAAAAAATAACTTGCGTTTAACTATAAAAATTTTTATGAAATATTATTATTTATCTATTTTTCTTTTGTTTTTCATCTGTAATACTAAAATAAAAGCGCAACAAATTCAGTCTGCGTCCATAGAAAAACTTTCATTTTATATTTCATCAATGGATGATAAAGTATCAGATGAAGAATTAGGAATTTATAAAACGGCATTACTTGAATTTTCTCAATTGGATGAATTTAGGTATTTAAATGAACGCCGAACCATTTTTTTTGAAAAAAATCAAATTATTGTTGAGTTATTTTCAGCATCCGAACTTGAGGAAAAATATGGTAAAGAGGTTTCTCCATTTACTATTTTACCAGGGGAAACATTTCTACCAGCAACTTTTCAATTGATTAATTGGAATGATGGATACGCCATTCATCCCGTGTATGAAAAATTAAATGTACAAACGCACTAAGCATATGAAACAACTTTTACTTAGTATATTAATAATATTCTTTTCCTTAGCTGATTTTCAGGCTCAGGTATATAACATGCCTCTAACTGCCACAACCTATACAGGCTGCACAGGTACATTTTATGATAGTGGCGGTTCTGCAGGTGCCTATACCAACAGCCAAAACAGAACGGTTACATTTTGCTCTGGAAATGGTCAGCCAATTTATTTGAATTTCACACAATTTGCAACTGAAGCAGGGTTTGATGTGGTAACAATTTACAATGGAACAACCACTGCATCGCCTGTGTTAGGAACTTATAGTGGTACTAATTCACCCGGAATTATTGTTGCAGCATCTGGATGTATTACAATTCGTTTTGTATCTGATGGTTCGGTAACTGGTGCTGGATGGACAGCAACAATTGCATGTGGAACACCGCCTCCAAGTCCCAATATGTCAAATGCATCTATTACAGCATGTTCTGGAAATTTTTATGACAGTGGTGGTGCAGGAGCCAACTATGGTAATAGTCAAACTTTTGTTTACACCATTTGTCCATCTACTCCTGGAGCAAAAGTTCGTGTTACTTTCTCGGCTTTTTCTCTTGAAAATAATTTCGATTTCTTGCAAATATATGACGGTACAAGTACGGCTGCTCCATCACTTGGGGCGTATACTGGTGCCACAAGTCCGGGAATTGTAACTGCAACAGCAGCGAATGCAAGTGGTTGTTTGACTTTCAGATTTACATCCGATGGAAGCGTTACCTATGCCGGTTGGGTTGCGGCTATCACTTGTATTTCACCATGTCAGACAATAACTTCTAATTTTGTTTCTTCCAATCCAGCTCCTCAAGCAGATGGAATTATTCGAATTTGTCAAGGTCAATCTGTTTCATTCACAGGGAGTGGTACATTCTCAACTAGTGGAACAGGTGCTACATACCAATGGAATTTAGGCAATGGGACAACTGGTAATGGAACAACCGCATCAGCAACTTATAATACTGCTGGTACATATACCGTTAATCTAAATATTACGGATCCATCGGGCTGTACAAATTCAAATTTATTAAATAGAAAAGTTCAGGTCTCTACCACACCAACGATTACTACAAC